>DATNFM010000043.1:0-5705 GCA_035606435.1 Streptosporangiaceae bacterium | reverse complement strand
GCTAAGTGGTCGCAGCCAGGGCTAAGTGGTCGCAGCCAGGGCTAAGTGGTCGCAGCCAGGGCTAAGTGGTCGCGACGGGGGCTAAGTCAGGGCCGGCCGGCACGCATCGCCGAACGAAGCGCGACGCCAGTCAGCGGTCGGGCCGAACGCAGCCCGGCCCGGGCGGCGCCGGCGCGCGCATCTGGAAGCGAAACCGGCTCACCTGCCTCGCGCCCGCCTGCCAGGGGTGCCCAAGCCTGAGAAACTCGGGCTTGAACGCGACCGGCCGCCTAGGTGCGCCTCGCTTAGCGCCTGCCAACAACAGCAGAGTCCCGTTGCTGTAGTTGCTTCCCCGGACGCAACTACAGCAGGGGGACTTCGCTGCAGCCCAGGGCGACAGCAAAGCCTCGTTACTGTAGTAGCGTCCCGGGACGCAACGACACCAGGTAGGCACCGAGGTCGCCGGAGCAACGTCAGGGAGGCACCGATGTTGTGGCTTCCCGGGACGCCACGACATCTTGGGGCCGCCGAGGCGGCTTACCTGGCGGGGGCGGCTTACCTGGCGGGGGCGGCCACCTGGCGGGGGCGGCCACCTGGCGGGGCGGGTTACCTGGCGGCTGCGGCGGGTAAAGATGTCCGGCGGCCGAGGGCCGGCTCGGTGGTTTCCATGCGGATGCGCGCCGATTCTGCCTCGGGAACACCGAGTCGCTCGAAGATGTCGAGTGCCTGGCGGAAAATGATCCGGGCGGCGAACGGCTTCTGGGTGCTCAGTGTCGCTTCGGCGATTCCCTCAAGCGCCTTGGCCTCTTCGTAAGGATCGCCGATCTCCCGGGCCAACCGCAGCGCCGTGTTGTAGTTTTCGAACGCCGCGCCGTACTGGCCGGTTCCGCGCTGGAGGTCGGCTATACCGCGCAGCGTGACCACCTGCTCGGCTACGTCCCCGATTTCCTCGGCGATCAGCCGCGCCTTCTCAAAGTGAATCAGCGCCTCATCGAAGCACTCCGCGCTCTGGTAAATCTGGGCGATCGCGTTGAGCACCTGCGTTTCGTTCGGAAGATCGCCCAGGTCACGGTAGATGGCCAGGGCCCGGCGGTACGCGGCGAGTCCCTTTTCGTAGCTGCCCTTGTACTGGTAGACGGTGCCTATGTTGTGATACACGACCGCCTGGCCCTGAGCGCCGCCTATCTGACCGAAAATAACCAGAGAATCCTGGAAGCTTTCCAGCGCGTCCCGGTGGTAGCCGGAATGCAGTTGCATTTTCCCGAGGTTATTAAGAGTCTTAGCCTCGCCGCGCTTGTCGCCCATGTCCCGGTACAGCGAGAGCGCTTCTTGCAGGTTGTCGAACGAGTCAGGATAACGACCGAGGTACCAGCTGGTGAGCGCCGAATGGCTCAACGTATTGGCCATTCCGTGCGCGTCATTCACGCGTCCGTAAAGGGTTCTGGCCTCGTCAAAATAGGCCAGTGCCTCGCGGGCCCGGCCCGCGCGCTGATGGGCCTGTCCCACATGATCGAGCGCCTCGGCGAGCCCTCGCTGATCGCCCAGGGACTGATAGACCCCCGCCGCTTCTTCCGCTAGCGACATCGTCGCATCGCCCCGGCCGACCTGCTTGTTCACCACGCTCAGCTGGAGGCAGGCGCGTGCGGTCCTGGTCTGATCGGCCAGGTCACGGCTTGCCTGCAGAGCCACGGTGTTGGCGGCGATGGCCTCGTCCCAGTAGCCCTTGACCTCCGCGAAGCCGGCCAGCACGTGCGTCAGGTCCACGCACCGGCGCTTCCATTCGTGCTGGCCCGCGTACTGGGCTGCCTGCACGATGTTGCGCCACTCGAGGTCAAGCCATGCGGTCGTGTCTTCCTCGGTGCCAAGCGGCGGAACGACGGCCGGGGGATAGCTGACCGACACCTCAAGGCGGTAGCGGAATGGGTACAGCACCCGGTCGGCCTTGTCCGCGGTGTACAGGTAGTAGTCCAGCAACCGGGCAACGGCCTGGCGCTGCTCAGAAGGCGGGTCTTCGTCCGCCGCCCGAGCCGCCGCGTAGCCGCGGATGAGATCGTGGAACCTGAACTGACCGGCGGGCGCCCTGATCAGCAGGTGATGATCGAGCAGCGCGCTCAGTGCTTTCTCCGCCTCAGCAAGAGTGCCGTCGCCCAGCGCGGCGGCGGCCTGCAAGCTGACATCCGAGCACGGGTTGACGCCGAGCCGGCGGAAGAACCGCTGGTGGTCCGGTTCCAGCGACCGATAGGAAAGCTCGAACGCGGACATCACCTCCTGGCTGGACGGGCTGGGCCCGCCGAGCCTGGCCGGAGACGATGAGAGCTCGGTGATCAGCTCGGTGAGGTCGGTCTTGCTTCCCCTGGTCAGCCGGGCCGCAGCCAGCTGGATCGCGAGCGGCAGCCGCCCGCACAGCCCGACGGCCGCCTCAACCGCACTGCCGTCCCCAACGGCGGCCGATCCCGCCGATCCCGCGGTCTCGTGGAACAGCCGGACCGCGTCATCGAGCGACAGCACGCCGAGCGTCAGCACCCGGGCGACATCGAGGTCAGGCAGTCTGCGCCGGGTCGTGACCAAGATCAGCGACCGCCCGGAGGTCGGCAGCAACGACCGCAGCTGGTCATGCCTGGCGGCGTCGTCCAGGATGACCACGGCGCGCCGCCGGCTCAGCTGCGTCCGCCACAACGCCGCGCGTTCGCCGACCGCGTCCGGAATCTGCGCGGCCGGCACATTGAGCATCGTCAGCAGCCGATGCAGCGCCTCCGCCGAGTCCAATGGCGGTGTCGTTGGATCGTGAGTGTGGAAATTTAGGTAGAAAGCTCCGTCGGGGTATTGGCCAGCAACCCGACGAGCTGCCCGGACCGCCAGTGTGGTCTTGCCGACGCCCGGCATGCCCTCGATGACGCAGACCCTGGGAGCGTCGCCGTGCTCTCCGGTCAGCATCGCGAGCTCATCGTCGCGGCCGACGAACTCGGCGGATTCCGGGGGCAACGTGTCGAGCACCGCGCTGGAGTCGGTCCGCCGGTTCGCAAGCCTGACATCCAGGTCGGGGTCGCGGCGCAGGATGCGCTGGTGCAATTCGGACAGCACTGGCCCTGGCTCGGTGCCCTGCTCCTCGATCAGGCTGTCGCGCGTCTGTCTGAACAGGCTCAATGCGTCGCCTGGCCGGCCGCTCCAGTACAGCGCGGTCATCTGGTGGGCGATGAACGTCTCGTCCAGCGGGTACTGGGCCAGCAAGCCGCGAAGCTCACCGACCAGGTCCGCGTGCCGGCCGAGCTCAAGATCGCATTCGACTCGTTCGAGGATCGCCGCCCGGCGCTCTTCTTCGAGGCTGTCGCGCATCCGGGCAACCCAGTCGCCCCGGATCCCGGCCAGCGCCGGACCGCGCCACAGCGCATCGGCATCGCGCAGCACGTGAGCCGCGTGATCGAAATCGCCGCTGGCCCGCAGCGCGCTCGCCTGACGGCGAATGCGCCGGAATTGATGCAGGTCAACCGAGTCGGGGTCAAGGTCAAGCACGTAGCCGCTGGCCCGCCCGGCCAACCTGACGCTGTCGCTGACGGCCTCCCTGAGCGAGGTCCGCAGCCGCGTCATGTAGACGGACAGGCTCTCCCTGGCCTTGGGCGGCGGCTGGTTGCCCCACAGGCGGTCGATGAGAGTTTCGGCGGGCACGATGGTCCGCGGCGTCAACAGGAGTATCGCCAGCGCGCTGCGTTCCCTGGCTGGCCCAAGGTCATATTGCTCGCCATCCGACCACAACTCGGTCGGTCCGAGGACCCGGAATTCCATGATCGTTTTGCTTCTATCGCCTACGCGGCAAGCTCGTTGCCGCCGAAAGGAATCTGCAGAAACATTGTGACCCCTTAATACCCGGTTATAGGCAACTCTCACATGAATCCAGCGCGAATAGCAAGAACGGATTGATTCAATGAATTCTGTCAGGATTCTGGCAGTGAAAGTTTCATCGTGATTTGCGTCGCGCCCTTGCGGATTGCGTCTCAGGTCATTTATGGCGCGGGTAAGTGAAGGCAGTACCACTGCGTCTAGAGCTATAGGACCACTGTCACGAGCTCCGGCCCGGCCACAGGCCGCGCCGTGCGGGGCGGCCGACGGGGCTGGACGGCCCACCGTCGAGGGATGCAATCGGCGGTGAAAATTGCATCGCAGGAATCATCGCAACTGCCCCGTAAAGCGTCTCGTGCTGGTGTAGCTTGTCGTCCTTGGGAGGACAAGATGTCCAATTTCTGATGAGGAGACCCTCACATGGAGACTCTTAGATCGTTAAGGCATGCGATCACGCGGATACGCAAACCGGGCAGCGCTCGCCCCGCGCCCGTGGCAATGGCGGTCCGTGTTCTGGCGACTAGCGGAGTTCTGATCTCCGCCCTCGCCTTAGTTGGAGTCGGCGCCGCGCAGGCTGCGACCGGCAGCCACCCTTCTAGCGGCAGCCACGCCAGCGCTCAAAGCAAGAAGGCTGGCCACAGCGCCAAGACTCACGCCGACGCGGCGAATCGACGCAAGGTAACCAAGTCGCCGACAGTTCGGCCTGGTCCCTGGGTCTACGAGGTCTTCAACGCGAAGGGCCCGTTCTTGTGGTAACCGCTACGGGCGGCAGCAGAGCATAGCGGCGCGGGGACGGCCATACAGGCCAACAAAACTTCATGCCGTAGCTGATCAAGGTCGGCTACGCAGCGACCGAGTCGCTAACTTAAGGCCCGGCGCCACGGCGCCGGGCCTTAAGCCGTCTGCGGGACCGCCGCCAGACGCAGGTGCCGGCCGAGCTCGAAATGGGTCCGCGCGGCTACCTGCCAGACCTGGCGAGGCCAGAACGATTCTCCTGCTCAGGCAATACGCTGCGCGAGAACCCCTCGAACGGCTCGGTGGTGTCGACCCACGCCCCGGCGACCCAAAAGGGCCAGTCAACCGGTAGCTGATCGCCATCACGCCACGCGGCCCGGGCGATTAAGGTAACTATGACGCAAACCCTTGGAACGACGGCGGAAGGTTTCTGAACCACAATGAGTGAGGCGCAGGATCAGGACACCCAGACTCAGGACGCACAGAGCTTTAGCTTCCAGGCGGAAGTGGTCCAGATCCTGGACCTGATGATTCACTCGCTCTACAGCAACAAGGAAATCTTCCTGCGCGAGCTGATCTCGAACGCGTCCGACGCGATAGACCGGCTCCGGCTCGAGAAGCTGACCAACAACGAACTACCGGAAGCGGACGGGCCGCTGCAGATCATCGTCAGCTTCGACGCCGACGCGGGCACGATCAGCATCTCCGACAACGGCATCGGGATGAGCCGCGCCGAGGTCATCGACAACCTCGGGACCATCGCCAAGTCGGGGACCAAAGAGTTCCTCAAGGCCCTGACCGGCGATCAGCGTAAGGACGCGAACCTGATCGGCGAGTTCGGCGTCGGCTTCTATTCGGCTTTCATCGTGGCCGACCGGGTCACGGTCCTAACCCGGCGGGTCGGGCTTCCCGCCGACGAGGCGGTCAGGTGGGAGTCCGACGCCAAGGGCGAGTACACGATCATGCCCGCGGAGCGGCCCACGGCCGGTACGACCGTCCAGCTGCACCTGCGCGATGACGAAGAGGACCTGCTGAACCAGAGCAGGCTGCGCGCGATCATCGCCAAGTACTCCGACCACATCAGCGTCCCGATCCTGATGCCCGCCGAGCCGGCGCAGACCAGCGAGGGCGACGAGAACGAAGCCAGCGAGGAAGAG
>DATNFM010000042.1:0-41082 GCA_035606435.1 Streptosporangiaceae bacterium | reverse complement strand
GGGGTCCGGTGGACGGCAAGAGAAGACGGCACGCTCACCGACATCACGCCGGCAAGCGCGGAGCCTTCAGCAGCGGAGGGCTAAAAGACCGGCAGGCCGGCGGCTATCCGGATCTCCTGAGCCGCGGCCGACTTGCTGTGCGATACCCACAGCGCCACGTCCAGGATCCAGAGCAGGCTCGCGGCCGATGCCGCAGCCGGACGGAGTGCTTCCACGTCGGCCCGGGCGCCGGGTTCGGCGAGCAGGTGACGGAGCACATCCCAGGTTCGACCGGGTACGTCGACGGCCTTGATGACCAGGCTGTCGCTGATAGGGCAGAGCCGGGGCCGCTTGCGCGCCAGCAGCTTGGTGGCGCTGGCCGTGCCGATGCCCTCGATCGAGGTGAGCACGTCCCACATGATGTCGACGTGCTTCAGCGTCACGTCGGAGGCATCCCACAGGTCAACATCGGTCGGGATGTCGGCCAGCAACTCGCCGAACTGCTGCCGGTGAGTCTGCAACAGCACCCTGACCACCTGCGGCCGCCAGGTGATGTCCAGCAGCGCAACCGCGAGCAGATCGTCGGAGGTGAACGCCAGCGGCGGGTTGTAACCAAGATCGCTGAAGGTCATTCCAGCGAATCCAGGCTCGTTGAAATAGGCCGCGACAGCGGTGCGCAGGCCAGGGGTGGTCAGGCTAGCCCGCAGTCGGCGGGCGGCGGTGTCGACGTCTTGGTCGGTAGGTAAAGAGAGCATGAGACAGTATGCGCCGACCCGCCGTCCGCCGCCCCACCAAACACGCGAGGCTACGTACTTAACTTAGGGAGCGGCCGGCAGGTCTACCAGCGCTGCCAGGCTCGCTCGATGCCGGTCTGGGGTGCCGAACGCCAGGGCGGTGGTCTTCGCCCGCTTCAGATACAAATGCGCCGGATGTTCCCAGGTGAACCCGATGCCGCCGTGCAGCTGGATCATCTCCTGGCCGGCGTGCAACGCCGTCTCCGAGCAGATCGACTTGGCGAGCGCGACCGCCACCCTCACGTCGGCGTCGTCGCTGGCCAGGCAGGCCGCCGCGTACCTGGACGCCGCCCTGGCCTGGGTGACCGCCACCCACCAGTCGGCGAACCGGTGCTTCAGCGCCTGGAACGATCCGACCGGCCGGGCGAACTGATACCTCTGCTTGACGTAGGCCAGCGTGATGTCGAGCGCCCGTTCGGCCAGCCCGAGCTGCTCGGCGGCCAAGATCCCGGCTCCGGCCCGCAGCGCGTCCTCGATCGCCGAGTCCGCCTCCGGCCCGCCCGCGATCCGCCGCGCCGGAGCCGAATCCAGCGTGATGTCGCACAGCTGACGGGTCATATCGAGCGAGATGACCGGAGACTTGGAAACCCCAGCGGCGCAGGCCTGCACCACGTAGAGCCCGTAAGGAACGCCATCGGCGGGCACGATCAAGACGTCCGCCGGCAGCGCGTCAGCGACGCCGGCGATCGATCCGGACAGCCGATAGGTCCCGTCCTGGTCATCGGCAGCGGCGGGCCCGATCCGGACCTTCGCCTGGGGAAGGCCCCCGGGCATCGACTCGAACGGCACCGCCAGAGCGGCCGTCACCGATCCGTCGGCGAGCCCGCCCAGCAACTCGGTGTCGCCGGCGGCAAGCAGCGCGACGGTAGCCACGACCGCGCTGCCCAAGAACGGCACCGCCGCGACCGACCGGCCGATCTCCTCGGCCACGACCGCGACCTCGCGGAACGAGGCGCCCGCGCCGCCGTGCTCCTCGGGAATCAGCAGCCCGGAGCAGCCGATCCCGGCGGCCAGCGTGCGCCACAGCCCGGCGTCGTAGGTCTCGCCGCTTTCGGTCCTGGCCAGGACGTCGGCGGCAGCGGCCTTCTCCTCGAGCACCGACCGCACCGCGGCGCGCAGCTCAGTCTCCGTCTCGGAATAGGTCATGTCCGGCTGCCGCTGCTCGGTCTGAACAGTCATCGGGGGAGATCCTTCCACGGCTTGTCTTTATCGAGCCGGATCTCCGGCGGCAGGCCGAGCACCCGCTCGGCGACGATGTTGCGCAGGATCTCCGAGGTGCCGCCCTCGATCGTGTTGCCCTTCGACCGCAGGAACCTGTAGCCGGCGTCCCGCCCGTAGAAGTCGGCGCCCTCGGGCCGGCGCATGCTCCAGTCGCTGTAGCGCAGGCCATCCCCGCCCTGGAGCTCGATCTCGAAGTCCGCGATCTCCTGGTTGAGCCTGGCGTAGACCAGCTTGGCGCCCGAACCCTCCGGCCCTGGCTGCCCGGCGGCGAGTTGCTGCCGCAGCCGTTCTCCTGACAGCCGCGACACCTCGGCCGCGACCCAGAGCCGCAGCAGCTTGTCGTGCAGGCCCGGCGTCCGCTTCTCCGGATTCTCCCGCCACGTCGCCGCCGAGAAGCCGATCATGCCGCCCTCGCGCGGCAACTGGAACGCGCCGAGCGCGACCCGCTCGTTCATCAGCGTCGCGGTCGACACCGCCCAGCCCTGGCCGACCTCGCCGATCCGGTCGGTGTCCGGGATGGCGACGTCGGACAGGAACACCTCGTTGAACTCGGCCTCGCCGGTCGCCTGGCGCAGCGGCCGGACCTCGACTCCAGGCGAGGTCATGTCCACGCTGAAGTAGGTCAGCCCCTTGTGCTTGGGCACATCCGGGTCGGTCCTGGTGACCAGCAGCGCGCGCTTGGCCATGTGTGCCGAGGAGGTCCAGACCTTCTGCCCGTTGACGACCCAGTGGTCTCCGTCCCTGACCGCCCTGGTGGCCAGGTTCGCGAGGTCAGAGCCGGCCCCCGGCTCGCTGAACAGCTGGCACCAGATCTCCTCGCCGGTCCACAGCGGCCGGAGCCAGCGCTTCTTCTGCTCGTCGTTGCCGTAGGCGAGGATCGTGGGCGCGGCCATGCCGAGGCCGATCGCGTTGCGCTCTGGCCGGTTGGTCGGCGCTTGCGCCGCCGTGAACTCGGCGTCCACCACCTTCTGCATCGTCCGCGGCAGCCCCTGGCCGCCGAGCCCGGCCGGGTAATGCACCCAGGCCAGCCCGGCGTCGAACCGGGCCCTGACGAACTCAAGTCGCTCGGTGGTCTTTGGATCATATTTAGCGAGAAAACTACCTACCTGGTCCCTCAGTTGCTGCGCAACTTCGGGCGCCTGGCCATTAGAACTCGCCTCGTCCGTTAGCAAAGGGGCCCGCCCGCCACGTAGATCACCTGGCCGGAAACGAACCCAGCGCCCTCGCTGGCCAGGAACGACGCCACGTGAGCCACGTCCTCAGGCTGTCCGACCCGGCGCACCGGAATCCCGGCCGCCGCCCCCTTCTGGAAGTCCTCAAAATCGACGCCGACCCGGGCGGCCGTCGCCGCCGTCATGTCGGTCACGATGAATCCGGGCGCGATCGCGTTCGCGGTGATGCCGAACTGGCCAAGCTCCTTGGCCAGCGTCTTGGTCAGGCCCTGCAGTCCGGCCTTGGCGGTCGAGTAGTTGGCCTGGCCCCGGTTACCGAGCGCCGAACTGGACGACAGGCTGATGATCCGGCCGTACTTGTGCTCGACCATGTGCTTCTGGCAGGCCCTGCTCATCAAGAACGCGCCCTTCAAGTGCACGTTCATCACCGTGTCCCAGTCGTCATCGGACATCTTGAACAGCAGGTTGTCGCGGAGCACGCCCGCGTTGTTGACCAGCACCGCCGGCGGGCCCAGCTCCGCCGCGATCGCGCCGACGGCCGCGGTGACCTGCTCGGCGTTGCTCACGTCCGCCCCGGCCGCGAACGCCTGGCCGCCGGCCGCCTTGATCGCGTCGACCGTTGCCCCGCAGTCGCCTTCCTTGAGGTCGATCACGCCGACCGCCATTCCGTCGGCCGCGAGCCGCTTCGAGATCGCCGCGCCGATGCCGCGTGCGCCTCCGGTAACGACGGCAACCCGCGTAATGCTTTCTCCCATGAAGATCTTTATCCTTTCTGCGTTTAAGAAGACCGACCGCTAGCTGTACTTATGCAACTCGCGGCGCGCGAGTGAACGCTTGTGGACCTCGTCGGGACCGTCGGCGAACCGCAGGGTGCGCACTCCGGCCCAGGCCTGGGCGAGCGGGAAGTCCTGGCTGACCCCGCCGCCGCCGTGAGTCTGGATCGCCTTGTCGAGTACCCACTCGGTCATCGAAGGGACCGCGATCTTGATCGCCTGGATCTCGGTGTGCGCGCCCTTGTTGCCGACGGTGTCCATCAGCCAGGCGGTCTTGAGCACCAGCAGGCGGGCCTGCTCGATCCGCACCCTTGACTCGGCGATCCAGTCCTGGATCACGCCCTGGTCGGCGAGCGGCTTGCCGAACGCGATCCGGCTGGTGGCCCGGCGGCACATGGCCTCGAGCGCGCGCTCGGCCATGCCGATCGACCGCATGCAGTGGTGGATCCGGCCCGGGCCCAGCCTGGCCTGGGCGATCGCGAAGCCGTCGCCCTCGCCGGCGATCAGGTTCGCGGCCGGAACTCGCACGTCCGTGAACTCAACTTCCGCGTGACCGCCGTGGGTGGAATCGGTGAAGCCGAACACCCGCATGCTGCGCTTGACGTTGACGCCCGGGGTGTCCTTCGGGACGCAGATCATCGACTGCTGGCGGTGCCGGTCGGCGCCCGGGTTGGTCTTGCCCATGACGATCAGCAGCTTGCAGCGCGGGTCCATCGCGCCGGATGACCACCATTTGCGGCCGTTGATCACGTACTCGTCGCCGTCGCGGACGATCGAGGTCGCGATGTTCGACGCGTCGGAGGAGGCCACGTCCGGCTCGGTCATGCAGAACGCGGACCTGATCTCGCCCTCGAGCAGCGGGCGCAGCCAGCGCTCGACCTGCTCGGCGCTGCCGAACTCGGCCAGCAGTTCCATGTTGCCGGTGTCGGGCGCGGCGCAGTTCAGGGCTTCGGGCGCGATCGCGCCGGAGCGGCCGGTGATCTCGGCGAGCGGGGCGTACTGCAGGTTGGTGAGGCCGGCGCCGTGCTTGGCGGCGATCTGGCCGGCCTGGTCTGCTCCATTAGCGTGCGAGCGAACGGTCAGGAACAGGTTCCACAGGCCCTGGCTGCGGGCTTCTGTTTTCAGGTCATCGATCACACCCGGTCGCTGCCAGATGTCGCCGCTCGCCGCGGCCTGCGCGACCTGGTCGGCGAAGACGGATTCGGCCGGGTAGACGTGGGAGTCCATGAAGGCGAGCAGCTTGCTACGGAACTCCTCGGTTCGCGCGTCGAATCCAAAGTCCATCTGCTGCCTCCCGAGACGTTCGGACAAGCGTAACCGGGCGCTTAGTCAGCAAAACTACCGGCCGGTACAGGTCTAGCAAACACACTCACAGTGCGGTCTGGGGACGAAGTCCGCAGACCGCACTCTGACACGTTACGGTCTGCTCATGGCGATGGTCGAGACGGTACGCGGTCCGATTGATGCGGGTTTGCTCGGGACGACGCTGATGCACGAGCACGTGTTCGTGCTGAACGAGGAAATCAGGCGGAACTACCCGGGCGACTGGGACGAAGCCGCACGGACAGAACACGCCGCGGCGCAGCTCAATAAGGCGGTCGAGGCGGGGATCCAGACGATCGTCGATCCGACCGTGATCGGGCTGGGGCGCGATATTTCGAGGATTCAGCGGGTCGCGGCGCTGACGCCAATGCACATCGTGCCGGCGACCGGCCTCTACACCTGGAACGACGTGCCCTTCTACTTCCGCTACCGGACCAGGCGGATGACGGCCAGCGGCGAGGACCCGATGACCGACTGCTTCGTCGGCGACATCACCGAGGGAATCGCCGACACCGGGGTCAAGGCCGCGTTCCTCAAGTGCGCGGTCGATGAGGCGGGGCTGACGCGGGGCGTCGAGCGCGTGCTGCGGGCCGTGGCCCGGGCCCATGTGCTGACCGGAGCGCCGGTCACCGTACACACTCATCCCGGTACCCGCAACGGGCTGGAGGTGATCCGGGTGCTTCGGGAAGAGGGGGCAGACCTGCGCCGGGTGGTGATCGGGCACAGCGGCGACAGCAAGGACCCCGGCTACCTGGCGCAGGTCGCCGACGCGGGCTGCCTGCTCGGGATGGACCGGTTCGGCATCGGAATGTCGCCCTCGCTAGAGCGGCGCTGCGACGTGATCGCCGAGTTGTGCCGACGGGGTTACGCCGATCGCATCGTGCTCTCGCACGACGCCGCCTGCTATATCGACTGGTTCCCCCACGATGAGGCTCGGGCCGGCAACTACACGTTCATCCACGAGATCGTGCTGCCCGCTTTGCGCGAGCGAGGTGTCGGCGCGGACCAGATCGACGCGATGCTGGTCGGCAATCCGCGCCGCTACTTCAGCTAGACCGCGGTGCAGGGCAGGGGCCGAAATCGACGCGCTGCTGGCCGCCGCCCTCGCGGCCGGCCCGGCCGGGTTCCCCAGCCACGTCTGGAAGCTCGGCTGGGTCGCCTCTGCCTATCTTGAACGTCAGGGGCCGCTGGTCCGACTGGGTACAGCTGCAGCGAGCCGCACTGGCGGCTGCCACCGACCTGAACGACCGGACCGCGATGGCCAGGTCGCACCGAGCGCTCGGTATCGCGCGGCCGTGTCCTGCGCTCGCCGCGCGGTCGAACTGACCAACCTGATCGGCGATCGCTACCACCAAGCTGACGCCTTGACCCGCCTCGGCGACACCCAGGAAACCGCTGGCGATCTGCCCTCAGCCCGCGCTGCCTGGCACCAGGCCCTGGAGACCTCGACGCCCTGCACCACCCTGACGCCGGCGCAGTAAGGAAAAAGCTGGCTTGACGCACCGGGTGAGGGGGATGGCAGGATCACGATCGGGGGGTCTCCGAGTCATCGCCGCGGGACTTTTGCTTCGTGATCATGATGGCGATAGAGAGTAGATTCGTTGGTATGAGCACTATCGATCAGATTGCCGATGGCTATGTCACCCGGAGCGCGGAACTTGATCCGGTGGCGGCCACGTCGGCGGGGATCGCGGGTTACGACAATTTAATGACCGATCTCACGCCGGCCGGCTTCGAGGCCAGGGCTGAGCTCACCAAGCGCACGCTCGAGGCGATCTCCCGGACCGAGGCGTCGAGCCCGCGGGAAAGTGTCGCCAAGCAGGCGATGATAGAGCGCCTGACGGTCAGCGACGAGCTGCACGAGTCCGGCGCGACCATGAGTGAACTGAACGTGATCGCCTCGTGGTTGCAATCTGTCCGGCAGATCTTCGATCTGATGCCGACCGAAACCGAGCAAGATCAGCGGAACATCGCGGCGCGGATGGCACTGGTTCCGCAGGCCTACGAGGGGCTGAAGCAGACCTACCGGGGGTGCGCCGCCAAAGGCGAGATCGCGCCGCGCCGGCAGGTCGCGGCCTGCGCCAGGCAGTGCGCCGAGTGGTCAGCGGCCGACACCGGCTTCTACGACGGGCTCGCCGCCCGAATCCCGGCGGGAGGAGCGCTCAGAGACGATCTTGACCGGGCCGCCCGGGCGGCCAACGCCGCCACCGCCGAGTTCGGCGAGTTCCTCGCGGCCGAGTTGCTGCCGCTCGCGCCCGAGCGAGACGCCGTCGGAAGGGAACGGTTCGCGCTCGCGGCACGTGACTTCCTGGGCGCGAAGATCGATCCGGAGGAGGCCTACGCCTGGGGCTGGACCGAGGTAATCAGGATCGAGCGGGAAATGCGGCGTATCGCCGCCAAGATCGTGACCGGCGGGTCGGTGGCCGATGCTGCCGCCGAACTCGACGCCGACCCGGACCGGCGGATCACCGGCCGGGACGCGCTCAAGGAGTGGATGCAGGGCGTCGCCGACGCCACGATCGCCGAGATGGACGGGACGCACTTCGATATCCCCGAGCCCGCCCGCCGGATCGAAGCCATGATCGCGCCGACCGGCGACGGCGGCATCTACTACACCGCTCCCAGCGAGGACTGGAGCCGGCCGGGACGGATGTGGTGGGCGGTTCCCGACGGGGTGGAGGAGTTCTCCACCTGGAAGGAACTGACCACGATCTTCCACGAGGGCGTTCCCGGTCATCACCTGCAGGTCGCCCAGACCGTGTTCATGTCTGACCAGCTCAACCGCTGGCAGCGGCTGATGGGCTGGGTCTCTGGTCACGGCGAGGGGTGGGCACTGTACGCCGAGCGGCTGATGGACGACCTCGGCTTCCTGTCCGACCCCGGCAACAAGCTCGGCATGCTCGACGCGCAGTTGCTGCGCGCCGCCCGGGTCGTGGTCGACATCGGCGTGCACACGGAGTTGCCGATTCCGGCCGATTCGCACTGGCATCCCGGCGAATCCTGGACCGCGGAACTGGCCTGGGAGTACCTGCGGTCGCGGGTCCAAGTCGATGAGCAGATGCTGCGCTTCGAACTGGACCGCTATCTGGGCTGGCCGGGTCAGGCGTCCTCGTACAAGCTCGGCGAGCGTATCTGGCTGCAAGCGCGCGATGACGCCATGAACCGCAAGGGGGCCCAGTTCGACCTGAAGGAATTCCACAGCCAGGCGCTAGCGCTCGGCTCGATCGGGCTTGATCCGCTGCGCGAGGTGCTGAGCCAGATCTGATCGGGGCATAACGGATCGCGATTCGAACCAGCCCAGCCGGCAATCGCGGGGGTCCGGGGGTTCGGACCCCCGGGAAGATACAGCGGCCCCACGCGCAGATGACCGGAGGTCATCAAGCACGCGAGGCCGGCTCGTTCGGCTCGTTCGGCTCTACTTCAGCAGGAGGCGGCTGATCCGGCGGCCGGCCACCAGCAGGCCGATCGCGCCCATGATCGCCAGGTACGCGACGTTGCCGAGCAGGCCAGGACCGACCACGCCAAGCGTGAGCCCGCGCAGCAACTCCACGCCCTGATAAAGCGGCGTGCACTCGACCACGATCTGCAGTGGCCGGGGGTAGACGCTGAGCGGGTAGAAGGTGGTCGAGAACAGGAACATGGGCAGAGTCGCCAGCATCACGTACTCGAAGTGCTGCCAGCTGGTCATGAACGTGGTCGCGGCCATGCCGGCGCCCGCGAACGCGAAGCCGATGAGCAGCGCGGCCGGCACCGCGGCGATCGCCCAGACCGAATGCACGAGCCCGAGTGCCACCATCACGATCATGAACGCGATGCCGTACAAGCCGCCCCTGATCAGCGCCCAGCCGATCTCACCGAGCGCGATCTCGTCCGGTCGCATCGGAGTGGCCAGCGCGGCGTCGTAGAACTTGGCGTACTTGAGCCGGAAGAAGACGTTGAACGTCGAGTCGAGCACCGCGCCGTTCATCGCCGAGGTCGCCAGCAGGGCCGGGGCGACGAAGCTGGTAAACCCGACCGTATGGCCGCCCGGGCCGGTCACCGTGCCGACCAGCTTGCCGATGCCGATGCCGATGGACAGCAGGTAGAACAACGGCTCGACGAAGCCGGACAAGAACATGCCCCAGACGTGCCGGTAGACCCGGGCGTGCCGCTCGATGATGTAGCCGCTGCCCGCGCCGCCAAGCCCCAGCTTGCGGGTGCGCAGCAGCGGGAGCGGCAGGATCCGAAGCGCCAGCTCAGGCATAGAGCCTCCGCGGATAGGTCCGGTTGCCCGCGTAGATGCCGATCGCGATGACCACGAGCAGGTACCCCACGTGGAGAAGCGATGGCCAGAGCTTGGCGGTGCCCAGGCTGAGCGACCGGCACAGGTCGACGCCGTGCCACAGCGGCGTCGCATAGGCCAGCGGCCTGATCGCGACCGGAAGCTGGGTAACCGGGAAGAACGTTCCGGAGAACAAGAACAGCGGGATCATCCCGTACCGGAAGATCATCGAGAAAGACGCGTCTTTCTCGCAGGTGATCGCGTACGCCTCGATCGGCGCGGCGAAGGCGAGGCCGGTCAGCAGCGCGGCCGGGATGCTCGCGATCGCCCAGGGCGAGCTGACGGCACCGAACGCCACCATCACGATGAGGAAGATCACCGAGTTCATGAGCAGCCGGGCGGCGGTGAACAGCAGGTGCCCGCGGAACAGGTCGACCGGCCGGAGCGGCGAGGCGACCGCGGCCTGGTAGGTCTTGAGCCACTTGACCGACGCGAGGATCGGATAGGTCGACTCCCCCACCGCGGTTTGCATCGCGCCCGCCGCGAGCAGGCCTGGGGCCAGGAACGCCAGGTAACTGACCCCGCCGAGGCTCGCGGTGCTGTGCTGATCGACGAGCTTGCCGAGCCCGAGCCCCAT
This sequence comes from Streptosporangiaceae bacterium, assembly GCA_035606435.1. Lineage (GTDB taxonomy): Bacteria > Actinomycetota > Actinomycetes > Streptosporangiales > Streptosporangiaceae > Chersky-822. The sequence goes on along the minus strand of DATNFM010000042.1, from coordinate 30,922 downwards.
CGCGCCCAGGTACAGCACCGGGTTGAGGACGCTCGAGTAAATCGATCCCTGCCAGGTCCTGCGGTAGTTGACGATCCAGAACCGCAGTTGCCGGATGGCGAACGAGCGCGCGGCGACGCCTTCGACCGTGGCCATCAGTCCTCCAGCCGGCGGCCGGTCAGCCGAAGGAAGACATCCTCCAGGGTGCTCCGCCTGACCAGCGAGGTCTGCGGCTCTAGACCCCTGGCCCTGACCGTGGCGAGCGCCGCATCGCCGTCGTCGGCGTAAAGCAGGATCCGGTCGGCGAGCACCTCCATCCTGGCCACCGGCATGTCGGCGAGCTTGTCGGGCGCGTGCTCATGCTCAGCGGTGGGGAACCGCAGTTCCAGCACCTCAGGCGTCGAGTACCTGGCGATCAGCTCGCGCGGCGAGCCCTCGGCGGCGATCTTCCCGCCGTCCATGACGACGAGCCGATCGCACAACTGCTCGGCCTCGTCCATGTAGTGCGTGGTCAGCACCAGCGTCACGCCCTGCTGCTTGAGCCGGTAAAGCCGGTCCCACACCACGTGCCTGGCCTGGGGATCGAGCCCGGTCGTCGGCTCATCGAGCAACAGGATCTCCGGCTCGCTAATAAGCGACCTGGCAATCGTCAGGCGCCGCTTCATCCCGCCCGACAGCGGCTCGACCTGATCGCCGGCCCGCTCGGTGAGCTGAACGAAGTCGAGCAGCTTGGCCGTGCGCTCGGCGATCACGTCCCGGCGGAGCCCGAAGTACCGGCCGTAGATCAGCAGGTTCTCGCGCACGGTCAGCTCGATGTCGAGGGTGTCCTCCTGCGGGACTACGCCGAGCCTGGCCCTGATCGCCGGCCCGTCCCGGTCCGGATCGAGCCCGAGGATGGTCAGCTCGCCGCCCGACGGCGGAGACACGCAGCCGATCATGCGCATCGTCGAGGACTTGCCTGCCCCGTTGGGCCCAAGGAAGCCGAATACTTCCCCGCGGCCGAGCTCGAAGTCGATCCCATCCACGGCAACGAAGTCACCGAATTGCTTCCGCAGCCCCCTCGCCCGAATGAGGATTTCTTGATCAGCCACGCCCGTGACCATACCCGCAGGGTCTGACATTCCCGAACGAGATTCGGGCCCCGCGCAGGTTGCCCCGCATGTCCTAGTTAGCGCTAAGTTACGCGCGTTGGCCGAACGGTTACAATGGGTAATCTATTCTCTTATCGCACGCAACATCCGTATGAGTGAATCGCCGGGTCGGACCACGTATCCCGGCTCGCACGGTAATCTTGCGCTCGGTGCTTCGATGCCCACCAGTACGGGTAGCACCGTGCGGGTAGCACCGCAAGATGATGCAACCGAACGGAGGCCGCCTCGGTGGATAGTGCCAGGAGACTGTATGAGCAATTCAGGGTGCTCATCCATGAGGGCGCTAAGTTCGGCATCGTCGGCATCATCGGCGTAATCATCACCGACGGCGGCACCAACGTGCTGAAGTCAAGTCTTCACGTCGGCTGGCTGACCGCGAATGTTATGGCGACGGTCATCGCGACCACGTTCGCCTACTTCGCCAGCCGGTACTGGACGTTCCGGCACCGCGAGCGCACCAGCATGCGCCGCGAGGGCTTCCTGTTCTTCGTGATGAACGGGATCGGCCTGCTGATCCAGCTGGCCTGCCTGGGCTTCACCGTGCACGTGCTCAACCAGACCGGCAAGGTCCCGGCGAACGTCGCGCTGATCGTGGGCATCGTGCTCGGCACCCTGTTCAGGTTCTGGTCCTACCGCAGGTGGGTGTGGGCGACCAAGCCTCAGGACGCGCCGATCGGTCCGATCGGTCACGAGGCCATCGAGCCCGTTCTTGCCCCCGTCGTAACCAGCACAGCGGTGAGCAACCCGGCCCCGACAACCACCCCCGCCGGCAAATCACATTGACCGACGGCCGGGGTGCCGCCCCGCGGGCGCACTTCCTGACCAGGGCTTATCAACGTTTTCGTGAGGTCATTCACGAGGGTGCCAAATTCCTGATCGTCGGCGGCACCGGGGTCATCGTCGTACTAGTGGGTTCTGACCTACTCCACTACGAACTCGGCCTGGGCAAGTTCACCGCGGTGACGATCGCCACGGTCGTGGCGACGATCCTCGCGTTCGTCGGGAACCGCTACTGGAGCTTCGCCAAGCGCCAGGGTGGCGGCGCTCACATCGAGACGATCCTGTTCTTCGTGCTCAACGGAGTCGGCCTGCTGATCCAGTACGGCAGCATCGGCCTGGTCACCGACGTCCTCGGCTTGTCCAGCCGGATCTGGTACACGGTCGCGAACCTGGTCGGGATCGGCATCGGCACCCTGTTCAGGTTCTGGTCCTACCGCAAGTGGATCTGGATCCGCCCAGAAGACCAGGCGAACCTGGGCGGCGGCCGACATCGCAAAGGCCGCGCCGACCCCACCTCAAACCCCCAAGACCGCCCCCGCTCAGAACTAACCCGCTAACCACCCCAAGCATCCCCGCCGCACGAGCCACCCCGCCACACCCAACCCGGCGGCATCATCAGCCTCACGGATGGCGGTCAAGATCATAAATTTTCCGGGTGAATATGCCGTTTCACCGGGTTTTTTCACGGTGAATGTGCGGATTCACCGGGTCGTTCCTGACTGCAACACAGCCGCAAATCCCATAGACAACACCAGCCCCACCTCAAACCTTTAGGGCGCTGCTCCTGCCCAGCTCAGGGCAACTAGCCGTGGCTTCACAGCGACTTGCCTTGCGGCGCAGGCCGCTTGCGCGGCCCGACACCGGGCAATCGCTCTACGCGCGGCAGCCGCCGGCGCTGGCGGTCAGGCTGGAGATCGGCACGGCCATCGCCTTGGCGGCCTGGCGGCTGGTCAGCATCGTGGTCGCGACCAGCCTGGAGATCACATGTTGCTCTCTGGAGCGAGCCAGCCGGGGGAACACCAGCGGGTCGTAGGCCGACGGCGCCTGCACGAGGCCAGCCAGGACGGCGGCCTGCGGCCAGGACAGGTGATTCGGCTGGCGCCCGAAGTAGCCGCAACTGGCTGCCTGCAGTCCGTAGAAGCCATGGCCGAAGTACACGATCGCGGCGTACATCCGCAGGACCTGGGGGTCGGTGTAGCTGTACTTCAGCTTGATCGCCAGGGCGATCTGCTTGATCTCGGTCGGGACCCCGCCTTGGTTCGGCGTGTACAGGACCTTTGCTACCTGCTGGTACAGCGTGGCCCCGCCCTGATCGCCGCCGCCGGTTATCCCCGCGAACAGCACCCGTCCGATAGCGATCGGATCGACGCCAGGCTCGGATCCGAACCGGTGATCTTCGGTAGCGATCAACGCGGCCGAGAACCGGTGCGAGACCGGCGGGCCGGGGAACGGCGCGTGATGGGCTGTGGCCTCCTTACGGGCGAGCGACCAGGCCGAACCTACCGACGGGGTAATCGCCATGATGAACGCCGCCCCGGCCACCACGATCAGCAGCAGGCCGAGCACGGCCTTGAGTACGAGCCGAAACCACCGGCGCCGATGGCGCGGGACTGGGGCTGGCCGGGCCCCCCCGGCGGAAGCGGTCTTCCACCAGGACTGCCCGTAACTCGATCCTTGGGTCCTCATCGCTTATGGCAACGTACCGCGTCCGGGGTTGATGCCACGCCCGCGACGCGCGCAAAACGCGCGGATCGCGAAGAATGTGTCGGGACGCCGGGATTTGAACCCGGGCTCTCTGGTCCCCCAGACCAGCGCCTTAACCAAGCTGGGCCACGTCCCGTTGCCCTACTGACCGCACAGATCATAGCGCAGTACTCCGGCCGATAGGACGCCTGCGCATCGCTAGCTGACCATCGGCAGGGCGATCAGGGTCGGTACCTCGTAATACTCGCCGCGGTTGGCGGCGACCGCCGCCATGATCAGGTACACCAGGTGAGCCACCGCATAGGCCACGAACGCCGGGATGATCAGGAACAGCGCCAGGCCGTGGGTCACGATGCCCAAGATCAGCGCGACCAAGAAGCCGCCGAACGCGTAGATCAGTCCGGTGAGCGCCATATTGAGCGACTGAGCCGCGTGAAAACGCACATAGCGAGACTCGTTGAGCTTGATCGCATAGATGACCAAAGGGGCAATGAAGCCGGCGACAAGGGTCAGCACGTAGGACAGCAGCGCCCAGAGGTGATCATCGGCCGGGCCGCGGGGGCCGTAGCCCGGCGCGGCATCTGAGGGGGAGCCGGACGCTGGCGGCGGAAAACCAGTCATGAAGTTCGCCACCTTTCCGCGAGACAAACGCGATACGGGCAGTGCCAAAAGTAGCGCACCTTTTCGTGCGCTCAGGCCGTCCCCAGGACCTCGCGCAGGCGACCGCGCCCGCAGCCCGCGTACGCGCTGGGCGGCCTGAGGATTTATCGGATCCAGGCCGGCCGACGCCTGGACTAGACTGGCGCCCAACGCGCTGACGGAGACAAGTAGCGCACGGTTACGCCTGCACAGAGAGCCGCCGGCAGCTGAGAAGGCGGACTCGCGCCCCTGCGTGAAGACCCTCCCGAGCGCGGGGAGGAACGGCGCCCGCTCCCAGCGGATGCGCCCAATGCCCCGCCGGCTAGCCCCCGTCATCAGGCCCACGAGGCCGGGCCCGACGCTCACGGCGGCCCGGCGAAGGTGTGGTGGCACAGCGAGTTCCCTTCTCGCCCGCACTCCCAAGGGGCACCGACGATTCCCAGGAGTGCCTCATGTCAGCTACCGGCAGTGCAGCAAACAGCGCTGCAGCCAGCAGAATTCTCGCGACGAACCTGATCGACCACGCCGGTCAGCGGGTGACCGTGGCCGGCTGGCTGCATCGCCGCCGGGAACTCAAATCGGTCAGCTTCCTGATCATCAGGGACCGGAGCGGCCTGGCCCAGGCCGTGCTCGCAGACCCGGCCGCAATCTCCAGCGCCGCCGGACTTACCGAGGAAACCGTGCTGAGAGTGACCGGCACGGTCACGGCGAACAGCCAGGCGCCCGGCGGGGCGGAGATCACCGAGCCGGTGGTGACCGCCCTGAGCGGTCCGGCCCAGCCGCCGCCCTTCGACCTCTACCGGCCCACGGTCACCGCCGCCCTGCCGACCGTGCTCGACCACGCGCCGACCACGTTGCGGCATCCGGCGCTGCGGGCCGGGCTCGAGATCGCCGCGGCCAGCGAGGCCGGATTCCGGGCCGCGCTTTTTGGCCATGGCTTCACCGAGATTCATACGCCGAAGATCGTCCAGGCGGCCACGGAGTCCGGCGCGAACGTCTTCGCGATCGACTATTTCGGCCAGCCCGCCTACCTGGCCCAGTCGCCGCAGTTCTACAAGCAGGCGATGGTGGGCGTGTTCGAGCGGGTCTACGAGGTTGGCCCGGTCTTCCGGGCCGAGCCGCACGACACGGCCAGGCACCTGGCTCAGTACACCAGCCTGGACGCGGAGTTCGGCTTCATCACCGACCATTACGACGTGATGGCCATGCTCAGGGACACCATCGCGGGCATGGCGGCCGGGGTGCAGGAGCACGCCGGGGAGGCGGCCGACCTGCTCGATGCCAAGGTGCCGCAGGTTCCGGCGCAGATCCCGGAGCTGGACTTCGCGCAGGCACAGAAGCTGATTGCGAAGAAGGCCGGCTGGGACCCGCGCGGCGAGCCTGACCTGTCCCCCGCCGACGAGCGCTGGCTAGGTGAGTGGGCGCTGCGCGAGCACGGCAGCGACTTCCTGTTCGTGCCCGGGTACCCGATGGGCAAGCGCCCGTTCTATACCCAGCCAGACCCGGACCGGCCCGGCTACTCGCGCAGCTTCGACCTGATCTTCCGTGGGCTCGAACTGGTCACCGGCGGTCAGCGGCTGCACAATCACGGCGACTACCTGGCCGCGCTGGCGGCGCGCGGCCTTGACCAGGCGCAGTACGCCAGCTACCTGCAGGTCTTCAGCCACGGCATGCCGCCGCACGGCGGATTCGCGATCGGCCTGGAACGCTGGACCGCGCGGCTGACCGGCGCGGCCAACGTCCGCCAGGTCACCGCGTTCCCGCGCGACCTGCACCGGCTGACTCCCTAGCCAAAAGGCCCCAAGGTCCGTCCCGGCGCGGCGCAAGCTACGCCGGGACGGGCCGCGCCTGCTTAGGAAGCCAGTTCCGCCGCCAGGACTCGACGACAAGCATGGCCAGCACGACAAAGATCCCCACGTGACTCACGAACCCGCACAGCGCGCCCGACAGGCCGGTGTCCGGCGCCGCGCCCGGCAGGACTAGCTCGGTAAGCAGCAGGCAGCGGGCAACCAGCAGATAGTCCAGGCCGCTGGCCGGCATCAGCGCGAGCAGGACGAAGATCAGCGCGTCGTACCAGGGTGTCTGCACGGGCAGCACCACCAGCGACGCGACGGCCAGCGCCAGCACCAGCCTGATGCCCGGGGCCGGGCAACCGGCCGACTCCTGGGGCAAGCCGCGGATCAGCAGCACGGCGATCAGGACCGTTGCGGCCAGGATCAGCGCCGTGAGCAGGGTCGGCCGCGAGGCCAGCGCCTGCGGCAGGTAGAAGATGAACCGGGCACCGGCCGACAGCCGGCGGCTGAGCGCGGCCGTGTTCGTCGCGCCCGGCCAGAGGTAGCTCGATCCGACGACGGCGACCACCGCGCAGGTTCCGGCCAGGATCGTGGCGGCCGAACGCCGGACCGGCCAGGCCAGGCCGGCGGCCACGATCGCGTAGGTCAGCTTGACCGCGATCGCCGCGCCGACGAACAGGCCCGCCAGCAAGCCCGCCACCACCCCGGCACGCCGCAGTGCGAGCAGCGCGCAAGCCGTGAAGAACGCGATGAACACGTCGACGTGGCCGCTGCCCACCAGCCAGAACAGCATCAGGGGGCTGGCGGTCCAGATCAGGGCCACCCTAAGCTGCCTGGCCTGATCGTCGGTGTTAACCCGGGGGGACGACCCCCCGGAACCCCCCGCAGTGTTGTCCCGGGGGGACGACCCCCCGGAACCCCCCGCAGTGTTAACCCGGGGAGACGACCCCCCGGAGGCCCCCGAGCTGGCCAGCTTGATCAGCGCTGCCCCGGTACCCAGGAAGGCCAGCGCCTTGACCAGCCTGATCCAGAACACGATCCTCGCCATCGACTCGCCGCCGAGTTCGGCGGCGGCCCACTGCGCGGCGGTGGCGACCGGCCCGTAGATCGTCGGCGCGGTCCGCCACGCGGCCGGGGTCAGCCGCCCGACCGGATCGCCTGAGTTCAGCAGCTGCTGCGGGGTCATCACGTAGGGGCTGTGGCCGAGGCTGGCGATCCGGCCGTAGCTGGCGTAGTTCAGCACGTCGGTAGAGCCCGCCGGGGGCAGGAACACGAACGCCAGCACCGCGATCACCCCGATGCCGGTCAGCAGCCAGGGCGAGGGCCGCCAGCCACCCCTGACCGCCACGAGGCCGGTGATCGTGCCCAGTGCCCCGGCGAGGGCACCAAGTCGTTCGAGCGCGATCACGAGCCCCGCGCCCGGCCGCACGTCGAACCACAGCATCGGCCCGGCCGAGTCGATTCTGGGCACCGCCGCCGACGGCCCGAGCAGCATCACGACGGTGAAGGCGGCGAGCCCGCCGATGATGAGCGCTAGCGCGACCGGGCCGGCGGCGATGCGGCGTAGTGAATTCAGGACGACTGCCCTGCTGGAGCCGAGGCGACGCTGATCACCTGGGTGCGGTGCCAGCCGCTGCCCGTCCGCTGCCAGACCGCGATCGAGCTGAGGGCGGGCACGAGCGCGGTGAATCCGCCAGACGTCGAAGGCACGATCGTGGCATCCGGCTCAGGAGCACGGAACGTCGTGGGCCAACTCGGAGCTACCTCGGCCTCACCCGGCTTCGCGGCCGCCGTCTCAGCCGCCACCGCTCGACGGCCGTCGAGCGTCACCACCCACCCTCCGCTGGCCGAGCCGGACACCGAGGTGACCACGCCGGCCACTGTGCCCGCTAGCCGGTAGAGGCTCCAGTTCCGACTTCCGGCTCGGAGCCAGGCCGGGATCAGGGCCTGCCCACGGGAGGTTTCGAGGTCGATCAGAAGGGACACTCCAGCCGCCGACGAGACCAGGCCGAGGACGGTTGCTGTTACTGATCCGGCGCCGGAGGAGCTCGACAGCGCCGGACCCGCTGCCTGCCACCGGCCGTTCGCGTTGCCGAATAGGCCGAGCTCCCCGGATCGGCGGCAGGTACCGGAGATCAGGACCGAGCCGTCCGGCGCAGCGGTCGTCCCGGTCAGGCCGGTCAACCCGCAGCTCCGTCCGTACGGTGTCGCGGCCAGCGCCCGCAGCGTCACGAGCGGCTTCCAGTTCTTAGCTCCGGCCGCCGACTCCTCGACGGCCGTCGTCGTGACCGCGACCAGCCGGCCGTCCGGCAGCGCCGCCAGGCTGTCCGGGTCAGGCGCCAGGCCGGCCGGGAGCAGCGCCTGAGCCCAGTGCGCCCCGTCATCGGTGCTGGTAGCAAGCGGCGAGAACTTCAGCAACTGACCGGGCACGAACCCGGCGGTCATCGTTCCGTCCGGCGCCCTGGCGACCGCGAGGCCGGCATTGTCGGCGACACCAGGCGGGGTGGCCAGCCGCCATTTCCCGGTCGCCTGGTCTTCGGTAAGCAGCTGCCAGAACCGGCCGCCGACGCCAGGCTCGCCGGTCTGCACCGTCGCCCAGCTGACGCCGCCCTCAGCAACCCCGGCAGCGAGCGGAGGAACCGCGACCGGGCCGGCCGACTTCAGGGACCGTGCGCTCGAACGCGAGGACCCGGTGCAGCCGGCGACGGCGGTGACCGCCAATACGATGCCGATCAGAGCGGCCGCGCGAAAGGGACGATGGCGGGTCATCCGCGGCACCTCCTGCGCAGCATTGCGGGGGTTCGAAGGGGTCGTACCCCTCCGGCAAACACCGTCATTTCGGCATGGGCATCCTACGCGCCGGTCAATTCGCCGCCCGCCGCGCAAGGGCAGCGGCATCGCGACGGCCGAATTCGACCAGGTTCTGCTTAGATCGGGCAGAAGCAGGATAGAACCCAATCGGCTCCATCTGGCTCGGGGGAGGCAATGAGGCGGTCGTGGCGGTGGAGTTGGGCTCTGCTCGCCGTCGCTAGCGTCGGCACCGCGGTCATCGCCCTCGCACTCATCTCGTCCCCGGCCAGCGGACCGATCGCGCTGCCGGCCGCCAATCAGGTCTCGGTCCCCCCGCCGAGTCACTCACAGCACGCCGCGTCCAGGGACGCAACTCAGGGCGCAGATCCGGTCGGTGCGCTGTTCACCCGCGACGGCAGCCGGCTGGGAGCGCATTTCTGCACCGCCAGCGTCGTAGACAGCCGGTCCGGAGACCTGCTGATCACCGCGGCGCACTGTGTCAGGGGAATCAGCCTGGCTGACGCCGGACGCCTGCTGTTCGCACCCGGATACGCGGGCGGCAAGTTCCCGCGCGGGCTGTGGGTTGTGACCAGGCGGTTCACTGACTCCCGCTGGGCGGCCAGCCAGGACCCGAACGACGACGTAGCGTTTCTCGTAGTGCGGCCGGCAGCCAAGGCAGACGGTCTGTCCGTGCACGTCCCGCTCCTAGCACCCGGGGCTACGGTGCGCGGCCTGGCCGGAGCGGACCGGCTGCGGTTCGGCGCGCCGCTGCCCGTGCCGATCAGGGCGTTCGGCTACCCGGACGGCAGGGGCCAGCGGGTGTCCTGCTCGACCCGGGCGGTGCAGTTCCACCCCCGCTCGCTCCACCAGGTCATGTTCGCCTGCCCCGGCTTCACCGACGGCACCAGCGGCGGCCCGATGATCAGCGCGTTCAATCCGGCCAAGCGGACCGGTGCGGTCATCGGAGTGATCGGCGGCTACCAGCAAGGCGGCGACTCGCCGAGCATCTCGTATTCCTCCGCCTTCGCCGGCCACATCCGAGCCCTCTACCACCGAGCAGCCAAGGCACGCTAGGTGCTCAGGCCGCCGGCCCGTCCGTTGACCGGCCTGTGGACCGGCGAACCGGGCCGGCGCAAATCTTTCTCCTTTCGAAAAGCTTTTCTGGGGATTTTAACTGGTTAGCCCGAGGGTGATCGCGTCTACCTCGGCCCGTTCCTCGGCGGACGGGGTCCAGTCGGCGGCGGCGTTGGCCTTGACCTGTTCTGGCGAGGTCGCGCCGGCGATGACGCTGGAGCAGCCGGGCTGGGCGGCCAGGCAGCCGATCGCGATCTGGAGCAGCGAGACATCGTGGGCCTTGCCCCACTCGGCGAGCGCCTCGACGATGTCGAGCTTGGCGTCGGTGACGTACCCATCGCGGCCTGCGAGCCTGGTTCCCTCCTGGGCCGGCTGGCCGCGCCGGATCTTGCCGGTGAGCAAGCCGTTGGCGAGCGGGAAGTAGGGCAGCACGCCGAGACCGAAGTGCCTGGCGGACGGCACGACCTCGGCTTCGGCGGCGCGCTCCAGCAGCGACCAGTGGTTCTGCGCGGAGATGAACGGCTGCCAGCCGTGGCGGTCGGCCAGCATGGCGGCCTCGGCGATCTGCCAGCCCGAGAAGTTCGAATGGCCGAAGTAACGCACCTTGCCCTCGGCGACCAGTTCGTTCAGTGCCGCGAGGGTCTCGGCGATCGGGGTCTTCTGGTCGGGCGTGTGGATCTGGTACAGGTCGATGTAGTCCGTCCGGAGCCGGCGCAGCGACTGCTCGACCGCGTGCCGGATGTAGCGGCGCCCGCCCTTGGCGCCGGCCGCCGGGCCGTAGCCCATATCGGCGTTCTGATGGCCGAACTTGGTGGCGAGCACGATCTGGTCGCGGCGGCCGGCCAGCGATTCACCGATCAGTTCCTCTGACTTCCCGCCGCCGCCATAGGTGTCGGCGGTGTCGAACAGCGTGATCCCGGTGTCGATGGCGGCGTCGACGACGGCCCTGGTGCGGGCCAGATCGAGCCTGCTGCCGAAGTTGTTGCAGCCGAGTCCGACTGTCGAGACGAGCAGACCCGAGTTGCCGAGTGGCACGTATCGCATGATTTCCGCCTTTGCTTGCCGATCGCCCATGGCTTGCCATTCACGCCACGCCGATCGTATCGACCGTCGTTCGGCCCGCTCACAGGCTAGGCGGGCACAGGCTAGGCGGGCACAGGCTAGGCGGGCGCGGTTACGCTCCGGCCGAGGCAGGCGACTAGCCGTTCGATCGCCGGGGCGTCCGCCGATACCGGCTGCGGCGGCGCGAACGGGCGGCGATCGGGCGGGAGCTGCTCCAGCGCCGACAGGCTGAACGCCAGCTCCTGCTCGGCGACGTCGGCTGGGAACTCGACCGACTGGCCGGTCGCCTTAGCCAGGTCCCAGCCGTGCACGAGCACCTCGGTCACCCGCAGGTGCAGGGCGACGGAGCCGGGCACGGTGCCGAACGGAACCGTCACGACCCGCTCAAGCGCGCCCGGAGCCGCGAACGCCGACAGCAGCGCGGCGGCCGAGTCGCGATAGGCGGCGGGCAGATCGGCGTCGGACCCGATCTCATCAGAAAGGGGTTCGCCGCTCACGGCGGCCGCGAACCGGCTGTTGCCGGTGACCAGGTGGCGGAGCAGGTCGGCGGACGTCCAGTCGGTGCACGGGGTCGAGGCCCGCCACTGATCGGCGGTGACCGCGTCGACGACCTGACCGGTGGCATCGAGGGCGCGGGCAAGCGGGCTCACGGTTTCATCCGACATCTGGTCTCCTTGCTGTTGGGTCCTGCCGCCACCGTAGCGAGGGGTACCGACAGTGAAGCGGTGCAAAATTGGGTCGACCGGCCGGCCTGGCCGAGCTTAGGTTGGGGCCATGCTGACCCCTCCCGACGGCTTCCGGCCTGACCTGCTCAAAGCGGCGGCACAGGACAGCTGGGGGCTGAACGCGGTCGAGCTTGAGTACCGCGCGCTTGGGTTCGGCAGCCACCACTGGGAGATCACCGCGGCGGGCGGCGATCGCTGGTTCGCCACGCTCGACGAACTGCAGAACAGGCGGCTGGAGCGGGATGAGCCGCTCGATTCGGTGTACGGCCGGTTGCGCGCGTCGGTGGCGGCGGCGATGGATCTGCGGCTGGCAGGCCTGGAGTTCGTGCAGTCATCGGCGCCGACTGCTGCCGGTGAGCCGATGATCAGGCTGAGCGAGGCGTTCTCGCTCGCGCTCTACCCCTTCATCCAGGGGCGCAGCTACATCTGGGGTGAGTACTTCTCACCGGAACACCGCCGGGCGATTCTCGATCACGTGGTCGCGATCCATACCGCCCCGGCCGTGACCCGCAGGCACGCTCGGCGCGATGATCTGGCGATCGGCCATCGGGCCGAACTCGACCTGGTGCTCGACGGCTGGCGTCCGCCGGCGGGCGCGGCCGCGTGCGGGCCCTATGAGCGGCCGACGCTGGAACTCCTCGCCCGGTTCGAGCCGGGCATCCGCGCCCTGCTCGCCGCCTACGACGAGCTGGCGGCCAAGGTGGCGGCGCGGCCGGAACGAGCCGTGCTCACCCACGGCGAGCCGCACGTCGGCAACTCGATGCTGACGGTGACCGGCTGGGTGCTGATCGACTGGGACACGGCGCTGATCTCGCCGCCAGAGCGCGACCTGTGCAACCTCGACCCGGGCGACGGGTCGATTCTGGCCGCTTACGAACGAGCCACGGGCACCGCCTTGCTGCCGGAGGCGCTTGAGTTGTTCCGGCGGCGGTGGGACCTGGCCGACCTCGCGATCGCGGTAAGCCAGTTCACCGAGCCGCATAGCGGCAACGCTAACGATGAGGAGTCGTTCGGCCTGCTCGGCGAGCTGCTCGGCCGGGTCGCCGGCTGAGCCTGCGGGCGGGACTACAGGTCAATCCAGTATCTGAGGATGCCGGCGGAGTTGCTTTCCAGGACTCCGGCGTTGGCCTCGATGACCCGGCGCGAGCCTAGGTTGCCGGCATCGCAGGTGACCAGCACCCTGGTGAGGCCGAGGTCCCTGCACCAGCGGCAGGCCCTGGCCAGCATCGCGGTGGCGTGTCCCCGACGGCGCTCGCCTGGCACGACGTGGTAGCCGATGTGGCCGCCGTCGTGCCGTAGCTCGGGGGTCAGCTCGTGCCTGATCATCACGGTGCCGATGTAGCGGTCGGCGTCGACGTACCACAGCTCGGTGACCGGCACGCCCCACATCCGCCGGGTGACCGAACGGACGCTTACGAGCGCGCCAAAATCCGCTGCCGCCAGGTCGAGCCAGTCGGTGGCGCTGCCCTCTTCCGCGCACATATCGCGCGACCCGGCCAGGAACGAATCCTTGACGGCCGTGGTCGGCACCGTGAGGACGGGCGCGGTTGCCGTATCGCTGTTAGACATGAGGCTGATGCCTAGAGAACTTCCTTTTCATTGATTTTAACGGTATTACTTACGGGACCACTGATGCAAAGGAGGCCGAATTGTCCCAATCGTACAAGCGTCGTTTTCTCGCCGGTCCCGCCTTGCTATGGCTGGCCGCGGCGACCGCGCTAGCACTGGGGACAGCCGCTCCGGCTGTGGCAGCGGGCCAGGCGCCCAACGGCAAGCCCAAGGTCAGCTTCAGCTTCAAGACGAACAAGATCACGGCGGGAACGCGCCCGGTCATCAAGTACACCGCGTCGGGCTTGCCCTCGGGATCCAAGCTTGAGCTGCAGCGACAGTTCGGTACCTCGCACGTCTGGAAGGACGTGACGGCGCTGCGCGGGCACTCGGGCACCGCCAGCGTCGCCAAGGTTCAGATGGGCCAGTATCAGTACCGAATCAAAATCGGTCATAAGGGGAAAACCGTAGTTATCTCCAGGTCCAAGGTCTTGTTCGCTTATGGCCGCGTTCCGCTGACCAATATCTGCAATGACCAGAACCACAACAGCAAGATCAGCATGAGCGACGACGACGGCTGCCAGACGCAGACGGTTCAGGTCAACGGAACGATCTTCGTGTACCTGATCAGCGATTTCCCGCAGGCACCGCCGAATTTCGATCAGGACATCACCTTCGGCACCAATACCAGCTGCCGGACTATCACCTTGAATTTCTCGATGGACAATAACGCGCAAAGTACGGATACGGCGCATGTCCAGGTGGTCCAGACCGCGGCCGACCCGCAGTCGAAGTCGGTCGGAGCCGGGCAGATCGGCAACGCGTTCTTCAAGCTGGACGGCGGGCCCTGGGACCTCAACCTGTCCGCCACCTCCGACGAGGAGTACGTCAACGGCTACCTGTCCTGCTACTCGGCGGGCGGAATCAGGTAAGCGGCTAGCGCCTAGCGCCGGCCGCCGCGGCCGGCGCTAGCCCGCTTTTCGCGCAGCCGCATGGACACGTGCACCGGGGTGCCCTCGAAGCCGAATTCCTCGCGGAGCCGCCGCTCGATGAACCGCCGGTAGCCCGCCTGCAGGAAACCCGAGGTGAACAGCACGAAGTGCGGCGGCTGGATTCCGGCCTGGGTGGCGAACATGATCTTGGGCTGCTTGCCCCCGCGAACGGGCGGCGGGGTGGCGGCGATCAAGGCGTTCAGCCAGCCGTTCAGCCGTCCGGTCGGAATCCTGGTCTCCCAGCCGGCCAGCGCCTTCTCGATCGCGGGGACCAGACGGTCGACGTGCCAGCCGGTCGCGGCCGAGATGTTGACCCTGGGTGCCCAGCGGGCGGTGTACAGCTGCCGGTCGATCTCGCGGTCAAGGAAGTGCCTGCGGTCTTCATCGACCAGGTCCCACTTGTTGTAAGCGATCACCAGCGCCCGGCCGGCCTCGATGACCATCGAGATGATCCGCAGGTCCTGTTCGGCCAGCGGCTGGCTGGCATCGACCAGCACGACCGCGACCTCGGCGCGCTCCAGCGCCCGCTCGGTGCGCAGGGCCGCGAAGTAGTCGGCGCCCTGGGTGTGGCTGACCCGCCGCCTGATCCCGGCCGTGTCGACGAACCGCCAGGTCTTGCCGCCGAGTTCGATCAGTTCGTCCACGGGGTCGCGGGTCGTGCCCGCTATCGCGTCGACCAGCACCCGGTCCTCGCCCGCCAGCTTGTTCAGCAGGCTGGATTTCCCGACATTGGGCCGGCCGATCAGGGCAACCCGGCGCGGGCCGGTTTGCGGGCCGAGGCGCTCGCCCGGAGTGGGCGGCAGTGCGTCCAGGATCACGTCGAGCAGGTCGCCGCTCCCCCGGCCGTGCAGTGCGCTGACCGGGTAGGGCTCGCCTAGCCCGAGTGACCAGAGCGAATGAGCGCCGGATTCGGCCGGCGCGTCGTCGACCTTGTTGGCCGCCAGCACGACCGGCTTCTTCGAACGGCGCAGCACGGCCGCGACGGCGGCGTCGGCGTCGGTGACTCCGACCACGGCGTCGGTGACGAACAGCACGGCGTCGGCGGCGTCCACCGCGACCCTGGCCTGGGCCGCGACCTTGGCGGCGAGCTGGCCCGAGCCTTCCACCGAGGGTTCCCAGCCGCCGGTGTCGACCAGCGTGAACGCCCGGCCACGCCAGGTCGCGTCGTAGGCGACCCGGTCCCTGGTGACACCCGGGGTGTCCTCGACCACGGCCTGGCGGCTGCCCAGGATGCGGTTGACCAGGGTCGACTTGCCGACGTTGGGGCGGCCGACGACGGCGAGTACCGGGGCCGGCCCTTGGGCGTCGTCAGCGGCTCCGCCGCCCTCGGCTTCGCCGCCCTCGGCCTCGCCGTCTTCGGCCTCGACCCAGGCGGACTCGTCTGGGTCGAGGGCCGATCCGGCCGGCGCGGTCTTTCCTGAGTTGCTCATTGCGTTGCCCGATTCGATCTGGCCAGGCTGACGATCCGTGCGATGACCTCGGCCAGGCCTAGCTCGGTGGCATCGATCTCGACCGCGTCGGTCGCCTGCTGGGTCTGCGGTGCGTCGAGCCGGTCGCGGGCGGCCTGCTCACGCTTGGTCAGCTCGGCGTCCGGCCGCGCGGCGGCCGCCTGGCCCGCCTTCTGGCCGGTCGGCTGGCTGGTCAGCTCGGCGGTTCTGCGTTCGGCCCTGGCCTGCTCGCTGGCGGTCAGGAAGACCTTGACGCCGGCATCGGGAGCTACGACCGTGCCGATGTCGCGGCCCTCGGCGACGATCCCGCCGGAGGCGGTCACGGCGTCGGCGATGATCTGCCGCTGCATCGCGATCAGGTAGCTTCTGACCGGCGGGAGCGCCGCGACCTGGCTGACCGCGTTGGAAACCGTGCGCTCCCTGATCTGCGCCGTCACCTCGATGCCGTCCACGAGCACGCGCTCGGCGCCCGGGTCGGTACTCAGCTCAACCGGCAGCCTGAGCGCCTGCTTGATCACCGAATCGGCATCGGCCAGATCGACATTGTGCTCGAGCATCCACCAGGTGACCGCCCGGTACATCGCCCCGGTGTCCAGGTAGCGCAGGCCGAGCGCGGTCGCGACGCCGCGAGCCGCGGAGGACTTGCCCGATCCGGAAGGACCGTCGACGGCTATGACCAGACCTTCATCCGGCTCGCTGGGATTCAAGGGGGTCGTCCCCATTCGGCTAGCACGGCTGATGTCTGGGCCGGAACCGTCGCGAGATCGGGCAACCATATCTTTCACGGTGGTGATGCTACCGGCCAGCCGCCCGCTGCCAGTCCGCTCGATAGCGCAGAGGCGGCTTCCGGACGGACAAACAACTCGACGACGCCCACCGGAAGGCCAGGCGAGTGCTCGATCCGCACGTCCTCGATGTTGACGCCGGCCACCCCGGCAGCCGCGAACAACCTGGCCAGCTCGCCGGGCTGGTCGCCGAGCACTACCTGCACGACCGCGTAGTCCGGCGCCGCGCCGCCGTGCTTGCCCGGGATCCTCGCGACTCCTTCCCGCCCGGCCTCCAGCAGCGTGGTCAGGCGCTTGGCCGAATCCTCGTTGCCGCCCGCCAGGTCGGCCAGCACGTCCGCGGCGCAGGTTAGCTGCTCGGCGACCGCCAGCAGGATCTCGCGGGCAGGTACGGCGTTGGCAGTAAGGATCTCGGTCCACAGGCCCGCGTCACTGGCCGCGATCCGCACCACGTCGCGCAGACCCTGTCCGGCCAGCGCCAGCGTCTGAGGGTCGGCCTCGGCGCACCGGGCGGCCATCGAGACGGCCAGCAGATGCGGGACATGAGAGACGAGCGCCACGCAGCGATCGTGCTCGGCGGCCGGCATCTCAGATGCCGCGCCGCCACAGGCGGCGATCAGGCCGGTCACGATGTCGACCGCCTCGGAACTGGTCTGGCTGGTCGGGCAGATAATCCACGGCCGGCCGGCGAACAGGTCGGCCCGGGCGGCGGCGGGACCTGATCGCTCCCGGCCCGACATCGGGTGGCCGGGCACATAGGCCGACAGGTCACAGCCGAGCTCGGCGGCCGCCCTCAGCGGCAGTTGCTTGACGCTGGCCACGTCGGTATAGCACCTGGCCAGGCCGCGTCGCTGAGCGTCCGCCAGGCTGGGCGCCACCGCGACGGGCGGCATGGCCAGCACGACAACGTCGGCTGGCTCTGACAGTCGTTCACCGTAGCCGAGCAGGCGGCCGGCTCCCAGGTCGGCGGCGAGCCTCGCATTGACCTGATCGGTGTCACTGAGCCAGACCTCGGTGCCCGCTTCGCGCAGCGCGAGAGCCACCGACGTGCCGATCAGGCCGGTGCCTAGCACGACGGCGGACTTCGGAGCGGACGGGGCCGTGGTCACTGTGCGGCCGCTACTGGGCGATGTCCAGGCGCAGCGCCGCCGCGCCGCGCAGGTAGACGTGCTGGATCTGGGCCCGGCTCACCTCGGTCTCGATGTGCATCATCAGCCGCACCACCCTCGGCATCGATCCGGGCACCGCCATCTCGGTGCAGCACAACAGCGGTACCTCCTGGAAGCCGAGGGAACGCGCCGCGAGGGCAGGAAACTCCATGGTGAGGTCGGGAGTCGCGGTGAAGATCACGCTGACCACCTGGTCGGTACTCAGCTTGTTCCTGCTCATCACCTCGGTGACGAGCTCAGTCGTGCCGTCCATGATCTGCTCACGTTCGTTCGCGTCGAGCTGGACGGCGCCTCTGATGGCTCTGATCGTCACGACCTCTCCTTCGAGGAAGGCTCTTGAATGGCAAGCGGACTCCGGCACTGGTGAAATGGCGCCGGCGCTTCCTACATCCCGACAGCGGCGTACAGGTCGCCAACCTCGGCCGTGGTCAGCCGCCTGGTCGCTCCGGGGCGGAGCGAGCCGAGGCTCACCGGGCCGACCTGAGTCCGCACCAGCCGACTCACCGGGTGACCGACCTTGGCCAGCATGCGCCGCACGACGTGCTTGCGTCCCTCGTGCAGGGTGAGCTCAACGAGCACCCGCGAGCCGGCCTGATCGACCACGCGAAACCGATCGGCGACCACATTACCGTCCGTAAGCTCCACACCGGTCGTCAGCCTCCGGCCCACGTCCCTGGGCAGCGGGCCGCTGACTTCCGCGAGGTAGGTCTTGAGTACGCCGTACCTGGGATGGGCGAGCCGGTGCGCCAGCTCACCATCGTTGGTCAGCAAGATCAGGCCCTCGGTGTCGTAGTCGAGGCGGCCGACGTGGAACAGCCGTTCGTCGTGATCCCCGATCAGGTCGGCGATCGTGCGCCTGCCCCGGTCGTCGGCCATCGTGCTGACCACGCCCGGCGGCTTGTTGAGAGCGAGGTACATCAAGTCCGCCCGGGCTGGGATTCGCTTGCCGTCCACCCGGATGATCTGAGTTTCCGGATCTACCCGCGCGCCGAACCTGCGCACGATCTCACCGTCCACCTCGACCCGGCCGGCCCCGATGAGCTCCTCACAGCTCCTGCGACTGCCGACGCCGGCCGCTGCCAGAACCTTCTGCAGCCGTACCCCACCGGGGACATCGATCAGCGAGTCGCGCTCACCGGGCTGATCGCCCCAATCGTCATCGTCATCATCTATAGCGAAAACTACCCTTTCAGGCTTTTGACCTTGGCGGGCTTGGGGGGCTTGCCCCGGGCGAGCGCGACCGGCACCGGGATTGCGGCCAGGCTTGGAGGTCTTGCTACGATCCGGCACGGCTGGGCCCCGCCTCAGGTTCGTCGTCGAGTTGGTCGGGCAGGAACGGCGCAAGCTCCGGCAATTGATCCAGACTGGCCAGACCTAGCCGCTCCAGGAAATACGAGGTGGTGCGGAACAATATCGCACCTGTCTCCGGGTCGTTGCCAGCCTCCTCCACCAGGCCCCGCAGCGACAGCGTCCGCATCACGCCATCGCAGTTGACCCCGCGGACGGCCGAGACCTGGGCCCGGCCGACCGGCTGCCGATAGGCCACGACGGCGAGGGTCTCCAGGGCGGCCTGGGTGAGCCGCACCTCCTGGCCATCGCGCACGAACTTCTCGACCACGGGCGCGAACTCGGGCCTGGTGTAAAAGCGCCAGCCGCCGGCCACCTCACGCAGGTCGAACCCGCTCCCCTGGGCGGTATAGCGCTCGGCCAGCCTGAGCAGCGCCGTCGCGATGGTCTCCTGCGGCAGCTCAAGCACCTGGGCCAGCATGGTCTGCGGCACCGGCTCGTCGGCCACGAGCAAGATCGCCTCCAGGCTTGGCTCCAGATCAGCCAGCGACCGCTGGTCTGGCGGGAGGTCAAACAACGCCGACTCAGTGCCGGTGTCCGGTAGTTCCTCGTTCATTCCTGCTCATCATCGCGATAGTTAGCTTCGTCTTCGCCCGACCAGGTGATGTACAGGTCACCGAGCGGAGCTACCTGCTCAAACGACACGCACTTGTCCCGGAACAGGTCGAGTACGGCGAGGAACCTGGCCACGATCTCGTAGGTGTCCGCGCAGTCGGCCGACAGGTCGCGGAACGATGCCCGGCCGATAGCGCGCAATTTTACCGTGAGAATGCCGGCCTGCTCCCTGACCGTCGTCCGAGGCATGTGGAGGTGTGCCGTCGATACCACCGGCGGCTTGCGCGGCGCGAGTACCCTGGCCGCGATCGCTGCGAACTGCTCGGGGCCGAGGCCGAGGAGTACTTCGGGCAGGAGTTCGGCGAAGCGAGGCTCCATCGGCACGCGCCTTGGGAACAGGCGGCTCTGCCGAGCGATGTGCCCGGCCAGGACGGCGGCGACCTCCTTGTAGGCCCGGTACTGGAGCAGCCGGGCAAAGAGCAGGTCCCTGGCCTCGAGCAGCGCCAGGTCTTCTTCGTCGTCGACCTCACCTGAAGGCAGCAGCCGAGCCGCCTTGAGGTCGAGCAGCGTGGCCGCCACCACGAGGAAGTAGCTGGCCTGATCAAGGTCCCACTGGTCGGCCAGTGCCCCGATGTAGCTGATGAACTCATCGGTAACCGACGACAGCGCGATTTCGGTGATGTCGAGCTTGTGCTTGCCGATCAGCGCGAGCAGCAGGTCAAACGGCCCTTCGAACACGTCAAGGTGTACTTCAAAGGTGCCAGCCATCCGGACCCCGACGGCCTCGTCGGGTCCGCTCATTCCCATTGCGGTCAACGTCCCTCGCGTAGCCGGCGCACCATGAGGCTTTGCTCGCCGCCGACCTCAAGATCCGCTAGCAGTATCGCCAGGGCTTCGCTGACGATCCGGCCTGGACTGGTGGTGGTAGGGCGAAGCAGTTCGGCAATCCCGGGTACTTTTACCCGGCGTTGCCCTGACCTGCCAGTTCGGCCCTGCGCCACCGGTCTAGCACCTCCCTGGCGAGCTCCCGGTAGGACGCCGCACCATTCGATGTTGGATCGAAGACCGTGATCGGCTCTCCGGCGACCGAGGCATCAGGGAACCGCACCGTGCGGCTAATTACGGTATGAAACACCTTGTCCCCGAAGCCCGCCACGACGCCGGCGAGTACCTCCCGTGTATGCAGGGTACGCGAGTCGTACATGGTCGCTAGCAGTCCGTCCATGGTCAGCTTCGGGCTGAGCCTGCTGGACACCTTATCGATGGTCTCCATCAGCAAGGCGACGCCACGCATCGCGAAGTACTCGCATTCGAGCGGCACAAGAACGCCGTCGGCGCAGGTCAGGGCGTTAACAGTAAGCAACCCGAGCGACGGCTGGCAGTCGATTAGGACGATGTCGTACTCCGGCAGCAGCGGCGCGAGCACCCGGCCGAGAATGAACTCGCGGCCGACCTCGTGCACCAGCTGAACTTCCGCACCGGACAGGTCTATGTTGCTCGGCAGCAGATCCATGCCGTCGACCTTGGTCGGGAAGACCACGTCCCCGGCGGTGACCCCGGCCTCCATGAGGACGTTGTAGACGGTGGCGTCCAGCTCGTGCGGCTGGAAGCCAAGGCCGACCGACAGCGCCCCCTGCGGGTCAAAGTCCACCAGAAGGACCCGGCGGCCCACCTCGGCCAGCGCTGCCCCGAGGCTGATCGTGGTCGTGGTCTTGCCGACGCCGCCCTTCTGATTGCAGACGGCGACGACTCGGGCCGGACCATGCCGGAGCAAGCGCTCAGGTTCTGGAAATACCGGAAGAGGGCGGCCAGTGGGGCCGATCGCGCCTGTGTACACCTCCGACATCGCCGATGCTGCCACGACTGCTGCACCTCCCAGGCAGCCACGCACGCTGCCGGCTGCTGCCTTCCGGACTCTAGAGCTTGCCATATGCGTCGGCAAGCCGACTCACCGTTTGCGGGCAATTCAGAGTCCCCTTTGGCTGACCGCTAGCCGAGTGCCCGGGGATGGGCGGCGGCGTACACTTCGCGAAGTTTGTCGACCGTCACAAGCGTGTACACCTGGGTGGTCGACACCGAGGCGTGACCGAGCAACTCCTGGACGACCCTGACATCGGCGCCGCCGTCGAGCAGGTGCGTCGCGAAAGAGTGCCTGAGCATGTGCGGCGAGATCTCGTCCAAACCCGCCTTGGCGGCGGCGGCCCGCAGCGCGCCCCAGGCGCCTTGCCTGGTGAGACGGCCGCCGCGCGCGTTCAGGAACACCGCCTGCCCGTGCTGACCAACGCCGTGCTGACCGGTGCGGGTTCCCGCGGCCAGCGCTGGCCTGGCCTGAACCAGGTAGGCCTCAAGCGCGTGGCAGGCATAGGTGCCGATCGGCACGATCCGCTGCTTGTCTCCTTTGCCGGTCAGCCGGACGGTGGCGACTGTCCCGACCGAACCGCCCCGGCCACCAGTCAGGTCGAGATCTTCTACGTCGAGGCCGAGGGCTTCGGAGATCCTGGCCCCCGTGCCGTACAGCAACTCCAGCAGCGCCCGGTCCCGCCGCTGGGCGGGCGAGTCACCCGCGATCTGGAGCAGCCTGGCGACGTCGGGCACGGAAATGGCGTGCGGCAGCCGGCGCGGTGGCTGCGGTGGCCGCACCGTCTTCGCCGGATCGTCTTCGCGGAGCCCCTCGGTGAGCGCGAACGCGTGCAGCCCGCGCACGGCAACCACGGCCCGGCCGGCCGAACTGGCGGCCAGGGGGGCGTGCTCGCTGTCCCCCGCGCGCAGGCCGGCCAGGTAGTCAGACACGTCGGTCGTCGTGACGTCGCCGATTTCGGTCCGGCCGGCCGCGCTGAGCGTGGAGACGTACCTGGACAGGTCCCGCCGGTACGCCTCCAGGGTGTGAGCGGCCAGCCCGCGCTCGACGGCAAGATGATCGAGATACCGGCGGACCGCTGTGGCGACGGAGGTCAGCTAACTCTCCCGCCCTCAGCTCAGCACCTCCGCCAGCGGCGTCACCGGCAGTCCGTGCGCTTCGGCCACGGGCTCGCAGGTGATCGTGCCGCTGTGGGTGTTCAGCCCGAGCGCGAGCGACGGGTCCTTGCGCAGCGCGTCGCGCCAGCCGTACTTGGCGATCTCCATGATGTACGGCAGCGTGACATTGGTCAGCGCGTAGGTCGAGGTGTGCGGAACGGCGCCCGGCATGTTCGCGACGCAGTAGAAGACCGACTCGTGCACCCGGTAGGTGGGATTGGCGTGAGTCGTGGGCTTGGAATCCTCGAAGCAGCCGCCCTGGTCGATCGAGATGTCGACGAGCACGGACCCCGGCTTCATCCGCGAGACCAGTTGGTTGGTGACCAGCGTCGGCGCCTTGGCCCCGGGCACGAGCACCGCGCCGATCACCAGGTCGGCGTCGATCACCGCGCGCTCGATCTCGTAGGCATTCGACGCAACGGTCTGCAGGTGGCCTTGGTAGATGGCGTCGGACGACCTCAGCCTGGCCACGTTCTTGTCGACGAGCAGGACCTCGGCCTGCATGCCGAGCGAGATCGCGGCCGCGTTCATGCCGGACACGCCCGCACCCAGCACCACGACCTTGGCCGCGTACACGCCGGACACGCCGCCCATCAGCACGCCCCGGCCACCGCCTTCTCGCTGCAGGTGGTGAGCGCCGACCTGGGGTGCCATCCGCCCGGCCACCTCGGACATCGGGGCGAGCAGCGGCAACGACAGGTCCGGCAGTTGCACGGTCTCGTAGGCGATCGCCGTGATCCCCGACCCGATCAGCGCGTCGGTGCACGGCTTGGACGCCGCTAGGTGCAGGTAGGTGAAGAGCACCTGGTCTTTGCGCATCCGGTGGTACTCCTCGGCGACCGGTTCCTTCACCTTGAGGATCAGGTCACCGGTCCGCCAGACGTCATCGGCGGTCGGCAAGATGGAAGCGCCAGCGTCGACGAAGTCCTGATCCGGGATGGATGAGCCGGTGCCGGCATCCTGTTCGACGAACACCTCGTGCCCGAACCTGACGAGCTCGTGCACGCCCGACGGGGTGATGGCCACCCGGTACTCGTGGTTCTTGACTTCCTTAGGAATGCCCACCTTCATTGGCCCTGCATCCTTCCTAGCGTTCCGGTGCGTCCGTCCCGCGCAACTCGGCGAACTTGCCGGTCATCACCGCGAACGCCGCAAGCACCGCGACTGCCGTCACTCCGTTGTGTAGGTCTCCGGCCAGGAACCTGGACACCACGAGATCGAGCGGCGCCCACTCGATCGTCAGATGCGCCTCCTCGTGGTTGGGAATGTAGTCCCGGTCGGCGTCGGGAACATAGGTGAGATCCCTGGCCAGGAAGACCCTGAGCCGCTCGTTGCTGATCCCCGGCGAGGTGTAGATATCGGTGAGTACCTGCCAGTCTGAGGCCAGATACCCGGCTTCCTCAAGTAGTTCCCGCTGAGCTGCCTTGATGAGCGGCTCTCCGGGCACATCACGCAACCCGGCAGGAATCTCCCAGAGCAACCGCCCGACCGGATGCCGATACTGCCGGATCAAAAGCACTGAACAGTTTTCATCCAAAGCCAACACCGCGACGGCGCCGGGATGCTCTACCACCTCGCGATCGGCTTGCTCGCCGCCGGGCATTTGAACGGTGTCGCGCTTGACGTTCACGATGGCGGCATTGGCCAGCACGTTGGAGGCCACCACCGGCCAGCCTTCGACCAGGTCGCAAAGCCAGGACTGCTCGCTCATGCGCTTGCGACCGAGCGGCCGCCCGCGACAGCAGGCAGTGACTGACCGGACGGCTTGACCCGTGACCGTTCGAGCGCCGCCGCGATCAGCCCGCTGAACAGCGGATGCGGCCGGGTTGGCCTGGACAGGAACTCCGGATGAGCCTGGGTCGCGACGAAGAACGGGTGCTCGGTCTCGGGCAGTTCCACGAACTCGACCAGCCTGCCGTCGGGAGACAGGCCTGAGCAGATCAGGCCCGCCGCCTCCAGTGCCGGCCGGTAGTCGTTGTTGACCTCGTAGCGGTGCCGGTGCCGCTCGTGCACGACCTCCGCGCCGTACAGCCGCCTGACCAGGCTGCCTTCGGCCAGCACGGCGGGATAGAGCCCGAGCCGCATCGTGCCGCCCATATCGCGTTCCCCGGCCACGACGTCTTCCTGATCGGGCATCGTGGCGACGACCGGGAAAGGCGTGTCGGGGTCGAACTCGGCGCTGTTCGCGCCGGCCAGGCCGGCCTGGTCCCGGCCGAGTTCGATCGCCATGCACTGCAGGCCAAGGCAGAGCCCGAGAATCGGGATCTTGTTGAGCCGCGCGTACCGGACCGCACCGATCTTGCCTTCGATGCCGCGAACGCCGAAGCCGCCGGGGATCAAGATCCCGTCGACGCCGTCGAGGTGGCGGGCCGCGCCGTCCGGGGTCTGGCACTCATCGCTGGCCACCCAGCGGATATCGACCTTCGCGTCATTGCCGAACCCGCCCGCGCGCAGCGCCTCGGCCGGCGACAGGTAGGCGTCGGGCAGGTCCACGTACTTGCCGACCAGCGCGATCGTCACGCTCCGGGCCGGACGGTGCACCCGGCCGAGCAACTCGTTCCAGTCGCTCCAGTCCACGTCGCGGAACGGCAGCCCGAGCCTGCGCACCGCGTAGGCGTCCAGACCCTCAGAATGCAGGATCTTCGGGATGTCGTAGATCGAGGGCGCGTCCGGCGTCGACACGACGGCCTCTTCGTCGACGTCGCACATCAAGCTGATCTTCCGCTTCAGCCCTCCGCTGATCGGGCGGTCGGACCGGCAGACGATCGCATCGGGCTGGATGCCGATGCTGCGCAGCGCGGCCACCGAATGCTGGGTCGGCTTGGTCTTGAGCTCGCCCGAGGGGCCGATGTACGGCAGCAGCGACACGTGCAGGAAGAAGCACCGGTCCCGGCCGATCTCATGCCTGATCTGCCGGATCGCCTCAAGGAACGGCAGCGACTCGATGTCGCCGACCGTGCCGCCGACCTCGGTGATGACCACGTCGGTCTGCGGTCCGCCCATGTCGATGATGCGGCTCTTGATCTCGTTCGTGATGTGCGGGATCACCTGGACGGTGTCGCCGAGGTAGTCACCCCGGCGTTCCTTGGCGATCACGCTGGAGTAAATCTGCCCGGTGGTCACGTTCGACGAGCCCGGCAACCGGGTGTCGAGAAACCGCTCGTAGTGACCGACATCAAGGTCGGTTTCCGTGCCGTCGTCGGTCACGAAGACTTCACCGTGCTGGAACGGGTTCATCGTGCCAGGATCGACGTTCAGATAAGGGTCGAGTTTCTGCATGCTCACTCGCAGCCCCCGCATCTTCAGCAGCCGACCAAGGCTGGACGCGGTGAGTCCTTTGCCGAGGCTGGACGCCACGCCCCCGGTCACGAAGACGTGCGTGGTCAGTACTGATCGTGCGGCATGCGCTGGCCTCGCCAAATTTGGCTCCCGTGGTCCCGTGCCGGCGGTGCCTGACCCGCCAGCCCACGGGGTATCAGAATATCAGGAAGGTGTCGCTTTGACCTGCACCGACGCGGCGGCGGCCCGGCGCGCCCCCAACTCGGTACTTGTGGCCGTAACCCGGTATATGTACTCCTGATACCCATTGCGACCTGCCAGGCGAACGGAGCACTTACCGGTGAATGCATCCAAAACGGGCGTGGCGATTGCTGGTCTCGGCCTGACCGAGCTTGGCCGGGTCTTCGGCAGCAGCCAGCGCCGGCTGGCCGCGCAGGCGGTACGCCGGGCGACGGCCGACGCCGGTCTGGACCTCAGCGACCTGGACGGCCTGCTGATTTGTCCGGGTATCACCGGTGGCCTGGACGTTAGCCTCGCGGCCACCCTCGGACTGCGCGACCTGGCCCTGCTTGCCGTGGTCAACAGCTTCGGCGCGTCGGCCGTGATGGCCGTGATGACGGCCGCTCAGGCCGTTGCTGGTGGCGTGGCCAAAGCTGTGGCCTGCGTGTTCGCTGATACGCCGCTCCAGGAGGGGGTGCCGGCGGGCAGTGCGTTCGGCCGCGAGGCGGGCGGCGCCGGTCCGGGGCCGACGTTGCCGGAGCGGCACGGACTCGCTGGCCTCGCGGCCGGCTGCGGATTCCGCAGCGTCAACGTCTACTACGCGCTCGCGGCCAAGCGGCACATGGAGCGGTACGGCACGACCACCGAGCAACTGGGCGCGGTCGCCGTCGCGCAGCGGCAGTGGGCGGCCGGCAACCCGCTCGCCCAGTTCCGCGAGGTGATCACGCTCGCCGATCACCAGCAGTCGCGCTGGGTGGCCGAGCCGCTGCACCTGCTCGACTGTTCGCTGGTGTCCAACGGCGCGATCGCGGTGATCGTCACCTCAGCGCAGGCCGCCGAGGCCGGTCCCAAGCCGCCGGTGCACCTCTGGGGTTGGGGGCAGGGCCATCACGGCCTCCCGATGGCGGGCGACAGTGAGTTCGGCCTGGTCACCGGCGCGGCCCAGGCCGGCCGGACGGCGATGGGCATGGCCGGGATCGGCCCCGGCGACGTCACGATGGGTCAGCTCTATGACTGCTATACCTACACGGTGCTGGTGACGCTGGAGGACTACGGGTTCTGCGCGAAGGGAGAAGGCGGCCCGTTCGTCGCCGACGGCGCGCTTGGCCCCGGCGGGAGACTGCCGGTGAACACCGGCGGCGGTCAGCTCTCCAGTTACTACATGTGGGGATTCACCCCGTTGTCCGAGGCGGTGATTCAGGCTCGGGGTGAGGGCGGCGACCGCCAGTCCCCCGACACCGACGTAATACTGGTCAGCGGCAACGGCGGGATCCTCTCCCACCACGGCACGCTGATCGTCAGCCCGCATCGGAAGGACTCAGCCCGCCCGCCCGGCGCCGCCCGCGGCCAGGCCAGGCCCCGGATCCGCGCCCAAGCCGCCACTGGCTCCAGTCCTGACCAGGACGGCACCATCGACCTCATCGCCAGCATCGGAATCGTCAAGGCCGACGCGAAGAGCGGCCCGTTCTTCGCCGGCGCGGCCCGCGGGCAACTGATGATCAAACGGTGCACCGCCTGCGGCGAATGGCAGCCGCCTTCGGCCAGCTCCTGCCCGGCCTGCGGCGACGACGCAGCCGGTGACGGCGATGACTCCGAGCTCGTCTGGGCGGCTGCCTCCGGCCAGGGCACGCTGGTCAGCTGGTCGGTCGTGCACTCGCGGCAGGGCACCCCGGTCGCGATCGCGGCTCAGGTCCAGCTGGACGAGGGCCCGTGGCTGTCCACCACCTTGCACCTGCCCGATCCAGCCACTCCTCCAGACCAAGCCGCTACTCCAGCCCAAGCCAGCCCCGCGGCCAGCCCGGTCTGCATGACCTCTCTGGCCGACCTAGCCAACCTCCACGCGGGCCAGCCGCTCACGGTCGAGTTCATCAACCCGCCAGCCGGCGAGAGCTACCCGCTCTTCCGCCCGCTCGGCAACCACGGCTGACCACGCGGCCGGTAGCCCTCCGAGCCGGACGCGCCTGCTCCGCCGGAAACCGCAGATCCTTCCGCGCCAGCGCCCTCCGATCGGCCGGGCACGACAACCTCGCCCTTCACTACCCCGCCCGTCAGGATCCGCCCGGCCACGACGATCGAACCCCCGTCCACGACGGCCGAACTCCCGTCACCAGCAGCCGAAACCGGCTCGTTAGCAACCGAAGCACCACGCGGTGGCGCCGCCCGCTCGTTCTGGACTCCGGCCTCCCCAAACCGGGCCAAAGCGATAGCGCTGATCAACGCCAGGATGAACCCGGCAATCGCCGGCCCGACCATCCCAGGCCTAGTCGTGTCCCCGAGAAACAACACCCCGACCAACGCCGGCGGCACCGTCTCAAGCAAGATCACCGCGGCCGTCGCCACCGTGACGCTGCCGCTCTCCAGCGCCGACGCGTACAGCATGAACGAGATGATCCCGGCCGCCGCCAGGGTGTAAGCCGCCGGCGACTTGATCAAGATGGCGGGGGTGAACCCGGGCAGGATCCGCGCGCACACCGCCAGCACGCCGTAGCCCAGGCCAGCGATCGCCCCGAGCACCGGCGTACGAAACTGGCTTGGCAGCCGTCCCGCCGCGAAGCCGCCCACGGCGATCGCTGCCAGCGTCGCGATCAGCGCCAGGTGGAAGTCGATTCCCACCTTGGTCGCGCCCTGCGCTCCGGCCGAGGAGCCGAGCAGGCCGACGCCAACGACGACCGCGAGCACCGATGCCCATTCGCGCAGGCTGAGCGCCGTATGCATCAGCCACGAGGCGAACACGGCCGTCACCGCGAGGTTCGCCGCGATGATCACCTGCACCTCGAAGATCGGCAGCCGCCGAAGGGCTATCAACTGGCAGATGAACCCGGCGAAGTCGATGATCAGGCTGAGCACGAACGGCCATTGCCGGAACATCCTGATCACCAGGCCGGGGTCGACCCGGTCGGCCAGGCCGGCTGCGGCGAGCACCGGGCGTCGCGTCTCGGCCCGGACGGCGATGGCCTGCATCACCGCGCCGATGCCATAACAAAATGCCGCGGCCAGGGCCGCAGCAAGACTCACGAACACGCTAACGACCCTACGCCGTTACAGTCCGTCGCGATCGGCGCGCGACCGAAGCGGCCAGGCCGTGCGGCCATTACCCCCGAATTAATGCCCACCACCCGTTCATTCTGCGCCGCGCCCTGTAACTCAAACCAAACGGTCCGCCTCGACCAGGTTAAACACCGGCCGCCTGCATCCCCCGCAGCTCGGCCTTCAGCTCCCGCACCTCATCTCGGAACCGAGCGGCCAATTCGAACTGCAACTCGGCCGCCGCCGCGTGCATCTGATCGGTCAGCGTCGTGATCAGCGCGATCAGGTCGTCCCTGGCCGCGCCGCCGCCACCAGCCTCGCCTTCGGCGTGCCGAACCCCGGCCGCGGCCGCGGCCGCCCTCGCCCGGGCGGCCTGACCTGGCACCGGCGCCTTGCCCCGGCTCTGCCGCCGCCCGCCACCGCCGAGCAGCTTCTCGGTGTCGGCGTCCTCACGCGCCAGCTGATCGGTGATGTCCGCGATCCGCTTGCGCAGCGGCTGCGGGTCAACCCCGTTCGCCACGTTGTACGCGACCTGCTTGGCCCGGCGTCGATTGGTCTCATCGATGGCCTTGCTCATCGACGGCGTCATCTGGTCGGCGTACATGTGGACCTGACCGGACACGTTTCGCGCCGCGCGGCCGATCGTCTGGATCAGCGAGGTGCCCGACCGCAGGAACCCCTCCTTATCGGCGTCCAAGATCGCCACCAGCGAGACCTCGGGCAGGTCAAGACCTTCCCTGAGCAGGTTGATCCCGACCAGGACGTCATACTCGCCGAGCCGCAACTCCCGCAGCAGCTCGACCCGCCGCAGCGTGTCGACCTCGCTGTGCAGGTACCTGGCCCTGATGCCAAGCTCAAGCAGGTAGTCGGTGAGGTCCTCGGACATCTTCTTCGTCAGCGTCGTGACCAGCACCCGCTCGGACCGGTCGGAGCGGAGCCTGATCTCGTGCACGAGGTCGTCGATCTGGCCCTTGGTCGCCTTGATGATGATCTCGGGGTCGATCAGCCCGGTCGGCCTGATCACCTGCTCGACCACGTCGCCGCCGACCCGCTGCAGCTCGTAGGGACCAGGGGTCGCCGACAAGTACAGGCTCTGCTCGATCCGGTCACAGAACTCCTCCCAGGTCAGCGGCCGGTTGTCGATCGCGCTCGGCAGCCTGAAGCCGTGGTCGACCAGCACCCTTTTCCTCGACACATCGCCTTCGTACATCGCGCCGATCTGCGGCACGGTCACGTGCGACTCGTCGATGACCAGCAGGAAGTCCTCAGGGAAGTAGTCGAGCAGCGTGTTGGGCGGGCTGCCCTGCTCTCGGCCGTCGATGTGCCGCGAGTAGTTCTCGATGCCGGCGCAGCTGCCTACCTGGCGCATCATCTCGACGTCGTAGGTGGTGCGCATCCGCAGCCGCTGAGCCTCGAGCAGCTTGCCAGCCCGCTCGAGCTCTTCCAGCCGGTCGGCCAGCTCGGCCTCGATGCCGGCGATCGCCCGCTCCATCCGCTCCGGACCCGCGACGTAGTGCGATGCCGGGAAGATGTACAGCTCGTCATCGGTGGTGATGACCTCACCGGTGAGCGGGTGCAAGGTCATCAGCCGCTCGATCTCATCGCCGAACATCTCGATCCGCACGGCGTGCTCCTCATAGACCGGGATGACCTCGATCGTGTCGCCCCTGACCCGGAACGTGCCCCTGGTGAACGCCATATCGTTGCGCAGGTACTGCATCGCGACCAGCTTGCGCAGCAGGAAGTCGCGCTCGATCATGTCCCCGACCTTGAGCTTGACCATCCGGTCCACGTACTCCTGCGGCGTGCCAAGGCCGTAGATGCACGAGACCGAGGCGACG
>DATNFM010000041.1:0-8406 GCA_035606435.1 Streptosporangiaceae bacterium | reverse complement strand
CGGCCGGGTTCGGCTCTCTCGCTGAGGTCGGCCGGCGGTCTTGCTCGGTGGCCTGGGCTCGGCGCCGGAGGCGCCAGTCGGGCACCATACCCCGGGGAATTAAGCCGCCAGCTCACATCAAACGCCACCACGCTCACGACTCGCCCGACTCATAGCCACGACTGAGTGTGACTGTTCGTGACAGAGTGTAGCGGGCTCAGGGTGGCCTGCCCCGGCCTCGGAACGGTCAAACCAGACCGCCGAGCCAAACTCCGGGTCAACCGGTCGCCAAGAGCTCGCCAATCAGGATCGGCTGATTCGATGTGAGGGAGCACAAGTTATGCGATTTAGTCGCGGCTTTACCCTGGCGGCGGTCGGTGCGACCGCGCTCGCCGGGGCTGGGTTTGCCGCCGGGCCAGCGCTGGCCTCGATGCACGCGCCTCCGACCTTCCTGGGGCCTTTGCACTTCACCAAGAAGATTGCCTCGACGGTGCCTGGAAATGGCGACGTCAATCCGTACGGCGTGGCCGTGGTTGACCATAGTCATGGGCGGCTGCACCGAGGCAATATTCTCGTCAGTAACTTCAATAACTCGGCTAACCAGCAGGGGACTGGATCAACGATCGTCCAGATCACTCCCCGCGGGCACGTCAGCCTGTTCGCCCAGATCTCCAGTCGCCGACTGCCCGGGCCCTGCCCAGGCGGAATCGGGCTGTCGACCGCGCTGGTGGAGTTGAACGGCTGGGTCATCGTCGGCAGCACGCCGTCGCTGAACGGCGATCCCGCCACGGCCAAGGCCGGGTGCCTGCTCGTGCTCGACAGCCAGGGCCGCGTGCGGGAGACGTTCGCCGGCGGCGGAATCAACGGGCCGTGGGACGCCACCGCGGTCAACTATGGCTCGACGGCCTCGCTGTTCGTTACCAACGTCCTCAACGGCACGGTGGCCGGGGGCGGCAGCGTCGTCAACAAGGGCACGGTGCTGCGCATCGCGCTCAGGTTCTTCTCTGACCCAAACCACCTGCCGCAGATGACCGGGTTCACCGTGGTCGGGTCCAACTTCGCCGAGCGGACGGACCCGGACGCGTTCGTGGTCGGCCCGACCGGAGTGGGGATCAGCCGCACCGGCGCGCTGTACGTGGCTGACACCGTGAACAACCGGATCCAGGTGATCCAGAACGCTCTGACCAGGCCAACTTCGAGCGGCGTTGGCACGACGGTGACGTCGGGCGGGTACCTGAACGGGCCGCTGGGCCTCGTCATCGCGCCCAACGGCAACATCCTCACGGCCAACGGAGGCGACGGCCGGATCGTCGAGACGACCCCGTTCGGAAACCAGGTCGCGACCAAGTTCCTCGACACCTCGGGCAGCCCGCCCGGCGCCGGGGCGCTGTTCGGCATCGCGCTCACACCGAGCGGACGCAACCTGTACTACGTGGACGACGCGACCAACCAACTGCGGCTGCTCTTCTGAGCAAGCGCTAACGCAGGAGCGTGCAGCCGGATGTCGTCAGGCGTCCGGCTGCACGAACCTCGGGAAGAGCAGTGCCACTTAAGGAACAAGGCAGCTGGAGAAGACCCGGTCTAACCGGCCGGTTGATAACAGGCTCAGAGCTCGTCGTCCGCGTCGCTGGGTCCGCCGTCGAGCACGTAGGTGTCGTCGAGTTCGGAGTCGAACAAGTCGTCGTCCTCGTCGACTTCGACTATGTCGCCGGTTCCGTCATCCTGTCCTGCTGCGTCCTTAAAGATTCTTCCGCAGACAACCAGGTAAAGCTGCTCAGGATACGGAATATGGTCGATCCTGCGCAGAGCCTGGTCCTGACCGGCCGACTCGACCACGAACTCGCCATAACCAAGCAAACGGCCGGCAAATGACCGGTGAAAGCTCATATCGGTGACTTTGGACAGCGGCATCATCGCCACGCTTCGGGTGAACAATCCCGACGTCAGCAAGATTCGCACCGACGTAATGACAAAGTAATCGACCGCCCAGTTGACGGCCTTCCAAATCAAGTTGACCAGCAAAACGCCCCAGGCGATCCACACGATCGCCGCGATTATCGTGAGGCCGCGCAGAAACGTCGCCGACAAGACGGCGGCGACGAGCAGACCGCCGACCGCCTGTGCGCTTGGGACCAAGAGCACGGCAGGATGTCGTCTGACCGTGGCCACGCGGACTTCGCCAGGCAGCAAATACTTGTCAACGGCTGCCTGTTCGTTCCTCGTGGCTGCCACGCGGCTCATGACTACAACCGTATGTGATTGAGGAATGCTGACAGGGAGTTGCCTGCTGACTTCAGCCAGTCAATTGCGCCAGTGACCACGTTAGCTGCGCCTTGCGGCGACGTGGCGAGGTAGTAGATCACGAAGGCAACGGCGCCCCAGGTCAAGACCTTCTTCATCACGGCGTTCACCTCCCTTACCAGGCTAACTCTCAAACCTACCGCCGCTGTGCACAGCATAACCCGGCGACTAATGAACACCAATGGCGGCCGACCGAACGAGCTAACCCTAACCGTCAGTGAGCGCGGCCGGCCTGATCCACGCCGATTCTTGTCCGAAAAGCCGTTAGTGTTCTTCTGCGGCGCGCGCACGGTCTTGGGACGAGGCGCTCGGCGACTTGATATTCGACTCGCTGGGTACTTGGCGTCCGAGAGGTGGAGCGACTATGACCGAGGTGACGAGCAGTGACTTCTGCATAGCCATCACCCGCGAGGACGAGGTCTGGGAAGCCGAGGCGCTGCCGGTCGCGGTCATCGAGAGCCTCGACGGGGTGATCAGCGCGCTCAGGCAGTTGCCCAGTATCGGCGGCGTGATCGGGCTGGTCGCCGTCGGCGATGACTTCTTCGTGATCGTGCGGGTGGTCGGCAGCGGGGTCTCGCTGTTCGTCTCCGACCTGACGGCGTCGGTCGACTGGCCGCTGGCCAAGGAAGTGCTTGAGCACCTCGACATCGAGGTGCCCTATGACGAGGACCTGGACCAGGTGCTGCCGGCCGGTGACCTGTCGATCCTGGCCGACCTCGGCGTGGATGAGATGGAGCTGTGTGCTCTGTCCGGTGACCTGGATCTGTTCCCCGACGAGGTACTCGCCAGCCTGGCCCGGCGGGTCGGGTTCGGATCGGCCTTCGACCGGGCGCTCAATTCGATCGGCGGGACCTGACCGCGTAGCGTTCGGCTCGATGAGTTTCTGGGAGCCGAGCATGCGGATCGCCATCGAGTTCGCGGCTGCGGGGGGTTACGGGGGGTCGTCCCCCCGGGCCAGCAACAGTGAGAGCGAGGACGTGCCGGTCGGGGCTCTCGTGCTTAGCCCCGAGGGCGAGATCATCGGGCGCGGCCGCAACCTGTGCCTGGCCACCGGCGATCCGACGGCTCATGCCGAGATCGTGGCGATCAGGCAGGCCGCGGCAAGAATCGACAACTGGCGTCTCGACGGCTGCACCCTAGTCGCCACGTTGGAACCTTGCACAATGTGCGCGGGAGCAGTGCACCTGGCCCGCATCTCCAGGGTCGTCTACGGCGCCGTCGACGAGCGAGCCGGCGCGGCGGGCTCTATCTCAGACGCGCTCTACGACCGCAGGCTCGGCCCCGCGGTCGAAGTCATCAGCGGCGTCCTGGCCGACGACTGCGCCGACCTCCTCAAGGACTTCTTCAAGCGCCTGCGCTAACTAGGCTCTGGCTCCGGTAGGCTCGTCGGCGGTGGAGTCGCCTAGTGGCCGAGGGCGCACGCCTCGAAAGCGTGTGAAGGGGCAACCCTTCCGTGGGTTCAAATCCCACCTCCACCGCCACTATCAAGACTCTGGCATCACGGGGGAGCCGGGTCATCATGCCTGAGCCGCAGAGCACAGCCTTCTTTATCTTGCTCATGATGGTCTTCGCCGCACTGATGTGCTGGCTGGTGCTCACCAAGCACCTGGTGCTACGGGTACTCGCCGCCTGCCTCGCGTTTATACCGGCCGTCGTCTTCGGCGTCGCGGCCGTGAACAAGTACTACGACTACTACCAGTCCTGGAACTCCGCGATCACCGACTTCACCAGCCAGGACGTAGCGGGCGCAGGCCCGGTCCAGCCAGTCGCGGCCCCGACAACCCCGATCGGCCACGGCTTCACCACGCTGCTCGGCAACGACATCGACACCAAACTGGCGGCCGTCGACGGTTACACCCTGAACCTCACCGTCCACGGCCAGGCCAGCCACCTGACCAGGACCGTCTACGTCTACCTGCCGCCGCAGTACTTTCAGGCCGCCTACCGGCACTACCGGTTCCCGGCCATCGAGCTGATCCACGGCTATCCGGGCGCGCCCCAGGACTGGATCAGCGTGCTCGACATCACCACCACGCTGACGGCCATGATCCAGCAGGACCAGGCCAAGCCCGCCGTGCTGGTCATGCCCGATGCCAACGGCGCCCGCGGCATCTCCCTGCAGTGCCTCAACGTCCCCCGCGGCCCGCAGGACGCCACGTTCATGGCCCGCGACGTCCAGGACTATCTCAGCCAGGTCCTGCGGGTCTGGCCGCCCGGCCGGGCCTGGGCGATCGCCGGGTACTCCGAGGGCGGCTTCTGCGCCGCGAACCTCGGCCTGCAGTACGGGAGCAGGTTCGGCCTGGTCGGCGTGCTCAGCGGCTACTTCCAGCCGATCCAGAACCGGATGGGGCACCCGGTGCGGTCGGTTAGCCCGTTCGGTACCGACAAGCGGTTGCGGCTGGCCAATACGCCGACGAAGGAGCTGCTCACGCTGCCGCCCGGCACGAAGATCGGTAAGTTCTGGATCGGCTCTGGTACCGATCCGGAGGACGTGAAGGCCGCCCGGGTGTTTAAGCAGCTGCTGGCGCTCCGCCAGCCGCTGGTCCAGCTCCAGCTCGTCCAGGGCGGCGGCCACAGCATGTTCACCTGGCGGGTACTGATCAAGCCGATGCTGGCTTGGATGACTCCGCTGCTGGCGACCAACGTCAAGCTGGTCAAGGACCGGGCCGTGCGCCTAGCGCACGCTCGGCATTCACCCGCGCAGGGTGGTCCAGTCCGAGGAACGCGTCGCCACAATTAGCCGGATGAGTAACCGGCCGAACCGCCACGATCCGGGTTTGACCAAACAGCGCTGGCTGGCCCGGCTGTCGTTCTTGCTGATGGCCGGCGCGCTGACGGTGCTGATCGTGTTCGCGGGCTGGCACAGCTTCGGCGTGATCGGCTTCACCCTGCTGGGCATCTGCGTGAGCGTCGCCGGCGCCTACTGGTTCCTCGCCCGCCGGGGCATTCTGCGCTGGGCCGCGTTCGCGCTGGCGATCTTCGCCCCGATCGGCGTCGCCGTGCTGTTCGCCCGGTACAACCACCTGTGGGTAGCGCTGGCCGTGATCGCGATCCTGCTCGCGGCCGCCTCCGCCGCCCGCGGCGCGATGGGGCCGGTCAAGCGCTCCCCGCACACCGGCGAACGCAAGGCCAGCCGTCCCGCGCACGCGTTCCTGATCATGAACCCGCGATCCGGCGGCGGCAAGGTCGCCCGGTTCAACCTGGTCGCCAAGGCGAAGGAACTCGGCGCCACGGTCGCCCTGCTCGAGGGTCCCGACTACATCGACGTCGCCCAGCTGGCCAAGCGCGCGGTCGCGGACGGCGCCGACCTGCTCGGCGTAGCCGGCGGCGACGGCACCCAAGCCCTGGTCGCCGGCATCGCCGCGGACGCCGGCCTGCCCTTCCTGTGCATCAGCGCGGGCACGCGCAACCACTTCGCCATGGATCTCGGCCTCGACCGCGACGACCCGTCCACCTGTCTCCAGGCCCTCACCGAGGGAATCGAGCGCAGAATCGACCTCGGTCGAATCGGTGATCGTATTTTTGTGAATAACGCATCGTTCGGGGTCTACGCCGAGTTGGTTCGGAGTCCCGCGTACCGGGATGACAAGCGCGGCACGACGTTGCAGATGCTTCCTGACCTGCTCTCGGGGAACGTAACCCACAAACTGCGCGCCTACGCGGGGACGGCCGTGATCGACGGTCCCCAGGCGATCCTGGTCAGCAACAACCCGTACGACACCAACGACATCGCCGGCCTCGGCCGCCGCGACCGGCTCGACACCGGCAAGCTCGGGGTCATCGCCGTCAAGGTCGACAACGCCGCCCAGGCCGTCTCCCTCATGCGGGCGGGCAGTTTTGGCTCGGGGGGACGACCCCCCGGGTCCCCCCGAGGAGGTACGGGCCTGACGGTTCTCAAGAGTCGGGAAATCACGATCGAGGCTCCGACGGATGAGATCCCGGTCGGCATCGACGGCGAGACCATCCTGATGCCGACTCCGGTCCGCTGCTCGATCGAGCCGAAGGCACTCAAGGTCGTGCTGCCCAAGAACCGCCCGGGCGTTCCGGCGCGACGGTCGGCTTTTCACTGGCCGAAACTGGCCCGGCTGGCGTTCTCGATAGGCGAACCCCAGGGTGGCCGGGTGGGGGGTGTAGCGGGCGGTACCGCATAGACCCCCGGCCTACGATGGGGTGATGGCGCAGGATAGGTGCCGGTGACTAGCCCGGCGGCACGCACTCGCACGGCGATGCTGACCGTGGACGACGATCCTGGAGTTTCCCGCGCGGTAGCCAGGGACCTGCGGCGCCGGTACGGCGAGCAATACCGGATCGTCCGGGCCGAGTCAGGCGCGGACGCGCTCGAGGCGCTTCACCAGATGAAGCTGCGCGGCGAACAGGTCGCCGTCCTGCTCGCCGACTACCGGATGCCGGAGATGAACGGCGTCGAGTTCCTTGAGCGCGCGATGGACATCTATCCGGGCGCGCGCCGGGCGCTGCTGACCGCCTACGCGGACACCAGCGCCGCGATCGACGCGATCAACGTCGTCGACCTGGACTATTACCTGCTCAAGCCCTGGGACCCGCCGGAGGAGAAGCTCTACCCGGTCATCGACTCGCTGCTGGAGTCCTGGCTGGCTTCCGATCACCGGCCCGTGCCCGAGCTCAAGGTCGTCGGCCACCGCTGGTCGGCGCAGTCGTCCCAGACGCGGGAGTTCCTGGCCCGCAACCAGGTGCCGTATCGCTGGTTCCAGGCCGACGAGCCAGAGGGGCGGCGGCTGCTCGAGGCCGCGCACGCCGACGGGATGACGCTGCCGGTCGTGATCACCGCCGCGGGCGAGGTCCTGATTGCCCCCGGCGAGACTGAGCTGGCGGAGCGGGTTGGGCTTCCGACCAGGCCGTCGGCCGGCTTCTACGACCTGGTGGTGATCGGCGGCGGCCCGGCCGGTCTCGGGGCGGCCGTGTACGGCGCCTCCGAGGGGCTGCGGACGCTGATGGTCGAACGCATCGCGACCGGCGGTCAGGCCGGGCAGAGCTCACGGATCGAGAACTACCTGGGCTTCCCCGACGGGGTGTCCGGGGCTCAGCTCACCGACCGGGCCCGGCGGCAGGCGGCCAAGTTCGGCGCCGAGATCCTGACCACCAGGGACGTGATCGGCCTGGAGGCGAACGGGTCGGCCAGGACGGTCAGGTTTTCCGACGGGATGGCCGTCGACGCGCACACCGTGATCCTGGCGACCGGGGTCAGCTACCGGCAGCTGACCGCGCCTGGCCTGGCTCAGCACACGGGCGCCGGGGTGTTCTACGGATCGGCGCTGACCGAGGCGACCGGCTGCACCGATCACGACGTCTATATCGTCGGCGGCGCCAACTCGGCCGGGCAGGCCGCCGTCTACCTGGCCAGGGCCGCTCGGTCGGTGTCGATCCTGGTTCGCGGGCCCTCGCTGCGCAAGTCGATGTCGCACTACCTGGTCGAGCAGGTCGAGGCCGTCAAGAACATCACGGTGCGTACCTGCACCGAGGTCGTCGAAGGCTCAGGGGACAACCATCTGGAGCGCCTGACGTTGCGGGACAGCAACACCGGCGCCACCGAGATGATCGACGCCCAGTGGATGTTCGTGTTCATCGGCGCCGCGCCGCTGACCGACTGGCTCGACGGCACAGTGCTGCGGGACTCGCGCGGCTTTGTCCTGTCCGGGCCCGACCTGCCGCTGGTCGGTGGCCGGCCGGTCGGCTGGCCGCTTGAGCGCGCCCCGTACCACCTGGAGACCAGCGTTCCCGGCGTGTTCGTGGCCGGTGACGTGCGCGCCGAGTCCGCGAAACGAGTCGCTTCGGCCGTCGGCGAAGGCGCCATGGCGGTCATGCTGGTGCACAGGTATCTGGAGAAGCTATGACCGCTACCGAACCTGCTGCCCGGTGCAGCGTGGATGAGCTGCGCGGGCTGTTCTTGTTCGAGAAGCTGACCGATGAGCAGCTGGGCTGGCTGTGCGAGCGGGGCCGGGTCGAGTTCATCGAATCGGGGCGGGTGTACTCAGAAGGCCAGCCCGCCAAGGATCTGTATGTGCTGCTCAGCGGCACCATCGTGCTGTCGCGGCTGGTCGGCGGCGACGACGTCGAGGTCGTGCGCAGCTCGAACCCCGGGGTCTATTC
>DATNFM010000040.1:0-33006 GCA_035606435.1 Streptosporangiaceae bacterium | reverse complement strand
GTCGCGACGGTAACGTCGGGTAAGTCGTCGCAATGAATGGTAAGTCGTCGCAACGAATGGCAGGTCGTCGCAACGGATGGGAAGTGGCGGCGACGAAATCCCGCGAACGGTAACATTACCGGCAAACCGGGCCGTGCCCTGCGCCTGGCGTCGCGAGGACGAGTCATGCCGCGCTCGTGGAGCGTGAACGGGGCGTGCTGACCTGCGCCGTTGGCGTCGACGTACTGAGCCGCGCCGGAGAGCAAGGCTAGGAGACCTTCAGCGTTACCCGGCCGATGAAGCAATACGGCGTTCCGTCCTCGAGTGCCCCGAAGGTGACCGGCGTCCAGGGCTGATCCTCATACGACCGGCACACGAAGTTGTCGCCGGAAGCATCGGCCGGGTACAGGTCGAGCTCCTCCGGCTCGGACTCCCGGCTCTCGGCCAGCGGACCGGTCGTCGTAACAACGCCGTGCAGCACGCCGTCCCGCACATCGAAGTCCATCCGCGAAGCGGAACGCTCGTACCGCCCCACGTGCCGCGCCAACTCGGTCTCGGCGAGCACCGCCCCGTCGGCCGGCCCTGGCCCGTCGGGCACCCGCGCACCGCCGTAGGACTCGAATACCTCGGAGAACAGCCGCTTGTACAATTCCGTCCCGTCGGAGGCATTGGTCAGCAGGCAGGCGATGACCCGTGCCTGCGGGTCGATGTTCAGGTAGGCGTTCTGTCCGAGGGTGGCGCCGCCGTGGCCATAGACCCGCCGGCCATCCCAGACCGATAGCCGCCAGCTCAGGCCGACCTCGGTGACGTCGTCCGAGATTCCGGGGATCTTCACCAGCGGCTGCCGCATCGAGATGGCCGCGGCGGCACTGAGCACCCGGCTGCCGTCCTCGGCGAGACCATCCGCCAGGTGCATGCGCGCGAAAGTCACAACGTCGGCCGCGCTGGCGACGATCAGCCCCGCCGGGCCCACCGAGCGGGCCAGGCCCCATTCCGGCACCGGCTCATCGTCGCGCGGCCGATCCCTGTGCCCGACGGCGGCCCGGTGCATGATCGCTTCTTCGGCCAGCGTGACCGTATGAGTCAGTCCTAGCGGCTCGATCAGCCGCTGGCGCAGGCTGACGTCCCATTCGCGGCCGTCGAGCACCTCGATGATCCGGCCGAGCAAGACGAAGCCGCTGTTGCAGTACGAGTAGGCCGCGCCGACACCGAACACCTGCACGGCGTCGGGAAGCAGGTCCTCGACGTAGCGCTGGACGCAGTCGCCGCCCCGGCCGGTGTCGGTGAAGATGTCGCCGTCCAGCCCGCTGGTGTGGGTGAGCAGGTGGCGGACCGTGACCTGCGCGGCGATGTCGGCGACGCCCAGCCGCAACCCAGGCAGCACCTGCGCTACCGTCGTGTCGAGCGACAGCTTGCCCTCATCGATGAGTTGCATGATCATCGTGGCCGTCCACGGCTTGGTGATCGACCCGATCTGGAACAGCGAATCCGGGGTGACCGGCACGCCGGTCGCGGTGCTGAGCACGCCGGTCGCGGCCTCGTGCTGCTGCCCGTCGGCCCAGATGGCGAGCGTTGCCCCCTGGACGTGGGTCGCCTTGGCGAGCTCGGCGAGCCGGCCGGCCCAGTGCGCGGTTGCATCATCATTAGTCATGGCTCGGACGCTAGCTCACCGGCCCTGGGCCGGATCAAGCTCTGGAAGGGAGAATCAAGCCCCGGGCAATGCGTTAAATCAAAAACAGGAGAAGCCTTTAGTGGGAGAAAGCATCGCGGCCGGCTTGGATCAATCCGCAGGCTCACTCGAGTTGCGGGCTGACTGCGGTCGTTGTTTCGGGCTGTGCTGCGTGGCGCCAGCGTTCGTCCGTTCGGCGGACTTCGCGATCGACAAGCCAGCCGGCCAGCCGTGCCCGAACCTGGCAACAACCAGCTTCGATTGCTCGCTCCACGACCGGCTGCGCAAGAAAGGCTTCGGCGGCTGCGCCGCCTACGACTGCTTCGGGGCCGGTCAGCACGTGGCGCAAGGAACGTTCGGCGGGCGGGACTGGCGGGCCGAGCCGGAGCTGGCCGGGCCCATGTTCGCCGCCTTCGGCGTCATGCGGCAACTGCACGAACTGGCCTGGTATCTGCGCTCCGCGCTCGAATACCGGCCGGGCGACCCCTTGGCCGCCGAGCTGACGTCGGCGCTGGAAAGGTCCGCCCGCTATGCCGGCCTCGGGCCGGCCGGTTTGGCGGCGCTCGATGTGGCGGCCCACCGAGATCAGGTCAACCCGCTGCTGCTGCGCACCAGCGAACTGCTCAGGTCGCGGGACGGGTCGCCGGGGCCCGACCTGCGCGGCGCCGACCTGACCGGCCGCGACCTGACCGGCAAGGACCTGCGCCGGGCCAGCCTGCGCGGTGCGCAGTTGATCGGTGCCCGGCTCCAGAACGCGGACCTGCGGCTAGCCGACCTGACCGGCGCCGATCTTCGCGGCGCCGACCTGACCGGGGCCGACCTGCGCGGGGCGCTGTTCCTGACCCAGTCTCAGCTGGACTCGGCCGCCCGCGGGCCGGATGACGGGCCGGCCTAAGCGAGCCAGCGGCCCCCGCGCATGAGAAGCCGGCCTTCCAGCTCGTTCTCTTCGCGCCAGGCCTGAATCCGGTTCGGGGTAACTCGGAAGAACGCGTACCGCTCGCTCGACTCGCGCGCGTCCCACTGCCGGGCGGCGAACGCGGTGGCGAGGTTCGCGGGCACCGTTTCGAGGGTGAACGACTCCACGTCTCCGTCCACGATCACCACGTCCCTGGTCGGGCCGAACGCCAGCCTGGCCTTACCCGAGATCTGCAGGTTCTTCGCGGTCAGGCTGGACTCTGGAGTCGCGAGCACGAAGGCCTCGCCGTCCCACAGGAACGAAAGCGGCACCATGTAGGCCTTGTCGGACCCGCCGGTCGTCGTCGCCACCCAGGCGTCGTCGTCGGCACGGAACCTGGCGAGTGTGTCCTGCTTGCGCCGCCGCGCGTCGCGCGGTGCCTGCCCTGTCACGAGCGCAACGCTAGCTGACCGACTCCAGCTGCGGTCGCGCGGGCGTGTACTTGCCGAGGTCAGGAGCGTAGAGGACGTGACCACCCTGGCTCTCCGTCGCCCCGATCTGGAGCGGCTGATTCGCGATCTGCCCGACCGGGCTGCCGGCCAGGCTCCAGCGCAAGCTGGTCCCGCGAGCGACGAATTCGCGTTTTCGCGCGTCGTAGCCGACCAGGTAGACCGTGTCCCGCTCGGCGACCAGCACCCGCCGCTGGATGACGTAGAACGCTCTCGGCGAGCGCACCAGGTAGAAGCTGCCCCGTTGCAGGGGTCCGTGTGGCAGCGAGGCGGACAGGAACAGCGTCACCGAGTTCACCCGGTAGCTGGTCGCCGGGCCGAGCACGTAGAACCGGTGCTGCCAGATCGTGCCGGTGCGCAACGGGGAGAAACGTATCGACCGCACGGCCGCCCAGATCGCGTGCTCGCTCGCCGTGCTGGCCTGCCGGCCGATCCATACCGCCGCCTTGAACCTGATTCCGAGGCCGGCGAACACCTGGACCATCGGCGTCGGTTCGCTGCCGCCGGCAAATCTGTGCACCGGCGAGAACTTGGACACTTGCAGCGGGAGAGGCGTGTCGTGCGCTGACGGACGGGCTGTGGCTGTCGTCACGCCCACGTTCCAGATCTGGAGGGCGACCCCGCTGGCGGGGAACTCACGCAGCCAGCCCGTGCTGAGACTGGCCTCGCTGGTCAGGATCTGGCCGGAGACGGAGTAGTGATAGGTCGACCTGAAGTTGGTGAGCCGGACGGTCTCGACCACGTCGGGCTTCGTGCCGGTGGTCGAGCGTTCCTCGGCCCACGCGCTGTTGTACGTGACGCTCCAGTCGTAGACCGGATCGGTGTAGCTGGTGGTGTGGCCGGCCAGCGGCTCGACCGTCATCGACGCCGCGTCGACCCGTGCTAGCTGCTTGGGCAGGACGTACGCGAGAACGGCCATCGCCATCGAGACCGCCAGGCACATCGCGGCGAGCCGCCTGATCCGGACGTCGTGCCGCCGCATCACGTCGGCCGCGGTGAAGGTCGGCTCGACGGTCGCGACGGACGCCCGCATGGCGTCCTTGAGCCGGCTCTCGAGGTCAGTCACCGAGCATCACCCTGGCCCGGGTCCGGCCAACCTCGGCTCTGGCTGGCTGCGGAGCCAGCCGGGTTAGTTCCCGCAGTTTGGCCAGCCCCCGCGAGGCCTGGCTCCGCACGGTCCCCACCTCACAGTTCAGCGTCAGCGCGATCTCGGCGTCGGAGAGATCTTCCCAGTAACGCAGGACCAAAACCGCTCGTTGACGCTGCGGAACGCAGGCCAGTGCCCGCAGCAGCAGATCCCGGTCGGCGACCCGATCGGCGATCCGCCCCGCGGACTCCTGGGGCACGTCGAGCGCGAGGTCCAGCGGCAACTCTGGCCTTCTGTGCAGCCCGCGCCGCCAGTCGATCGCCGCGTTAACTAGTACCCGGCGCACGTAGGGCTCGATTGAGCCGCGCTCTTCCGGCCGGCCAAAGAGCAGCCGGCGGCGGCGGTAGATGCGTTCGAGCGCGGTCTGGGTCAGGTCTTCGGCGACGGCCGCGTTCCAGCCGGTCAGGAGCAAAGCCAGCCTGAGAAGG
Organism: Streptosporangiaceae bacterium; assembly: GCA_035606435.1. GTDB lineage: Bacteria > Actinomycetota > Actinomycetes > Streptosporangiales > Streptosporangiaceae > Chersky-822. Next base: position 28,379 of record DATNFM010000040.1, on the reverse strand, counting down.
TGGGCGGACTTAGTCCGTACGAACTCTTCAAAGGCAGCATCGATCTGCGATGACGGCGATTCGTCGGACGCGCCCACATTTCTTTTACGCCGGAGGCGACCAATTGGTTGCAGTCCAGTCAGATATCGATTTGGTTGCGGGCCCGTCAGATTCGATGCAAGAACGCGTTCGCAATCGGCCCGGCACTGTCCGCGCCGAACCCGCCGCCCTCGACCAGCACGGCGAACGCCACGTCACCGCGATACCCGATGAATCCATCCGTGCGACTTCGGATGCGGCCCGGTCCCGTACTCAGCCGTTCCGGTCTTGCCATACACCCCGTCACCGAAGCCCACCCCGGCCGCAGCCCGACTTTGATCAGGCTAGTGCGCACCGCTGTCAGCGCTTTTGGTCGTGGCGAGGCTCGCAGGGGTCGTCGGCGGTGAGCCGGTGGTGGTGCGGGCGGCGATCTTGGTCAGTGACCGGATCGCGCGCAGGGCACGGCGCCGGTTTGCCGGTAATATCACCGTTCGCGGGTTTTCGTCGCCGCCACTTCCCATCCGTTGCGACGACTTGCCATTCATTGCGGCGACTTACCTGCAGTTACCGTTGCGACAAATGCCGCATACTCGACAGAACTCCGCTCTAACGGATGGGAAGTCGCCGCAACGGATGGGAAGTGGTCGCGGCGGAGGGGAAGCCGGCAGCCAGGCAGACTGGGAACTGCGGCCCAGGGGAACCAGTCCGGTGTCCGCAGCGCGATGCCGGAGTTGCCTGACGGCGGCTTGGTTGCGGGCCCGTCAGATTCGGTGCAAGAACGCGTTCGCAATCGGCCCGGCACTGTCCGCGCCGAACCCGCCGCCCTCGACCAGCACGGCGAACGCCACGTCGCCGCTATACCCGATGAACCATCCGTGCGACTTCGGATGCGGCCCGGTCCCGTACTCAGCCGTTCCGGTCTTGCCATACACCCCGTCACCGAAGCCCACCCCGGCCGCGGTTCCGCTGGTGACGACCGCTCGCATCATCGGCCGCAGCGCGTCCAGGATCGTCGAGTCGATCACGTGCGGCCTGGCCTTCTGATGCACGACCGGGCTGGTCACCAGCAGCGGCGGCCGCCACACGCCCGAGTCGATCGCGCCGGCCTCGCTGGCCTGGCTGAGCGGGTTGACCAGGTCAAGCCCCTGGCCGAACGCGTCGGCCGCCAGGTCTACGGCGTCCTTAGGCGGCTGGAAGCTGCCGAGCGTCGCCGGGATGCCGAGGGCGGGCTTGGAGTTGTAGCCGAAGTTCCTCGCCATCGCCCCGAGGAGCGGGCCGCTCAGCTTCTCGGTGGCCAGCAGCGCGAAGGTGGTGTTGCACGAGATCGCGAACGCGTTCAGCAGGCTGGTCGAGCCGAGATGCTCGTTGGCGTCGTTGTGGAACGTCCGTCCGTCGATGTCCACCTTGGCGGGGCACTGGACCGTGCTGGATGAGGTCAGCCCGCCCCTGACCAGAGCCGACGCCGTGACGATCTTGAACGTCGAGCCGGGCGGGAAGATCCCTTCCAGAGCCCGGTCGAAGCCGCCGGGCGATTCGACCACGGCGAGGAGCTTGCCGGTCGACGGCTGGATCGCGACCATGTCGATCGGCTTGTTCGTCTTGGCGGTCAGGACCGCCTCCGATGCCGCGTGCTGGACGCTCATGTCGATGCTGGTGGTGACGGGCTTACCCTTGATCGCGGCAAAACGCATGGCGGTGGCATCGACCTTGTGCCCAGGCCCGACGATCTTGATTATCTGCGCGGGCTTTCCGGCCAGCCGCTTCTGGTAGGTCTGCTCGAGGCCGGACAGGCCGATCAGGTCGCCCTTCTTGTACGGCTTGCCGAGCGCCTTGGCCTCCTTGGCGGTGGCCTTGCCCAGGTACCCGACCAGCAGCGCGAGCGAACCTGAAGCGGAGATCGCGCCCGGGGAACTCAGCACGGTCCCGTCCGAGGACACGATATTGGCCCGCGATGGCCAGACGGCGCTGAGCGCGAACCGCTGGCCCGGCTGCAGGTGGGGGTAGATCGCGGACGTGCTCCAGTTCACCCACCAGTGCCGGTCCTTCTTCAGCAGCGAGAGCTGGTCGCTGTAGGTCCAGGTGTGCCCGCTGGCGAGCTGGTCGGTCACGGTGAACGCGGCCCTAGCCGTGCTGCCGGTCGTGGTCACCTTGCCGAGGGTCACGGTCATGGTCTTGACGCCCAGATCGGACTTGACCGTGGTCAGCGGGCCTGCGAGCCCGCCGCTCGGGACGTTCAGGCTGACCTTGCCCATGCCGGCGTAGTTTCCGGCGTTCCAGTCCTTCAGGTAGCTCGCGGCGGTCAGCTGGGGCGTGCCGATCGTGCGCAGGAAGTAGTACCAGCCGCCATAGCCGCCCGCCGCGAGCGCCAGCACCAAGACAATCGAGACCACGACGAGAATCCGGCGCCGACGGCGGCGGCGGCGCATGGGCTGCGTCGTCGGCTCAAGCACGGGCGGATCGGCCGACGGAGCCGGCATGCTCGACGGCGGCAGGCCGGGCGGCTGCTGCATGGGCGACTGCTGCATGGCGGTCGGGGCGGCGGCGCGCGAAGCTTGCGGGCCGGTGTTGTCGCCGTACCAGCCCATCTGATCGCCCTGGCCCGCCTGATAGCCCGGGCCCGGCTGGTAACCCTGACCGGCCTGATAGCCCTGGGCAGGCTGCTCATTCTGGCCCGACTCAAAACCCTGACCGGCCTGATAGCCCTGGGCAGGCTGCTCGCTCTGCCCCGACTGAAAACCCTGACCAGCCTGATAACCCTGACCGGCCTGATAACCCTGACCGGCCTGGTAACCCTGACCGGGCTGATAACCCTGACCGGGCTGCTCGTTCTGGCCGAACGGCGGCGGCGCTGCCGCAGTTGGCTGCGATGTAGCTGCTGGCGGCTGCCCAGTGGCTGGCGGCGGCACGGTGCCCGGCGGCTGTGCGGTGCTAGGAGCCTGTGCGGTGCCCGGCGGCTGTGCGGTGCCAGGAACCTGCGCGGTGCCAGGCGGCTGCGCGGCACCAGCAGGCTGCCCGGCGGACGGCGGCTGCCTGAGCACCGTCGCATCGGCGGCCGACGCTGCCGCTCCAGCTGCTGCCGCTCCAGCTACTGCCGGGCCCAGCAGGCCAGGGCGACTGTCCCGCTGGACCGACCGACGCCGGCTCGATCCCGAGGAGCCGGTGTCACCTAGTCCCAAGGGGTCGTTCAGGTCTATGTTCGGCTGCCGCACCACGGTCGGACCCGCTCCAGGCCGCTGCGGGCGCGCGGGAATAGAGACTGGCGGCCCGAAGCCCTGTTGCTGATCGCCCTGATCACCGGCCTGCTTGGCGGACGGCTGAGCACCGCCCGGGGGGACCAGCGGCGTTGACGGTTGCCGCAGGTCGTTGTACCACTGCGGGCCGCTCGGCTGCTGCGCCTCGGAAGACTGCCCGCCATACGGCCTGTCGGGATCGCCGGCCGGACGCGAGTCACCGGCAGTTGGCTGGGACCGAGAGCTCAAGCCTTGCTGGTTGTAGGGCCAGTCGGGCTCAAGCGGGCCGCCGCCGGCGTTGGGTGAGGCCGGCGATCCGTAGTAACCCTGCTGCGGTCCGTAGCCAGCGTCCTGGCCGTACCCGCCGTTCTGACCGTAGTTCCCGCCCTGGCCGTAACCCGGACCCCGGCCGTGGCTGGGACCTTGACCGTAACCGGCACCCCGCCCGGAACTGGGACCTTGACCGTAACCGGGACCCTGGCCGTAGCCCTGATCCTGGCGATAGCCCCCGGACTGACCGCCACTCTGACCCTGACCAGAACCCTGCTGACCCTGCCCGGATCCCGGCTGACCCTGCCCGGATCCCGGCTGGCCCTGCCCGGATCCCGGCTGGCCCTGCCCGGATCCCGGCTGACCCTGGCCGGCACCCTGCGGGCCCTGCCCGGCACCCGGACCCCGGCTATAGCCCTGGCCCTGTCCCTGGCCCTGAGCTTGATCTTGGCCGTGGCCAGCCTGCGGGATGCCCTGCAGCCACATCCCGCCCGAGGATTGCTGGCCGGGGCCCTGGTTCCCGTGGCCGCCCGGCCCCGGCTGGCCGGGAACGGCCGGCTGAGAATAGGCACCCGGCTGGGAGCTGTCCGACCGGCCAGAAGGATGTGGCTCGAACGGCCCCCGGTAGGTGGCCTGGTCGGCCGAACCGGCTGGCGGCCCCTGAGACGCCGGCGGCGCCGCCGCCGCCGGCCCGGGCAGGTTCTGGCCGTAGGATTCGCCTGGCCGCTGGCCGGCGAAACGATCACCCGGCAGCTGGGTCTGAGCGCTGTAGGGGTCTGACTGCGGGCCGAACTGGAAGTCCACGGCCGGCTGCGGCGCGGTCGTCGGCCCGGAGTCGGGCTGCTGACCGGGACCAAGCTCGTTGGGATCCGGTTGCGCGCCGCGCTCTCGGCGTCCTCGGCGTTGACGCATGAATCAGCCTTTCCGCCGTTCTCCCGGCCGCCCCCGATTCGGGATGTCTCACTGTCATCGCAGGCTGGCCGGCCCCGTACCAAGACGAGCACCTGATCAGGCGCGCTGCGGCCACGAGACCGCTGAACTTAGTCGAATCTTAACCGGCAGTCCGATATGCCGCTGCTCGCTTTGCTGTGCTAACCCTGGGACAGCCCCCGGACTCCCCGCTGGGCGCGGCGGACGATCCCGGAAACCCTGATCGTGCCGTAACCGCCTCGCAAGCCCGAGCCCAGTAGCCCCGACGACGTTCTCCGAGTCCACTTATCCCGGATTAGGGACGTCTCTTCCCGGGTCCGGACGTCTTTTCCCGAGTTAGGTATCGCCATATTATATTAAACTGGACAAATTTCTGCCCTAACCCGGGAAAAGAGCGCGCAACCCGGGGAAAAGAACGCGCAACCCGGGAAAAGTCTCCCCTAACCCGGGAAGACGTCCCTAGCCCGGGAAGGCTAGGGCCGCGTAAGCGGGATTTGCCAGGCGCGGATGACAGGCTCACGGGAAGGCGGATCGTCGAGCTGCACGTTTCGGAAGAGTCCCCGAAATCTGCCGAGGTTGGGCCGGTCACGCCAGGTGGCAGTGTTTCCATTTGCGGCCCGAGCCGCAGGTACACGGGTCATTGCGGCCTCGGCGCGCGTCAGCGGCGGCGTAGCGCTGCACTAGTTCAGACGGGGCTCGATCGGCCTTGAGCAGGTCGCACATCTGGCGCATGACCGGCTCGATATGGCCGAAGAACGCCTTGTAACTCGGGCACAGGTAATGCAGCCCGGCCTCGCCGTCCGGCGTCACCGCGAACCGATCCTTCGGGCAGCCGCCGTGGCAGGCGAACCGGACATCGCAGTCCAGGCAGTACTGGGGCAGGCTGTCGCGCTTGGCCCGGCCGAACTCCTCCTGCTTGGGCAGGACGACCAGATCGAGCAGCCGGGATCCGGCGATATTGCCGAGCCGATAGGCGGGCTCGACGTAGTGGTCGCACGAATAGACGTCACCATTGTGCTCGAGCGCCAGCGCGAGCCCGCAGGTCTCCGAGTGCACGCACAGTCCGGGCGACTGCCCGTACCAGTTGGCCAGCGCCACGTCGAACATCTGCACGTAGACCTCGCCGATGTCGCGCCGCACCCAGTCCTCGAAGATGTCGATCAGGAACCGCCCGTACCCGTCGGCCGACACCGATCGCTCGCTGACCAGGCCGCCGTCCTGAACGTAGAGCGGTCGACCTCGGGGGTTGTCAGGGGGTCGTCCCCCTTGGCCAGCGCTGCGGGCCCGCTCGCCCCAGCCGTCGTTGGCGATGGCCAGCAGGTCCTCGGTGGCCCGCTCGACGATCGGGATGAACTGCAGGTACCGCGCTCCGCAGTCGTCCCGCAGGAACCGGTAGATCTCCCGCCCGTGATCCTGACTGGCGGCGTGCACGGTGCATAGCGCGTTCCAGTCCACCCCATGCCGCCGCAGCACGGCCAGCCCGGCCATCACCCGGTCGAAACTGCCCTTGCCGCCCTTGTCAACCCGGTAAGCATCATGCAGCTTCGCGGGCCCGTCGATTGACAAGCCAACCAGAAAACCATTTTCAGCGAGAAAGCTACCCCAGGCGTCATCGAGCAGCGTGCCGTTGGTCTGGATTGTGTGGACGATCTTCTGGCCTTTGGCCCGGTAGCGGTCGGCCAGTTCCACCGAGCGGCGAAAGAACTCCAGGCCCATCAGCGTGGGCTCGCCGCCCTGCCAGGCGACGATCACCTCACGCGCACCCGCATGGGCCTCGATGAGCTGGCTCAGGTACCGCTCAAGCAGATCTTCGGCCATCCGGAACCGGCTGCCCGGATACAGCAGTTCCTTGGACAGGAAGAAGCAGTAGGTGCAGTCCAGGTTGCAGATAGCGCCGGTCGGCTTGGCCAGCAGGTGAAAGACATGCGGGGCCGACTCGGGAAGCAGCTGTCCGCGAATGTCCGGCACCGGTCGAGTCTAGTGACATGGAAAGGGCCCCGGGACTTCGTCCCGGGGCCCTCCCACTCAGATGGTTAGAACTTCGCCATCGTCGCGAGGAACTTGGAGCTGATCGTTCCAAGCCCGGTGAGGCTGTCGAAGCCCGGTGCGGTGGTCAGGGTTACCTTGCGCGTGGCGCAGTTGCCCGTCGCGTCGCAGTAGGTCTCGTTGCCTGCGTAGTTGATCGCCCGGAGGCTGATGCTGAAGCCGTCCGAGTTGTCGACCGTGTTGGTGAAGTCAACCCGGATCACCGACGCGGCGTGCGCGTTGGACGGCGGCAAAATGTCGGTGAACGCACTCGGCGTGTCGGTCCACGCCTTGTACAGTTCCGGGTTCAGGAAGCCGAGCGGAGTGCCCGCGGCCTGGTCAGCGTCGGCGACGACACCGGCGAACAGCGGGGACGCGAGGCTGGTGCCGCCCTCCTTGAACTGCCCGTAGTGGTTACCGCCCGGGAAGGCCTGGGTAGCGCCGATCAGCATGCCGGACTGAGCGTCGGCATCCATCGAGATGTCGGGCTCGGCCCTGGTCGGGACGCCGAACAGCGCGACGTTGCGGAAGGCAATCGCCGGCGGCACGACGTTGGTCTGGTAAGAGGGCTCGGCGTAGGTGTAGCTAGAACCACCGCCGCCACCGGCCTGCCAGGCCAGCGCGCCGGGCTGATCGGTTGACTTCTTGCAGTCGGTCTCTGGCTGGCTGGTGCACAGCGTCTGCTTGGCCGTCGACCAGCCGAACTCAGCGCCACGGTGACCGGCGGCGTTGACTTCGAGCGTGGTACCGCCGACGGCGGTGATGAATGGACTGGTCGACGGGTAGTCGGGAACAGCCAGGCCGGAGATGCCGAAGTTGTCGCCGTTGTCACCAGAGGAGAACAGCACGCTGACGCCAGTGCCGTCGGCGACCAGGAACGTGTCGTCGAACGCGGTCTTGCTGGCGGCGTCGGAGAGCAGGTCACCGAGGGTGTTGCCCCACGAGTCGGTGACGACCGAGGCACCGCTGGTGATGGCCGTGTTCACGGCATCGAGCAGGCCGGTGTCCAGGCAGTCCACCGCACCGACGTACAGGATGGCCGCACCGGGTGCCATGGCGTGCACGGCCTGCACGTCGAGCGACTGCTCGGTCCGCCAGCCGCTGGCGCCGCACAGGTCCTCGTTATCCACGGTGGCCGGCTCGTCGTTGAAGAACTGACCGGACGACAGCGGGTGCGTGCCGTCGTTCTGGTTGGCGTAACGCGCCGAGTCGGCGAAGAGGGTCGGCGAGTCGTAAGCGTCGACGATGGCGACACCGACGCCAGTGCCGTCGTCACCGGCGTTGACCGCGCCGTTGATCCCGTAAGCGGTACGAAGCTGACTGGGCTTGTAGCCGCAGATGTCGTAGTTGTTACCGGTGAACGGCGCGTACAGCGAACTCGGGTCTGCGGTGTCCGGCTCGGTGTTGAACGCCTTGGAGCACGGCTGCGGGTTGCGGAAGCCAGCCGGCGGTCCCGGCTCCTGGTTGGGCTTGGCCTTCGTCGAACGGCCCTGGTCAGTCAGGGACGTCGTCGCGACGACCTGGTTGACGCCCATGACGCCGGTGACGGTGCCGGCCATGGAGCCGGGCAGGCTGAGCGCGCCGTTAGCGAGGATGACCTTGTGCCCGTTGACCTTGTAGTAGCGCAGGGTGGTGCCGAATGCCTTGGCGACCTTGGCGGCCGAGCCACTCGCGGCGACGTACAGATGAGTCTTGGGAACCGAGGTGATCTTGAAGCCCTGGTTCCGGAGCCACGATTCGGCCGCGGCCATTGAGGCGCTGGTCGGGCCGTACTTGGCGAGCCACTGCTTCTGAGTCAGGTAGTGATGGAACAACTTGGAACCGGGCGTCGACACCTGGGTCGCGAACTTCTTCGCGCCCGCTGCGTTGCGCAGCTTGAGGTTCAGGTTGAACCTCATCGTCGTGGTGCCCGCGACCGTTCCGGCTGGGTGCGCGCGCTCCCTGGCCGGGGTCAGCGACCCACGAAGCGTGACCCTGGTTGGGGTTGGCTTAGCGACAGCTTGACCTGCCGTCACCGCCGTAAAAGAGACTGCTAGCCCTATGGACCCCGTGAGGGCCCAGACTCGGGCAGCTTTCATATCTTGCCTCCTACAGCAACTCTCCGCTATGAAGGGACCCCGCGGCTACACGGGTGTATCTCGGGACCATAGCGACGGACATCAACAAAGGCAACGGATCAAACACGACTAGGGCTCATACGTTTGTTCGGAATTTGACGCTTGCGGTCATTGATCAGTCAGCTAGGCGGAAGTCCTCGTCCGGCACCAGTTCGGCCACGTCCATCTGCGCCTTCTGCAGGCGGCCCGAGTAATCCCAGTTCAGCGACTGCCAGCGGGTGAACTGATCGAGGACCCAGACCCCGGACTGACGCGATCCATTGCCCGATTTCCCGTTGCCTCCGAAGGGCAGATGCGCCTCGGCGCCGGACGTCGAATTGTTAACACTGACCATGCCGGCGGAGATCCCTCGCCGAAACGCGAACACCTCATCCGGCTTCGTTGTGTAAATAGCCGACGACAGGCCGTAGTCAGGCAGATTCGCGAGATCGATTGCATCGGCCAGATCCCGGTAAGTGGAAATGCCGACTAGCGGCCCGAATGTCTCGTTGCGGAAGATCTCGTCGTCGGGACGAAGGCCGTCGACGATCGTCGGGTGATAGAACAGCCCGGACTGCGGATCACCGACGAAACCGGCCCGCGGGTTGGCCGCCGTGATCCGGCCGATCCCGGACGAGCCGAGCACGGTGTGATGCGGCCGAATCCAGCCCAGGTAGTCCTCGAACTTCGCCGCGAACCTCTCGTCGAGCATCGGCCCGTACACGACATCGCCGGCTGGATCGCCGACCGCGATGTCCCTCGCGGCCTTGTCGAAGCGGGCCACGAAATCGTCGTGGACGGACTCGTGCACGATAGCGGTGCCGAGCGAGGTGCACCGCTGACCAGCGGTGCCGAACCCGGCGAACAGCGCGGCCTCGACCGCCAGATCCAGTTCCGCGCTCGGCGTGACGACCATCGGGTTCTTGCCGCCGAGTTCGAGGCAGGCCGACTGCAGATGACGCCCGGTCAACTCGCCGATCTTGACCCCGACCGCGGTCGACCCGGTGAAGCCGACCTTGTCGACGCACCCGTCCGCCAGTGCCCGCTCCAGGCCGGCGTAGGTCGCCTCGCCGTCGGCCAGCACGAGGTTGAGCACCCCGTCCGGCAGGCCGCCGCCGCGGACGATCAGGTCGAACAGCGCGGCGCCGCACGCCGCCGAGTACTCGGCGGGCTTCCAGAGCACCGCGTTGCCGCACAGCAGCGCCGGGATCAGGTACCAGGACGGCACCGCCACCGGGAAGTTGCCCGCGGTGATCACGCTGACGACGCCGACCGGGTTGCGGAAGGTCAGCAGTTGCTTGTCCGGCATCTCGCTCGGCACGGTCTGGCCGTACAGCCGGCGTCCTTCGCCGAGGAAGAAGTCGCACGTGTCGATGATTTCCCTGACCTCACCCAGCGCCTCGGCGTACGGCTTGCCGACCTCGCGGGTGACCAGCCGGGCAAGCGCTTCCGAGTTGGCCTCGACCAGCCGGCCGATGTGGGCGATCGCCCGTCCCCGCACCGGAGCGGGCACGTCGGCCCAGGCCGGCTGCGCCGCCTTCGCCGCCCGGGCGGCGGCGGCAAAGGTGGCCGCGTCCCCCAGCCTGACCTCGGCGACGACGTCGCTGGTGCGGGCCGGGTTCGTGGACTTGATCAGGCCGCCCGGAGCGTCTTCGGCGGCGGCGCCGCCTATGACAGAGGTGACCGTACGGATCATCATTGACCTCGCCTGTCGGTGGACTGGCCTCTGGGTGCGGCGAACAAAGCCCCGGGAAGCTTTCTCCCTGATCCAATATCAACAGCCCGGCAGCCGCCAAGCCCCCAATTCCGTCAGCCAGTTCTGTCTGGCGGTCAGTTGCGGGTTGGCCAGGACGGTCAGGTTCTGATCGCGATGTAGGACGGGGCGCCCTGGACGGAGATCGGGCGCCCGGCCTTCGCGGTCGCGGTGTCGATCGGGGTGACCGTGCCAGGGTCGAGGCTGACGAGGTAGGCGGTCTTGCCGCCTGGGGCCAGGATGAAGTGCTCGGCGTGACCGCGGATCTTGATCGGCTTGAGTGGGGTGCCGGTGCTGAGCAGAACCGGGGTGACGAGGCCAGTCGGGCCGGTCGTCAGGTGGCCGCTCACGTAGGCGTACTTACCGTCGGGGCTGGTCAGCACGAACCGGGGCGACCCGCCGACCGGGATCGGGGCTCCGGCCGCTCCGGTGGCGGTGTCGATCGGCGTGAGCGTGTCCTGCGTCCGGCTGGTGACGTAGGCGGTGCGGCCGTCCGGGGTGAGCACGATGTCGTTGGGGTTGGCGTCGACCGTGATCGTCTTGAGCACGGCACCGGTGGCGGTGTCGAACTCGGTCACCTGGTCGCTGAAGCTGTCGGCAACATAGGCGTCCTGCCCGTCCTGCGTGATCGCGATCGAGTCAGGTCCGGTGCCGACCGTGATGGGCTGACCGGGCCGGCCGGTGGCCAGGTCGATCGGGGTGATGCTGGCCGCGGTCCGGCTCGCGACGAACGCCGTGCGGCCGTCGGGGGTGATCGCGATGACCCAGGGTTCCGGACCGACCACGATGGACTTGCCTGGCCGGTTCGTCCGGAGGTTGATCGGCGTGACCGTGCCGGAGAAGTAATTGGCGACGTAGGCGGTCTTGCCGTCAGGGGCGATCGTGATCGCGTCGGGGCCGTTGCCTACCTTGATCGGCTTGAGCGCTTCGCCGTCACAGAGGTTGACCGGGGTCACGGTGTCTGAGTAGGAGTTGGCGACGTAGGCCGTGCCGCCGTCCGGCGCGATCGCGATTTCGCCTCGGCTGGAGCCCGCCTTGATGCGGCGGCCGACCTTTCCGGTGGCCGTGCTGATCGGGGTGATCGTCTGCTGGCCGGCGACCTTGCCGGTCGCGCCGACGTAGATCGTCTCGTGGCCGGGCTTGCAGGTCGGGGAGGCAGGCCGGGTGGCCGCGTGGGCGGTCGCGAGGCTAGTGGCCAGCAGCGCGAGGGCGGGGAGTGTCACCGCTGCCACCCTCACCCCAGCCGCACTCATCCCAATCCCCCTGACCCTCACCCCAGTCGTCGAGTTGGCTGGTCGCGAGCCGTACCGCATGCGTCCCCCCTAGAAACAAGTTCACGTCATATCTTGTCAGCGCGCCGCTCGCGACATACTCTGTCGATATATCGTGAACGTATCGACAGAGCCTTAGATGTCGACGGAACTGCGATGTCGACGGAACTGCGATGTCGACGAAACGGAGCGTCAGAACAATGTCGCTTCAGCGAGGGACTGGGTTGACGCGATGCAGACACCACGTTGGGGAGCTGCGGATTTCGAGCTCGGCATATTCGACATCTTCGGCTGTATCGGAGACGTCCTAGACCAGGTCAGCCGGGCGGTCGCCAGCGCGACGGCCGCCAGCCAGACCACCGGCGGAAAGTCGTCCGACAGCCGCGAGCGCGGCCCGGGCGGGCCGGGCGGCCCGGGCGGGTCGGGCAGGTCGGGCGGGCAGAAGAGGGGCGGCTCGTGGCAGCGCGGGTTCGGCGGGCACGCAGGACGCGGGCACTGGGGCGGCGGCGCCAGCGGAGCCTGGGGCGCCTGGTGGCCGGGCGGGCCGCCTGGTCCTCCCGGGCCGCCAGGATCGCCTGGTCGCGGGTCTAAGGCCGGCCGGGGCGACGTGCGGGCCGCGATCTTGGCCCTGCTGCGGGAAGGCCCCCGCACCGGCTACCAGATCATGTCCGAGATCTCCGAGCGCAGTGGCGGCGCGTGGCGTCCAAGCCCGGGCGCGGTCTATCCGGCATTGTCCCAGCTCGCCGACGAGGGCTTGATCGCCGGCGAGGAGTCGGGCGGTCGCCGGACTTTCAGTCTGACCGCCGCGGGGCAGACCTACCTAGAGCAGCACCCGGAGATGGCACGGGCGGCCTGGGAGTCAAAGGAGCAGCAGGAGGCGTGGGAGCTTCCCGGCCTGTTCGCCGAGGCCGCCCGGCTCGGCGGCGGGATCGTTCAGGTGGCCCATTCGGGCACGCCGGAGCAGATCCACGCGGTCGAACGGCTGCTCGGGCGGACCCGCCGCGAGCTGTACCAGATCCTGGCCGACGACTTCGACCCTGAGGGAGACGACGAGGGTGCCGGTGCCGGGGGTGGCCCGGACCAGCCTGAGCACGACGAAAAGCAGGAGGGGACGAATGTTTGACGATCGGATCCGTACGTCCGACGCTGACCGGGAGCAAGTCGCCGCTCGGCTGCGCGATCACTTTGCGGAAGGGCGACTGAACCAGGAGGAGTTCGACGAGCGGCTCACGGCCGCCCTCAGTGCCAAGACCTTTGGCGACCTGCGCCAGGTCCTGACCGACCTGCCCGGTCCTAAGGTCGCCGCCTACCAGCCGCAGCGGCCGCAGGCCGCCAGGAGCGCCGGGTACCGGCCGCCGGTGATGTTCCGCCGCGGGCCACGCCTGTTCCCCCTGCTCGTGCTCGCCCTGCTGGCAATCGTGCTGTTCTCCGGGGCCGGCGCCGCGGTGCTCGCGCTGAAGGTGGTCGCGATCATCACGCTGGTCATGTTCCTGGCCTTCGCCGCCGTGGCCGTCGCGGGGGCGATGTTCTTCCGCCGGGTACGCAAGCACTGGATGGCGCAGTTCGACAACGACGCCTTCAGCTCCTGGGCCGAGCGATTCGGCGGGCCAGGCCAGTTCAAGTTCCAGTCGTGGGAATGGCCGCCCCGGCATCGTCACCACCATCACCGCGGCCGCTCGCGGGAGTCCGGTTACTGGCAGTCCTGACCGATCGGTCAGCACATTGGCCGCACTGCCCGCAGCGCCGTGTCAAGATACTGCTGACAACAAATGGCGAGTAGAGCGCGGCGGCGCTCGCCGCTCACGGATGCGGCGGCTGGGAGCCTGTAGTGGCCGATGATCGGCAGGCCGGCGAAAGTCAGGACCCGGAGGACCTCGACCTCAATGAGGAAGAGGATCTCGGCGGGGACGAAGACTTCGGCGCCGGGGATTTCGATGATGCTGGCGACCTCGATGAGGCCGAGCGAGCCCGCCGGGCGGCCCGGATAGCGCAGATCGATACCTCGGTCGCGCACCCGGCCAGGGTCTACGATTACTGGCTCGGCGGCAAGGACAACTTCGCCGCCGACCGCGAGGCGGCCGAGCGGGTCCTGGCCGTTGTCCCCGATATGCGATTCCGGGTCAGGGCCAACCGGGCGTTCCTCGCCCGGGCAACCAAGTACCTGGCGGGCGAGGCCGGGATCAAGCAGTTCCTCGACATCGGCACCGGCATCCCGTCGGCGAACAACACCCACGAGGTCGCCCAGTCCGCCGAACCGGAGACCCGCGTCGTCTACGTAGACAACGACCCGATCGTGCTCTCTCACGCCCGCGCCCTGCTGGCCAGCGGCCCGCGCGGAGCCACCCAGTACGTCGACGGCGACCTGCGCGAGTCCGACAAGATCATCAAGGCCGCCGCGATCCTGGACTTCTCCCAGCCGATCGCGCTCATGCTGCTCGGCATCATGCACCTGGTTGCCGACGACGAAGATCCATACCGGATCGTCGCCCAGCTGATGGACGCGCTGCCGCCCGGGAGCTACCTGGCCCTGTCGCACCCGGGCAGCGATACTCACCATGGCCAGGCCGAGGCCCAGCGACGCTACAACGAGCGGGTGTCGACTCCGCAGCAACTGCGTTCCCGCGACGAGGTGATGCGGTTCTTCGAAGGACTGGAGTTCGTGGAACCGGGCCTGGTCCAGGTCCACCTATGGCGCCCCGACCCCACCGGCGAAGTCCCGGCCGCCGGCGCCGTCTCCGCCTGGGGCGCCGCCGCCCGCAAGCCCTGACCGAAGGCCTGCCAAAACCAGCCACGCTTCGAACAATTCTCCGAGCAGCGACCGGAGTCGCGCTCCGATGAGCATCAAGAGCTCACCCGGCCCGAGCGATCCGAGCGGGAGAACTTGCCATCGCGCGACCGCGCTTAGCTCCTGCAGCCGAGCCCCCTTACTGTAGTTGCTTCCCGGGACGGAACTACAGCAGGACGACTTCGCTGTAGCCGTGGGCTGCAGCAGAGGCGCTTAGCTGTAGTAGCTTCCCAGGACCGAACTACAGCAACGGCGCATTGCTGTAGTCGGGGCCCTGGCCGGGCGCGGGCGGACAGCCGGGCAAGCATCGCCGCCGCTAGCTGCCCCTAGCCGCGGGGTTGCCCAGGCAGCGGGTACTGCCTGGGCGGTCCGCTTGCCCGGTGTCGGCGGTGCTGCCCCTCGAATCCCGGCAAAATCCCGTTAGATCCCTCACGGGCGATGTGAGGGATTTCACAGTATTTTGAGGAAGTTTCTCATTCATTTAGAAGAAAAATTTGCGGTGGTTCGTGTCTTGTTGGCAGGGATACAAGCACAACAGCACGTTCGCGTGCCTTTGCCGGAGGCGATCCATGCCACCACATTCCCACCGCTTCTCCTCACCAACTCCCATCTCCTTCGTTCCAGCCGCTGCCGTTGCCATTGCCAGCCTGACCTGCGCCGCCGTGCTCGCGGCGGTCATGCCGCCAGGCTCGGACGGACCTGCGGTAGCCGGATACAAAACCATCGCAAATGTTTCTTCCACCGTCGTGAAAATCGCGCCGGGGCAGTCGCTTTCCTCGGTACATCCGCAGGCCGGGACGAAGTATGAATTCCAGCGCGGCGCGACCTACACCGGCACGCTGAACATCTCGGCCGACAACGTGTGGATCACCAACTACGGCACCGGCCGGTATCCGGTGTTCAGCCGGAGCAGCGAAGGCTCGGTCATACAGGTCTCAGGAAACAACGACCGCATCGGGCAGATCCGGCTGACCGGGCAGGGCTACAGCTCCGTCAGCGGATGCGGCTCGGCCAAGACCGCCGGTTATGAGGTCGGCGTCGACATCACCGGTGGCCATGACACCGTCCACTCCGTGATCGCCTACGGCAACCTTTACGCCGGGGTGTACGTGGAGACCGCCGGATCGTACGCGACGATCAGCGGCAGCGAGTTCAACGACGTCAATGCCCTTAACCCGGACAATCTGGGGTCGGGCGCCTTCGGCATTCTGCTGTGGGGCAGCCACAACACGGTGACGGGCGACAAGTTCGTCAACCAGAGCACCTGCAGTCCGGACTTCGGAACGGACGGGTCGGGGGTCGAGATCTACCACGGCTCGAACAACCTGATCGAGCACTGCACCGGCAGCAACGACTCCGACTTCACTGAGCTGGGCGGGGCCGGGGCGACCGGCAACCAGTACGTGGACGACACGTTCGCCGGGCCGGGCGAGTTCCTGGTCACCAGGGGCAGCGGCGACTCGGCCGACGGTCCGGTGCACAACACGACGATGACCGGCGATGTGGTGCACGGCGCGGTCGTCAGCTACGACTGGCGGTCAGGGGACGGAACTCTGCTGACCCTGAAGAACAGCCACGTCGGCTCGCTGTCCCAGGACGGCGGCTACGTCAACGGCGGCGGCAACGCCATCGGGTTCTAGTACGGCTCGATTCGCTGAGGCGAAGAAATAGGACAGCTCTCTAGGTAGTTCCCTGGACGCCGGGCTGGTCTACCGCCTTGTTTGCGCTGGTCACAGTGCCGCAAGGCGGTAGATCACCCGATTGTCGCCGCTAGCTGGCGAACCTAGCGTCGAAGTATGTCTACACGTCTGTTCACATTGGCTTACGCCGGGTTCGCTTACCTGTGCTTCCTCGCGACCCTCGTCTACACGGCCGGCTTCATCGTCGGCATCGGCGTGCCGAAGAACCTCGGCACCGGCCCGCACTCCCCCTGGCCGCTGGCGGTCGCGATCGACCTGGCGCTGCTCGGGCTGTTCGCGGTCCAGCACACGGTGATGGCCCGCCCCTGGTTCAAGCGCTGGCTTACCCGCCTGGTGCCGGCGGGGGCCGAGCGATCCACCTTCGTTCTGGCCTCAAGTGCGGTGCTCGCTCTGCTGTACTGGCAGTGGCGGCCGGTGGGCGGAGATCTCTGGACGACCACCGGGATCCTGCGCTACGTGCTGCTGGCCTGCTACGTCGCCGGCTTGGCGATCGCCATCGGCTCGACGTACCTGATCGACCACTTCGACTTGTTCGGCCTGCGGCAGGGATGGCTCGCGGCCCGGGGGGCGGAGTACCGGCCGGTGCCGTTCATGGAGCGGTCGTTCTACCGGTACGTCCGGCATCCGCTGATGGCTGGTTTCCTGATCATCTTCTGGGCCGCGCCGGTGATGAACGGCGGCCACCTGCTGTTCGCGATCGCGGCGACGGCGTACATCTTCGTCGGCATCCGATTCGAAGAGCACGACCTGAAGCAGAGTCTCGGTGAGCCCTACCTCGCTTACCAGGCCCGGGTGCCGGCGCTGTGTCCGGTGCCTCGCGCCCTCAGCAGCAGTCGGTCGTAACGGCTGAGAACAGCGCCCAGACGACCTTTCCGGCGTCACCCAGGATCGCGTAACCCCAGTCGTCGCTAAGGGCGGCGACAATGTGCAGTCCGCGGCCGTTCTCGGCGAAGTCCTCTGGATCTCGCGATACTGGCGGGCGCGGATCCTCATCGGCAACCACGCAGATCAAGGAAGGCCCGTCCGGCTGCAGCAGTCCAAGCCGGACGCCGTTACCCGGGCGGGCTCGCGCATCGGCGGGTGTCGCGTGGCGCAGTGCGTTGGTCAGCAACTCGGAGGCGACCAGGGCAACATCGTCGGCGCGGTCGGCCATGCCCCAGCGGCGCGCGGTTCCGGCCGCGAAGTAGCGACCACCTCGCACAGCCGCCGGACCTTCTCCGGGCGTGCTTACAGCAACCCGCGGGTTACAGTTCCACCGCGTGGTCGCTCCAGCTACCAGCGGCGCGTTCCCGCTGGCCAACGCAGCATTGTCAAAAGCCGTCCGCAGCCAGCGGAGTCTGGGCACCACGCGTGGCAACCCAGTGGCGACAGTCAACGGCAGCGTCATCATCACCCTCCGGCCAATCTTCATGAGCGATGAATGCCACGGCACCAGCCTGAGGCATCTGCACGAACGTTTGCAAGTGCTTTGGCACAAAACATCTGCGTTGTGCACCAAACTGGCTATCCTGCAACGGTAGGTAGCCGCCCGGCGTAACGATGTCTTAGGCTGCCGCGCTGTAGATCAAGAAGGGTTTCCCGCGTAATGCGCTTAGCCACGGGGGTCCGGCTGTCCATCAAGCATCACCCCGCGACCGGCGATCGGCAGGTGGCGTGAGCGCCGCTGAATCCGACGATCCGTCGCAAGCTGACCTGCTCGCGCAGCCGCGCGGCGATACCACTGTGCTCCGGATGATGCTCGGCAGCCGGTTGCGCCAGCTGCGTGAGGCCGCCAAAGTGACGCCTGAGCAGGCGGGTTACGAGATCCGGGCCTCCCGATCGAAGATCAGCCGGATGGAAAACGGCCGGGTGAGCTTCAAGGACCGTGACATCGCCGATCTTCTGACGCTCTACGGCGTGGCCGACGAGCAGGTGCGGCAGGCAACGCTTGAGCTGGCCCGCCGGGCCAATGTACCCGGCTGGTGGGCGATGTACAGCGACATCCTGCCCGACTGGTTCGAGATGTACCTCGGCCTCGAGTCCTCGGCGGCGGTGATCCGGACGTTCGAGCTGCAGTTCGTGCCGGGTCTGCTGCAGACCGAGGATTACGCCCGCGCGGTCACGGTGCTCGGCCACAAGGCCGCCCCGACGAGTGAGATCGACCGCCGGGTGGCTCTGCGCATGCGGCGCCAGCAGGTCCTGCGCAAGGCCGAGCCGACCAGGATCTGGACCGTCATGGACGAGGCGGCGCTGCGCCGGCCGGTCGGGGGCCGCGCCGTCATGCACGCTCAGCTGCGGCATCTGGCGCACGCGACCACGGCACCGCACGTCACCGTGCAGGTCGTGCCCTTCGGTCACGGCGGCCACGCGGCCGCCGGGGGCTCATTTTCGATCTTGCGGTTCGACCAGCCCGACCTGCCGGACGTGGTCTACATCGAGCAGCTCACCAGCGCCCTGTACCTGGAGAACCGGCAGGACGTGGATAACTACCACGAGGTCATGAACCAGCTCAGCACCGACGCGCTGACCCCGGCCGACACGGCGGCCTTCATCGAGGGCATCATCGCCGACACCTGAGGCCGGTCTTGCCGTCCGCTAGGCCGCGGGCGGCTTGTCGGGCCAGAACGGCCACTCCTCAAACGAGTCGCAGCGGCCGTCGGCGGCGAACCGCATGATCCACAGATCCCGGTACGCCTGGGTGACCGGGTCGCCGTAGCGCACCTCGACCCTGGCGACCGCAACCGGATCCTCGACCGCGACGATCTCGCTCGCCATCGAGAACACCTCGTCCGGCCCGTTGCGCTCGGCCTCCCACATGCGCTTGATCGCCAGAAGCCCGGTGGCCGGCTCCTCGTACGGGCCTTGGGAGTAGATCGCGTCGTCGGTGAACAACCGGTCAAGCGCGCCGGTGCCGGGTGAGCGCCAGGCCAGCTCGTAAGCCTCGATCCACGCGGTGATCTGCGCTGCGTCCATGGCGGTTCCTTTCTAGGCGGCTGGCCACGAGCGGGCCTAGGTCCGCCACAACCTTTCCAGGGCCCGGCGCCGTTCCGGGCGGGACGCGCCGCGCAGGTCGGCGGCGCCGCGCTCGGTGACGACGACGTCGACGTCGTGCGAAGGAGTGGAAACCGGCCTGGACAGTCGGGAAACCAACGTCGGCTTGCCGTGATGGGTGGTCGGCACCGCGACGATGCTGAGGCCGCCGATCGACCGGGTAGCGGCAGCGGCATAGTCCGGGTGGCCGCCGATGCCGCCGAGCGCGGACCTGGCCGTGCCCTCGACGTTGACCTGGCCGTCCAGGTCGATCTGGACGGCCGTGTTGATCGCGAACATCGGCTCTGCGGCCAGGCGGCCCAGGTCATGGGTGAACTCGACCGGGTGCAGCAGCGGCCGGCCGTCGGCCCAGTCGTAGAGCCGCGGTCCGCCGGCCAGGTAGGTGCAGATCGGCTCGGCCGCGAGCAACCCCCGCGCGTCGAGATCGACGACCTCGCCGGTCAGCATCCCGGTGTCGACTCTGACCGGCGTGCGCAGGCCAGCGAGCAGCGCGGTCGTCACCGGCGACGGGCCGGCCTGGATGCGGGCGTTCTCCGGGAGGAGGCCCTCGATGTGACGGGCGATCGCCAGGTGCTCGGGGCCGGGGCTGGTCACCCGGATCGTAGCCGGAGGCCGGTCACTCCGCCCGACCACCACGACCTGGTCGGCCGGCAGCGTCGGGCCGGCGTCGGCGCTGGGCAGCCCGCCGGAGGCAACCGCCGCGACTACCGCTCCGGCTTCGATCGCGGCCCGCTGCCACGACACCTCGCTGCCGAACCTGAACCCGCCGTCCGCCTGGGTAAGCGCGGCGACCAGCAGGTCGGGCCGCCACGGGCCGTGCAGCAGCGCGGGCATCGTCCCGAGGCTGACCGGCGCGAAGCTGACCTGCCCGGCGTCCGAACCGGCCCGCAGCCCCCAGCCGGGCATGAACGTGCGCACGTCGCTGAACGCGGCCAGGTCCAGCCCGTGGTCGAGGACCGGCATCCAGCCCAGGATCAGCCGGACGCTGCCGCAGCGGGCGGCCGCCCGGCTGAGTTCGCCGGCGAGGGCGACCGGCGAACCGAAACCGTCGCCGAGCGCGACCGTCATCCCGGGCCGCACCAGGTCAGCAAGATCGGCCTTGTCCATGTCACCGCCTCAGAAGCACTCCGGCTCGATCCGGATGGTGCCAGAGTCCGGTTCGGACGCGGGAAGCAGGCCACCGCAATGCGTTAAAGATAATTCCGCAGTTCCAGGTCCGGCTGGTGCGGCAGCCGGAATGAGGCGATGTGATGCTGCGGCAGAATGTCGGCATGCATGCTCGGCTGGATGGCGCTGGCGGGCCGGTTAACCACGCGCGGGTCGACTCCGGCCGGGCCGAGTTGCTGCGCGACGCGGACCGGGATACCGGGTGGATGCTGCTGGTCGACGGAACGCCCCAGTCGTATGTCGATCTGGACGATCCGCGGTACCTGGATTTCGAGTACGTGCGCCGGCTCGGGCATCTGGTCGACCTCGCGGCCGAGCCGGGCGAGCCACTGCGGGTGCTGCACCTGGGCGGCGGCGGGCTGACGCTGGCCAGGTACGTGGCCGCGACCAGGCCCGGATCGAACCAGGTCGCGGTCGACGCCGACGCCGCGCTGGTGGAGTTCGTGCGCGCCCGGCTGCCGCTTGACCAGCCGCCCAGGCGGACCCGCCGATCGGGGCGGATCAGGATCAGGATCGGGGACGCCAGGGAGGCGCTCGAGCAGTTGCCGGCCGGGGCGTTCGACGTGGTGCTGGCCGACCTGTTTTGCGGCGGCCGCACTCCCGCACACCTGACTTCGGTCGAGTTCGCGCGGGCGGCCGCGCGGGTGCTGGCGGCCGATGGCGTGTTCGCGGTCAATATCGGGGACGGGCCGCCGCTCGCGCACGCCAAGGCCAGGGTGGCCACGGTGCGGCAGGTCTTCGGCAGCGCCTGCCTGATCGCGGACGCGGCCGTGCTGAAGGGGCGCCGGTTCGGGAACCTGGTCCTGGCCGGGTCGCGCGGCCCGTTGCCGGTGGACCGGCTCGGACGGCTGGCCGCCGGTGATCCGTTTCCCGGGCGGCTGGTCTACGGCGGCGACCTCGACCGATTTGTGGCCGGGGCCAAGCCGATCACCGACGCCGACGCTCAGCCGTCGCCCGCTCCTCCGTCCGACGTGATCACGATCCAGGGACGGGGATAGGCTGAGGCGCTATGCGGCGCCTGGGTGCTTTTGGTGGATTGCTCGTAGCGTGCGTGGCTGCAGCCGCGCTGACCGGCGGTAGTGCGGGACTCGCCGCGGCTCGCGGGCCGGGCGCCGGTCCCCTGCCGCAGTACGGCAACCCCAACGGACATGAGCCAGTGCCGCCGGCTGGGCGGGCGGTGAGCACCAAGCACCCGAACCATGTGATCGGCCGCGGCACGCCAGGCAGCTGCACCTCGGCCGCGGTCGTGCGGGCGGTCGCCAAGGGCGGGGTGATCGTCTTCCACTGCGGCCCGCATCCGGTCACGATCACGATGCGGTCGACCGCCAAGGTGGTGAACACCAGCCACCGGATCGTGATCGATGGCGGCGGGAAGGTCACGCTGAGCGGCGCGGGCAAGCGGCAGATCCTGTACATGAACACCTGCGACCCTAAGCAGAAGTTCACCACCACCAACTGCTTCGACCAGCAGTGGCCGAAGCTGATCGTGCAGAACATCACGTTCAAAGACGGCAATAGCCAGGTCAGGCAGACTAAGACCAGCAACTACGGCGGCGGCGCGATCTTCGCCGAAGGCGGCCAGTTCAAGGTCGTGAACTCCGGCTTCATCGACAACCGCTGTTATCGCTTCGGCCCCGACCTCGGCGGCGCCGCGATCCGCGTGCTCGCCGAGTGGAACGGGCGGCCGGTCTACGTCACCGGCGACACGTTCCGCGGCGGACGCTGCTCCAACGGCGGCGCGCTGAGCAGCATCGGCGTGTCCTGGGTCGTGCTGAACAGCCTGATGATCAACAACAAGGCGATCGGCTTCGGCGCGAACCCGGCCCCGCCCGGCTCGGCGGGCGGCGGCAGCGGCGGCGCGATCTACAACGACGGCGACAAGTACTCACTCGTGGTCGCCGGGACGATCATGCGCGACAACACGGCCCGTGAGGGCGGCGGCGCGATCTTCTACGTGAGCAACGACAACACCGGGACGCTGACCATCAAGGACTCGACCCTGCACCGCAACCCGAGCGGCGTGTTCTGGACCCGCCCGTATGTCGGCATCTACTTCCACAGCTCCGGCCATCCCAAGGTGATTCACTCGACCATCAACTAACACGCTGCTTGGAGGTCTGCTCATGCCGGCATCGCCGGACAGCACCGCTCAGGTCGAGGAATTCTTCCCGCCGACCGCGCTTGAGAAGTCGGCCCGCGCGAGCGGGGCGGACGCCACCAGGTACCGGATCGATTACCTGATGGTGCCGATGCGCGACGGCGTGCGGCTGGCCACCGTCGTGATCAGGCCGAAGGCGGAGGGCCGCTATCCGACGGTCATCAGCCGCACCCCGTACGCCATGACCTCGTTCGAGCGCCCGGAGGGCCTGTACAAGGCGCTGTTCGATGCGGACTACGTGGTCATCGTGCAGAACGAGCGGGGCAGCGAGTGGTCCGAGGGCGAGTTCGGCTTCCTCACCGGCACGACCGCGGACGCGGCCGACTCGCTGGACTGGGTCGCGGCCCAGGGCTGGTCGAACGGGCGGGTCGGCCTGTACGGCTGCTCGTCGACGGCCGAGAACCAGCTCAAGCTGGCCGCGACCGGCCATCCGGCGCTGCGCGCCTGCATCCCGATGAGCTCGGGCGCGGGAATCGGCTCGGTCCCCGGGGCGGAGTGGCACCAGGGCCTGTTCTACCGGGGCGGCGTCCCGATGCTGAAATGCTGGGCGCTGTGGCACGCGCCGTTCGGCATCCGGATGCGACCGAAGCTGCCGCTGGTCGGCGACGATGAGCTGGCGCGTACTTTCCGCAAGTTCTCGGTCAGCGTGCCCGACTTCCGGACGACCGAGTACGCGGCGGCGCTGGCCAGGTCGACCAAGCAGGCGCCGAGCCTTGAGGTGCTGCGCCGGATGGGCGCGCCCCTGACCGGCTTCGAGGTGTTCATGGCCGACGGGCCGACCGGGGAGTCGTGGAAGCAGGTCGACCTGATCGACGCGACCCACACCGGCGCCACGCCGTCGATCAACGTCAACGGGTGGATGGACATCGGTACCTACGAGACCGTCAAGCTGTTCGAGTTCCAGCAGCACCATCCCGACCAGTACCTGATCATGGCCGGCACCGAGCACTGCCGGATGACGGTCACCGCTCCGGACGCCAAGCTCGGTGACCGGCCGATGGGCGACACCAGGTTCTCTTACGACGAGATCTTCCGGAATTGGTTCCACCACTGGCTGCGCGAAGACGGCGAAGCCGACGAGGCCGGCGAGGCCGGCGAGGCCGGCGAGGCCTGGAAGCCGATGCCGAAGGTCCAGGTCTTCCTGATGGGCGCCGGGACCTGGCTGACCGGCGACCGCTGGCCGCTGGCGGAGACCCAGGAGCGGTCGCTGTACCTGGGCGGCGGCGGCTCGGCCAACACGCTGTGGGGTGACGGTTCGCTGGCCGAGGCGTCCGGCGACGACGCGGCGGACCTGGTGATCGCCGACCCGCACAACCCGGTGCCCTCCCTCGGCGACGACCTCGGTGCCGACGGGCCGGTCTGCACCGACCAGCGAGGCATCGAGTGCCGGGCCGATGTGCTCGTGTACAGCACCGCGCCGCTGACCTCGCCGGTCACGATCGCCGGGGACGTCACGGCGGAACTGTACGTGTCGGCCGATGCGCCCGACGCCGACGTGTTCGTCAAGCTGGTCGATGTCTATCCGGACGGCACCGCGTACAACCTGGCCCAGAGTTGCCTGCGGTTGCGTTACCGGGACGGCATCGACTCACCGGCCAGCCTGGAGCCGGGCGAGATCTACCGGATTGAGATTCGCGGGATCACCACCGCGAACTACTTCCCGGCCCGGCACAGGATCAGGATCGAGGTCGCGGGCTCCAGCTTCCCGCTCGCCGACCGCAACTGGCACACCGGCGGCCAGAACGAACTCATGACCGGCGGCCCGATGGCCCACATCACGATCCACCACGGCCAGTCCCACCCGTCCCGCGTCCGCATCACCGAGTACACCGGCGAAGTCGACCCCAAGCCGATCGCCTAGGGGTTTGCGCGGTCGGCGGGGCCGTTTGTTGGATGCGGGCGTTAGGTCAGCAGCGACGAATGGCCGGGGTTGGGGCTGCATGACCGGCTTTCGGCGCTTACCCGGCTGACGCAATTGGTGCCGGCGGGCCTCGCTGCTGACGCGGGGGCGGGCAGGCAGCCCGACACGCTCTGACGGCCACCCACGAGTCACTTGAGCATCAAAGAACCCAGATACATCACTAGTCCCACAGTTTGAGTCCAAGATCCTTCCGTTTTCAGGTGAATATGCAGATTCACCGGATTTTTTCCAGGTGAATCTGCATATTCACCGGGTTCTCGGAAACTAGGATGGCGCGCGTGAGTGACTGGTGTTGCAAATGTGATTCATGTGGCGCTGGCTGCGGTTCGGGCTCTGCGGGACTCGTTCCATTAGGCGGTTTCCGGGGGCACCGCCGGCTGGATTGGAGCGAGGGCGGCGGGAGTTCGGGCGGGGATTAGGAGGGCGGCGACCGCGCAGGCGGCCAGGACTAGCGCGGCCATGGCAAAGGTTTGGGTGAAGCCGGTCAGGCTGGGCAGGCCACCCGCCGTGCTGCCGACCACGAACGTTGCGGCGATCTGACCGCCGACGGCGCCGCCAAGAGTCCGCAGCACGGTGTTCATGCCGCTGGCGGCGCCGGTCTGGTTGGCCGGGACAGCCTGGACGATCAGGTTGCCGAGGGCGGCGAAGGCGAGCCCGATGCCGATGCCGAGCAGCGTCGAGCTGAACAGCATGTCGTACGGGTGCCGGCTGGCGATCGTGAGCCAGCCGCAGGCGACGGCGCTGACGGCCGCCCCGGCGATGAGCGCGCTGCGGGAGCTGAATCGCCGCTCGACCCGTCCGGCTACCGAGCCGAGCACGCCCATGCCGACCGCGCACGGCAGCAGGTACAGGCCGGCCACCACCACCGAGGCGCCATAGCCGAAGCCGGTACTCCTGGGCAGCTGCGCGAACTGCGGCAGCAGCAGGAACCAGGCGTACAGCCCGCCGCCGACCAGGAACGCCGCGAGGTTCACGGTCCAGACCCCGCGCACCCGCATCATCGCCATGTCGATCAGGGGGTTGCTGCTGCGCAGTTCGACGGTGATCCAGGCCGCGCAGGTCACGGCACCGGCCCCGAGCAACGTTAGCGTCCGGAGGCCGGTCCACCCCCAGGCCGTGGTCTGGGCGATGGCGATCAGCAGGCACGACATGCCGACCGTCAGCAAGCTCGCGGCGAGCCAGTTGATCTGGCCTTGTGAGCGGACCTTGGACTCGGGGATGAACAGCCAGGTGCAGACCGCCGCCAGGACCATCGCGACGAGCGGGATCCAGAACAGCCAGTGCCAGCTCAGGTGCTCATCGATCACGCCGCCGAGCACGAGTCCGAAGCCCCCGCCTACGCCGAGGATCGCGGACATCAGCCCGATGCTCCCGGCCACGCGGTCGGGCGGGAACTCGTCGCGGGCAATGGAGTAGGACAGCGGGAAGATGCCGCCCGCGACGCCCTGGATCACTCGGGCGACGATCAGGACGGCGAGCGAGTCGGACAGCGCGGCGAGCAGCGTCCCGGCGGTCAGGATCAGCAGCGTCCAGACCAGCAGCCGCTGTTTGCCGTACATGTCGCCCAGCTTGCCGATGATCGCGGTGCCGACCGAGGCGGAGAGCAGGAATCCGGTGAGCAGCCAGGTGACGCCGGTCTCGCTGGCGTGCAGGCTGGTCCTGATCGTCGGCAGCGCCGGGATGACCGCGGAGCTGAGCACCGAGTAGGCACCTGCGGCAAGGGAGAGAACGGCGAGGGTGACGGCGGGGTTAGATCGGCGGGCAGAGGTCACGGCAGGTGATCTTGGCAGCACCAGGACAGGGTAGCTGAGGTGGGGGAACGCCCGTTTAATGCGTACGCCCCCGGAAAGCAAACCGTTG
The DNA here is from genome assembly GCA_035606435.1 of Streptosporangiaceae bacterium. Taxonomy (GTDB): domain Bacteria; phylum Actinomycetota; class Actinomycetes; order Streptosporangiales; family Streptosporangiaceae; genus Chersky-822. Next base: position 2,165 of record DATNFM010000040.1, on the reverse strand, counting down.
ATACTGTTCCATTAGCGGATCTGCCTGACTTATCCGATCACGGGGGTGCGAGATCGAACCGAATACTCCGAGCGTCGCCCGGATCTACGATTACTTTCTGGGCGGAAAAGATAACTTTGCGATCGATCGGGAGGCGGCGGATCTGATCACGACGGCGATGCCGTTCCTGCCGGCGATCGCGCGGACGAACCGGGCGTTCATCCGCCGCGCGGTCCGTACTCTCGTCCGTGACCACGGGATTCGGCAGTTCATCGACGTGGGCGCTGGCCTGCCAGCACAGCAGAGCGTGCACGGCATCGCGCAGGAGATAGCGCCGGAGGCCAGGGTCGTGTACGTCGACAACGACCCGGTGGTGTGCAGCCACGGCCGGGCACTGCTGCAGGGCCAGGCATCGGCCATGGTTCAAGCCGATCTCCGGGAACCGGACGCCATCCTCGACCATCCGATGACCAGGTCGCTGATTGACTTTTCCGAGCCGTTCGCGCTTTTGCTAACCGCCGTTTTACATTTCGTACCCGACGAGGCCAATCCGGGCGCGATTATCGGACGCTTCAGGGAGGCGATGGCGCCGGGTAGTTTCCTGGTGATCTCGCACGGCACCCTGGAAGGCGAGGACATCGACGAGCGCGCCGAGTTGTCCACTCAGGTCTACCGGCAGGCATCGGCCACCCTGAGCCTGCGCAAGCCCGATGCGGTGCAGGCCTTGTTCGACGGCTTCGAGCTGATTGAGCCCGGGTTCGTCTGGATCCACAACTGGCCGGCCGCCTCCGAGTCACCCATCAACCAGGAAGAAACGCTGCGCGGCGGGGTCGGGCGGCTGCCCCGGCTAGGGGACCGGCCCGTTTAGGCTGTCACTATGACTGGCCAGACCGACCCGCGCCAGGCCGACCCGCGCCAGACCGACCCGCGCCAGACCGACCCACGACTGAGCGAGCTCGTGCTGATGCGCCGCGTCAGGGACCGGATCGACCGGGACTACACCCAGCCGCTTGACGTGGAGGCGCTGGCGGCCGGTGTCCACATGTCGGCCGGGCATCTGAGCCGCAAGTTCCGGGCCACGTTCGGTGAGTCGCCCTACAGCTACCTGATGACGCGCAGGATCGAGCGGGCCATGCACCTGCTGCGACGCAGCGACCTGTCCGTCACCGACGTCTGCTTCGCGGTCGGCTGCTCGTCCCTGGGCACGTTCAGCACCCGGTTTTCCGAGCTGGTCGGCCTGTCACCGAGCGCTTATCGCGGCCTGGAGGCCTGGGACGCCGAGGGCATCCCCGACTGCGTCGCCAAGCAGGTCACCAGGCCGATCAGGAATCGAGAAGCGACCTCCGCCACGCCGACCTAGCATCGTCGGCATGAGTCTCATCATCAACGTCACGTTCCTGCCCGCCGACGACCCTGACAAGTCGCTCGCCTTCTACCGGGACGCGCTGGGCTTCGAGGTGCGCAACGACGTGGGCGCCGGCAGCAGGCGCTGGATCACCGTCGGCTCGCCCGACCAGCCGCAGACTTCGATCGTCTTGCATCCGCCGGCCATCGAGCCGGGCCTCACCGACGACGAGCGCCGCACGATCGCCGAGCTGATGGCCAAGGGCAGCTACGCGACGATCGTGCTCGGCAGCTCGGATCTGGCCGGCGCGTTCGAGCGCGTCGAGGCATCCGGGGCCGAGGTTGTGCAGGAGCCGACCGATCAGCCCTACGGCATCCGCGACTGCGCGTTCCGCGACCCGGCGGGGAACTTGGTGCGCATTAACCAGCTCTAAGGCTAAGATCTCAAGACAAAGCATATTTTAGGCATAATTTTTGCGGTGGTCTTTAGCTGGGCGGGCGGCTGACTCGCCCCCGGGGGAGCTCGACTGGCCTCTGGTTAGGCGGGCGGCTGACTCGCCCCCGGGGCAACTCGACTGGCCTCTGGTTAGGCGGGCGGCTTCCAGTCCGGGTCTTGGGTTAGGTGGCGCAGGATCCGGTCATGAAAGCTGGTCTGGGCCAGCGCGGCTTCCATGCCGTCAACGAACCGGCTGAGCGGATAATCAAGCTCGGCATCGATCTCCGCCGCGGCCGCCTCGGTTGCCCGCCATTCGGCCGCGAGCAGGCCGACGATCCGGCGGGTCCTGGCCGTGAGCACGACTTGCTTGCTTCGGGCGTCGGGGCCCGCAGTGGTCCTTACCAGT
>DATNFM010000039.1:0-2472 GCA_035606435.1 Streptosporangiaceae bacterium | reverse complement strand
GACGCGGTGCAGGCGGGCTGGAGCCAGGAGGAACTGGCGGAAGCGTTCGGATGCCTCGGCCTGTCGGTGTACACCTCGTTCTTCCTGAACTACGCGGCGACCGAACTCGACATCCCCGACGCCGGCGTCGCCGGGGCGGGTGGCGCGGCGGCTGGTGTCGGCGCCCAGGCCGGCGTTGCGGGGGCCAGTGTCGGGACCGCGGCCGGGACCGCGGCCGGGACCGCTGCCGGAGCCGGAGCGGGAGGCGAGTGAGATGGAGCTGGTGCAGAGCCGGTTCCTGACCGACGACGTGGAGCGGCTCGCCGCCTTCTACGCCGCCCTGCTCCGCACGCCGGTCGCGCTGAACGAGTACTACGTCGAGGTGCCCGCCGGCCCGGTATCGGTCGGCTTCAGCAAGCGCCAGTTCACCGAATACCAGCTGTGCCGGGGGGTGCGGGCCCGTCGGGCGGCTCGTCCGGGGCCCGGATCGGGGCGGCCGGATCTTGGGTTCGTCGGCACCGCGCTGGACTTCCAAGTTGCGGACGTCGACGCCGAGCGCGAGCGGCTCGCGGCTCTCGGCGTGGACTGGCTGATGGCGCCGACCGACCAGCCGTGGGGCACTAGGGCGATGATGTTCGCCGACCCTGAAGGCCACTTGATCAACGTGTTCTCTCCGAGTCAGTCACCCTAGCCGCCGCTTTACCCAGCCCGGGCACCTCGATGCGGCCCTGCGCGCGCCCCTATCGTCACAAAGACACCGTGGGTCACATTGGTCACGAGTCGTGGCGCAGGGAGTCCAATGTCGAAGCGGATGAATATGCAGATTCATCAGGAATTTCCAGGATGAATATGCGGATTCATCTGGTCGGGCTCGGCGGATTTGGCGGGTTCGGCGGTCTTGGCGGTCTTGGCGGCCCGGTCCAGAACTAGCAGCCGATGGGTGAGCTGGACCAGGATCAGGCCGATGATGGCCTCGGCCAGGCCTTCCCCCAAGCCGCGAATGGCCAGCACTTTCAGCAACTCTTTGACGCTGTGCGGTTCGGGCGCCAGCGACTCGATTTCGCTCGCCAACGCTACGGGAAGCGTCGCCAGCAGCGCGACCGTCCAGAAGTGTCCGCGCACCAGGCGGGCCGAGCGCCGGATCGCGGCGATGATCCTTCTGTTCTCGACCTCGATGATCGGGCCCACGAGGGCGAGCAGGTTGAACAGGATCAGCCCCGGGATCACCAGCAGCAGCAGGCCGATCACGACCAGCAGCGCGACCAGCAGGTCCGCCCCGATCAGGCGTCCCCACGGCAGGGTTCGCAGCACCTGCTTGATCGAGATGCCGTTGTCCGGCCGGCCGTTGCTGTCACTTTCCCGGCTGCCGCCGACCAGCTTGGTCAGGAAGCCGGAAAGGAAGACCGCGCCGAGCAGGCTCAGGCCGGAAGCAGTCAGCTCGGCGATCACCGACCAAGGAAAGTAGTCCTTGGTCAGCAGTTCGACGGAGATCTCGGCCAGCACCGTGATCATCGATACGACGAGGGCGACGCTCAGGATCCGCCACCAGTGCCGTCGGCCCATCCGCGCGGCTCCGGTCAGAACGGCGATGATGCCGACCGGTGTCTTCTTGCGCTCGCGCTTACTCCGGTCCGTCTTACTCTGCTCCGCGCCCGGCTCGTGCCGGTCTTTCTCATGCGCGGATGACTGCCCCACCTCTCGCACTACGCCCCCCGTCGTGCTGTCTCCCCGGGAGAACTAGTACCCAGCCCGAAGGGGCCCGGCGCTTCGCGCCGGGCCCCTTCGGGTCGATCAGCTCGCAACTAGCCGACGACTTAGCCCGGGTTAGAACATAAACGTGTCCTAGCTTGCACTCGATAATCGGGGCTAAGACGTCCTTATCGGGGCTAAGTGGGTGATTGGGGCGCCGGGCCACGGGGCGGACGGGGCGGACGGGGCAGTTTGCGGTCAGCTGGGGCGGACTACCAGGCTGATGATGCGGCCGGGGACGATGATTACCCGGTCGACGACAACTCCCGACGTGGCGGCGGCGAACCCAGCGTCGGCTCGGAGCAGGCGCTCGATCTCGGCCTGGTCGGCCTGCGCCGGCACGGTGACGACGAACCTGACCTTGCCGTTGACCTGGACGGGGATCTCCACGGTCGTCGCCTGCAGCGCGGACTCATCCGCCTCGGGGAACGCCTGATACGCCAGGGACTCGCCGTGCCCGAGCTTGCCCCACAATTCCTCGGCAACGTGCGGCGCGAGCGGCGCGACCATCAGCGTCAGCGGCTCGGCGAGCTGCCGGGGAATGGCCCCGTGCTCCCTGGCGATCCCGGCCGCGTGCGAGGTCAGCTTCATTAGTTCGGCCACCGCCGTGTTGAACCGCAGCCCCTCAAGGTCCTCGCGCACCGAGACGATCGTCGCGTGCAGCAGCCGGGTGGTGTCCTCGTCCAGCGGGTCGTCGCTGACGGTCACCGCGCCGGTTTCCTCGTCGACGATGCAGCGCCACAG
>DATNFM010000038.1:0-5405 GCA_035606435.1 Streptosporangiaceae bacterium | reverse complement strand
CTTCACGGCCGAGGCGCTGGGCGAGAACCCGGCGATGCTCGGCGTGTTCGCCGGCGCCGGCCTGCCGGTGCGGCGGAGCCTGGCCGGCGGCGTGGTCGAGGTGGTCATCCAGATACCGGCGGGCGACGGTGATCCCGGCTTGCCCCGGTACCTGGACGCCGTGTCGCGGCGGGAGAGCCACGCCGACGTCGCGAGCCTCCGGCACCTGCTCGCGCCCGGGTCCATCGCCGTCATCGGCGCGAGCCGGCGGGAGAACGCCGCCGGCACCCGGATCCTGCGCAACATCACCGCAGGCGGATACGCCGGCCCGGTCTATCCCGTCAGCCCGCACGCCGGTGAGCTGGCGGGCGTGCTGTGCGTGCCCTCGATCGCCGGCCTGCCCGCCGGCGTGGACCTGGCGATCATCGCCATACCAGCCCCGGCGGTACCGGACGCCGCCCGGGAGTGCGGCCGCCGCGGCGTGCGCTCGCTGGTCGTGGTGACCTCGGGACTGGGCGAGGCCGGCCCGGACCTGCTGGCCACCTGCCGGAAGTACGGCATGCGGCTGGCCGGCCCGAACTGCTTCGGCATCGCGGTCCCCGGCATCGGGCTGGACGCCACCTTCGGGCGGGACCGGCCCCGGGACGGGACCGCGGGCCTGGTCGTCCAGTCCGGCGGCATCGGCGTCGCGCTCGCCGGGCACCTGTCCAGGCTCGGCATCGGGATCTCATCCTTCGTCTCGGTCGGGGACAAGTACGACGTCTCCGGCAACGACCTGCTGGCCTGGTGGGAACAGGACCAGCAGACCCGGATGGCGATCTTGTACCTGGAATCATTCGGCAACCCCCGCAAATTCGCCCGGACCGCCCGCCGGGTGGGCCGGCAGATGCCCGTCCTCACCGTCATCGGCGGCCGGTCCGCCGGCGGGCAGCGGGCCGCCAGGTCCCACACCGCCGCCGCGGCCACGCCGCTGGTCACCCGCCAGGCACTGTTCGACCAGGCCGGAGTCATCGCCACGCACAGCCTCGGCGAACTGACCGGCACCGCCGCCTTCCTGGCCGCCCAGCCCTGCCCGGCCGGCCGCCGGGTCGCCGTGGTATCCAACGCCGGCGGGGCCGGGGTCCTGGCCGCCGACGCCTGCGCCGACGAAGCGCTGGTACTCGCGCCGCTCTCCGGCGCGACCCGGCGCCGGCTGGCCGGGATCCTCCCGCCCGGCGCCACGATCGCGAACCCCGTCGACACCACCGCCGCGATCGACGCCGCATCCTTCGCCCGCTGCCTGGAAGCAGTCGCCGCCGACCAGGAAGTCGACGCCGTCATCGCCGTGATCGTGCCGACCGCGATGGCCGACCTCACCCAGACGCTCACCACCACCCGGCTGCCGAAACCGATCGCCGCCGCGGTCCTGGATCAGGCAGAAGACGTCACGCTCCTAGCCGGCCAGGCAGCCGGCGGAACCGTCCCGGGCTTCGCCTACCCCGAAGGCGCGGTCAAGGCACTCAGCCACGCCGCCCGCTACGGCACCTGGCGGTACCGCGAGCACGGCCAGGTCCCCGCACTGCCCGGCGTGCGCGCAGACCAGGCCAAGGAACTCATCGCCGGCTTCCTGCACGCCAATCCCGGCGGCGGCTGGCTCCCCGCCGGCTCGGCGGGCAGGCTCCTGGACTGCTACCAGATCCCCCGGGTCACCACCGTCCTGGCCCGCACGAAACAGGAAGTCATCGCCGCCGCCACCTCGATCGGCGGCCCGGTCGTCCTCAAGGCACAAGCCGACGGCCTGGTCCACAAGACCGAGGCCGGCGCGGTCAGGCTCGACCTGCGCAGCACCGGCGACATCACCGCCGCCTACCAGGACCTGGCGGCGGCATTCGGCGACAAGCTCACCGCCGTCCTCGTCCAGCCCATGATCACCGGCGGCGTCGAAGTCCTGATCGGCGTCGTCACCGAACCCGTATTCGGGCCCCTGGTGGTATTCGGCCCGGGCGGCATCACCACCGACCTGCTCGCCGATCACCACGCCAGGCTCACCCCCCTGACCGACACCGACGCCCGCGAACTGATCACCAGCCTGCCCACAGCCCGGCTGCTCAACGGATACCGGGGACAGCCCGCCGCCGACACCGCCGCACTGGCCGACGTCCTGCTCAGGATCTCCCGGCTAGCCGACGACCTGCCTGAGATCGCCGAACTCGACCTCAACCCCGTGATCGCCCGCCCCGACAGCTGCCAGGCCGCCGACGCCCGCATCAAGATCGCCCCGGCCGAACCCGCCGATCCGTACCTCAGGAAACTTCGCTGAAAACCACCGCAAATTTTTCTCACTAAAGAAAGGGAATGATTTACATGACCAAGCCAGCCGGCAGCCCGGTCCGGCGCATCATAGCCGGAGTCGATGGCTCACCCTCCTCGGTAGCCGCCCTGCGCTGGGCGATCAACGAGGCCGAACTCACCGGCGACACCGTGGAAGCCATCATCGCCTGGCAGATCACGGCCGCCGCCGGCGGGTACGGGTGGGCGCCGATGATCGTCGACAACGGGATCGACCTGCGGGCCATCGCCGAGAAGACGCTCACCGAGGCAGTCGACAAGGCCGCAGGCCCCGACTGCCCGGTCACGATCGAACGGCGGGTGGTCGAAGGTTACCCGCCCTCCATCCTGGTCGATGCGTCCGCGCACGCCGACCTCCTCGTCGTCGGCAGCCGCGGACACGGCACGTTCGCCGACGCGCTGATCGGATCGGTCAGCCAGAACTGCGCCCACCACGCCAAGTGCCCCGTCGTCATCGTGCGAGGCCGAAGCTGAGCCATAAACGGGCTGCACGGGACCAAAATCCTGGCCAATCCGGTACGCAGTGCCCTGCTCCCCAAACCGCGCTAAGAGGATCTTTGAGGCAGGCGAACAACTCGCCTGCCTCATACCCTAAGGAAGAGAAATGGCTGGAATCGTAGTAGGAATCGATGAGTCGGCGCACGCCCGCAAGGCCCTAGACTGGGCTATGCGCGAAGCTGGTCTCCGGAACACAGCCTTGACCGTGATCTCAGCGCTAGCAAGCCCATGGACCGGACGCCCGCTGACAGTACCCAACGCCGACGAAGCCGTCACGCACGCTCGTGAAGCGGTCGAGGAACTGGTCGCCAAGTCGGCCGGCGATCTCACCGGGCCGAAGCCCCCGTCGGTGACGGTGAACGTTTTCACCGGATTCCCGGTCCAGGCGCTCGTCGACGCATCGAATGATGCCGAACTAATCGTTGTCGGATCCCGCGGCACCGGAGGATTCTCGAAAGCACTGCTCGGCTCGGTGTCGAACCAGATCGCACACCACGCCGGCTGCCCCGTTGTCATCGTGCACACCGGCAAGTAAGCGCCCTTATCCGTCAAGGAGATCGCAGTAATGACTAGCTCAGCGCACAAGGATGCCATCAAGGTGTTCCTGCTCGACGATCACGAGATCGTCCGGTGCGGCGTGCGCGACCTGCTTGAGGCCGAGTCCGACATCACCGTGATCGGCGAAGCCGGTACCGCGCAGTCGGCGCTGGCCAGAATCCCGGCGCTGCGCCCGGACGTGGCGATCCTGGACGTGCGGCTGCCTGATGGCGACGGCGTCTCGGTGTGCCGCGAGATCCGGTCGCAGTTGCCAGACATCGCCTGCCTGATGCTGACGTCGTTCGGGGACGACGAAGCGCTGTTCGACGCGATCATGGCCGGTGCGGCCGGCTACGTGCTCAAGCAGATCCGGGCGCTCGACCTGGTCGGAGCGGTGCGTACGGTCGCGGCCGGAGGCTCGCTGCTCGACCAGGAGGCAGCGACCAGGGTAATGCGCCGGATGCGCGACCAGGCCGCCCGAAGCGATCCGCTGGCCGGGCTGACCGCGCAAGAGCGGCGGATTCTGGAGCTGATCGGTGAAGGGCTCACGAACCGGCAGATCGGCGAGCGGATGTTCCTGGCCGAAAAGACGGTCAAGAACTACGTGTCCACGCTGTTCAGCAAGCTGGGACTGGAGCGGCGCACGCAAGCCGCTGTCTATGCCGCGAAGGTCAGGGAAACCGAGGAGCACCCGCGCGGGTGACCGGCTGACCCTGGATCAGGCGGGTGCTGGCAGCGGCACCCGCCACTCCAGCCGGGTGCCGCCCCCGGCCGGCTGCCCCAGATTCAGCTGGCCTCCGAGCGCGTCGGCGCGATGCCGCAGGTTGGCCAGGCCACTGCGGCGGATGGTGTCGCCGATACCTGACCCGTTGTCCTCGACGGTGAGGGCGAGTTCCGTTCCGGCGCTGACAGTTACATCGACGCGGCTGGCATTGGCGTGCCTGGCGGCGTTAGACAGGGCCTCGCGCAGGGCGATGAGCATGTCTTCAGCAACGTCCGTTTCGACGGCTGTGTCTAGGTTTCCGTCCAGGCGAAGCGAGGGCGCGAAGCCCAGTCCCGGAGCCATATCGTCGGCGACGGTCATGATCTTGGCGCGAAGGCCCACTTTCGCTTCGGATGCCGAGTGAGCCTGAAGCATGAAGATCGAGGAGCGGATGTCCCTGATCGTCTCGTCGAGCGCGTCGACAGCCTGGCCTACTCTGCTGGTAGCCGGTCCTTCGGCCATCATCGCGGTCGCGGCCTGCAGGGACATGCCGGTGGCAAAGAGGCGCTGGATGACCAGGTCGTGGAGCTGCCGGGCGATCCGGTCGCGGTCGGCAAAGACCGCTACTCGCTCGGCGTCCTTGCGGTGATCGGCCAGCTCGAGCCCGATGCCGGCCTGGGCGGCGAACGTCGTGATCATGTCGACGGCATCCGCTGACAGCGGCTTAGCGCCGGGATTGCGGCCGACGGTTAGCACGCCGCGGACGCCGCTTGGCGAACCTAGCGGGACTACGACTGCAGGGCCTAGCGCCAGATGCTGACGTGCGACAGTGGCAGCGCGCTGGTCAGCGCTGAAGTCGCTGATCGTCATTGGCCGGCCCGTCTCCATCACGATTCCCGATACCGATGCCCCGGCTGGTAGCACTAGTCCGATGGCCTGGTCCGCGCCCCGGCCGCTGGCATGCTCGATAATCAGGTCGCCACTGCCTTTGCTCGCGGGCAGCGCCAGAACCGCGAGATCAGCGCTGACCAGTTCCAAGGTGAGATCCGTGATCAGTGTCAAGATCTCGGTCGTGGTGACATCGGAGAGCAGCCGCTTGGTGACCTCGGCTACCGCGTGAAGCCAGCGCTGCTGGCGGCGGGCCTCGGTGTACAGGCGGGCCTTGTCCACGGCGGCGCCGGCAGCGGCGGCCAGCGCGACGACCAGCGCCTCGTCGTCCTCGTCGAACGGCTCGCCGGTGCGCTTGTCGGTGAGGTAGAGGTTGCCGAACACGGTGTCGCGGATCCGCACCGGCGCGCCGAGGAAGGTCCGCATCGGCGGATGGCCGGCCGGGAAGCCAGAGGACCGCGGGTGAGCGGCG
>DATNFM010000037.1:0-4982 GCA_035606435.1 Streptosporangiaceae bacterium | reverse complement strand
CGCCATCAGATGGTGAGGACATTGATCACCAGGCAGGCTGGATGACGCCGAGCTTGCGGGCGGCGACGGCGACGCGGGTCTGGCAGCGGCAGTCGATGGAGTGGATGGCGGCCGTCTTCGCGGCTGATCCCACGGCGATGCCCAGGTCGATGTCGCGCAGGTTGCATACTTGGCCGGCGAATTCGAGGTCGGCGGACTGGCTGCGCAGGTCCTTGGTGTAGTGCAGGAACTCGGCGCAGGTGGCGTAGCCGCAGGCGCCGCAGTCGTAGTTGGGCGGGTACCAGCCCGGGAGCAGGCCGACGAACAAGATCGCGTCGACCACCAGGCATAAAGAGCGTCGTACACGAAACTGGCCCGTTCCAGCAGCCGATGGTCATCGGCCTCTACGTCCGGTCCGCCGATGCCGATCGCCAGCAGTCCCGGCCCGGCCGGGTCGGTGTCCAGCTCGGTATCGATGTCGGCGGCGTGCACAATCCGCGCCAGCCTCATGAGCGCAGCGTCGCCAGTGAGCTGGTAGTCCTCGATCTGGACCTCGAAGGTGCATCTGCCATCGCGGTGGGTGTACCGCGCGCCAGGTGCGTCGTAGCTGATGGCGTCGCGGCTGGCCGTGTCCAGGACCTGGTCGGCGGGGACGTACAAGAACTCCGCCGCTGGGTCAATGAATTTGGCGACGAGCCAGGGGCACGCGATCCGGTCGGTCTTGGGACGGGCGCGGGTGATCCTTCACGACGGGCTCCTTTCGGTAATCAATATTTTGCAACCACGGTCGCACAAATGCAACCACGGTCGCGTCAAGGTAGGATCCACGTGAGGTGATCGAAGATGACGCAGGCCGAGGACTGGGTGCTGCTGGCCTACCGGCTGCCGCGACTGCCCTCCACCCCCCGCTCCGCGGTCTGGCGCAAGCTCAAGCGCCTCGGCGTCGCCCAGCTCGGCGACGGGCTCGTCGCCCTCCCCGCCGACGCCCGGACCCGCGAGCTGTTCGAATGGGTCGCCGAGGAAGTCACCGATCACGGCGGCGAGGCCACACTGTGGCTCGGGCAGCCACTCGGCACCGCCGCCCACGCCGAAATTGTTGCCAGGATGACGAAAGCGGTCGACGCCGACTACGACGCGGTCACCGCCGAGGCGAACACCTCCGCCGAACTCGACCCCCTAGCCCGCCGCCGGGCCGTTAGCCGGCTCCGCCGCGAAATGCGCCGCATCCAGGCCCGCGACTACTTCCGCTCCGAGCACGGCGAGACCGCCCGCCGGGCTCTCGAACTACTCGCGGCCAGCCAGCCGTCGCAGGCCGGCAGCCAGACCGGGCCACTCGCATGAAATGGGTCACGCGGCCGGGGGTCCACGTCGACCGGGCTGCCTGCGCCTGGCTGATCCGCCGCTTCGTCGACCCAGAAGCCGAATTCATCTTCCGCGCCGACTTGCCAGCCGCACCAGGCGACGCGACGCCCTTCGACATGCGCGGCGCCTCTCTCGGGCACCACGGCGGCCGGTGCTCCTTCGAAACAGCCCTCGCTGCCTTCGACCTCACCGACCCGGCGCTGGAAGAAATCGGCCGCATCGTCCACGAGGCCGACCTGGCCGATGACCGCTACGACGCCCCCGCATCCCACGGCCTGGACATCCTCATCCGGGGGCTCACCCTGACCAGCGAGTCCGACCTGGACACCATCGCCGTCACCGATAGGCTCTTCGACGGCCTCTACGAGCACACTCGGCGCCAGCTCATCTCCGGACGACCGCCCGCCTAGCCGCGCCCGGTGACGGCTACTGAGCGCAGCCCATCGCGCCACTACGTACTGCCGGGCGGGCAGCTTGTACAGGCGAACCGAACCGGGGTTGCAGAGCAGCAAATCGAATACCCACCGACCGGACAAATAGAACCAGTAGTCGGTGAGCTGTACCCCGCTGATGACATAGCCGACCAGCCAGGCCCCGCTCCGGCACCGGCGGGCGCTCTCCACGCGGGCCGTGACCGGCACGCAGCCACCCCCGCCTCACCCGCAACCCCCGTGACGCAGATCCGCTACAGCATCGTCACCTCCACCCGCCAGCCCACCCACATCGGCCAGGTGCCGCCGACGACGAAAACACCCCCAGCCACCGCACCCGCCACCCCCATCGGAATCCCGGATACCGCTGCAACACCCCGCCCATCGGAATCCTGAGCGCCGTCTAACAGGCGACCGCCCTCAGCCAGGTGGGCACTTTCATCCGGCACTATCTCGGCACCTGGTGGATTGACACAGAAATCGGTTGGCTCCCGATCAAGCCGCCAGCCGCCGAGATCCTCGACCAGCATGCCGAACGATTCCGGCACCCCGCCATCAAGCGCCACGCCACCAACGCCGCCATCCGTGCCGTCATCGAACTAGCCCGCTCGCTGCCATCGAATGCGTGCTCGTCATATGCCCAGCGCGGCTCGCCCGGTGACCTGGCCAGCGACCGTGCGACATCTTCCTCGGCCAGGCACAGGCCCTGAAGATCATCTGGTACGGGGAATTGCCGGCATCAGTGGTTGCCAGCGCTCGCGCGAGCCGTAAGTCGAGCTGCTGTAACGCGCGGAATAGGCCGCGTTCCGGTAAACAGGTCCGGCCACGGGGTGCCTTGCGCCAGCAAGTGCGGTATTGAGGATCTGATCTATCGAGTTGGCTGGCGGATGTGCGTGGTTTTGTCACAAAAATGGCACCGTCAGTCCGTGGGCAGTTCGACGGCAGCCGTCAACCAGAACTGGCTGGGCGCCATTAGCCTCTGGCCGCTACGAAAAATCAACCGCATATTTTGAAGAAAAAATTCCGTCTGCTTTTATCCAACTTACCGGAGCCGGATCTTCTCACGGCTAAGCCAGGCAGGCTGACTCAGTGTCCGCTGGTCAGGCTTCGCCGAGGGCCTTGGCTTCTGTCTTGCCTCCGGCCTGCCGGTTGATGAGATCTTCCATCTCTGCCTTGGGCAGCTTGACGGCCTGCGCCCAGTAGTAGATGACCAGGCTGAACGCGGCCACGATCCCCATGTCTGCCCAGAACGGGATGTTGCCGGTGTTGACCGGCGCCAGGACGGCGCCCCCGCTGAACTGGCCCTGCCAGGAAATGATTCCCATGCCGATCAGGTACACCGGCAGCCACGTCGCCGACTTCCAGTCCAGCGGCGGACGCTCCTTGTCGAGCGCCATCGAGACGCCGATCAGCACGTACCCGATGACCAGCACGACGCCGAGCTTCCAGACGACCTCGAATCCCGACCAGTAGATGATCATGCTGGCGATGATGAACGCGAGCGGGCTGAGTACCGCGGCCGCCGGCGCGCGGTAGGGCCTGGCGGCCTGCGGCAGCCGACCCCGGAATGCGCCCAGGGACAGCGGCGCGCCCGCGTACATCAGCACGCTGGCCGAGGTGACCAGGCCGACCAGGGCGCTCCAGCTCGGGAAGGGCAGCAGGAACAGCAGGCCGATCACAAACGCGAGAATCAGGCTGACCCACGGTACGCCGTTCTTGTCTACCCTGGCGAAGATCTGCGGGTAGTACCGGTTCCTGGCCAGGCCGTAGCCGACCCGCGAGGTCGAGGTCAGGTAGATCAGGCCGGTGCCGGACGGGGAGACGACGGCGTCCGCCCGCAGGATCGTCGCGAACCAGCCGATTCCGGCTGCACCGGCGATGAAGGCGAGCGGCCCTAGCTCCAGGGCCGGGTTCGTCGCCAGGGCCGCCCAGCCGTGGCTGAGGGTGTGCGCCGGGAGCGCGCCGATGAACACGAGCTGGAGCAGTACGTAGATCGCGGTGCAGAGCAGGATCGCGGCGATGATCGCCCGCGGCAGGTTCCGCTGCGGGTTCTTGACCTCGCCGGCCAGTTGGTCGGCCTGCTCGAAGCCGAGATAGGCGAATATGATGCCGGCTCCGGGGATCGCCGCGAACATGGCCTTGGTCCCGAATGGCAAGAACCCGCCGTGCGAGTTGAAGTTGGCGGTGTGGAACTGGGTGAACAGCACGATGATGCAGGCCACGGGGACCGCGATCTTCCACCAGGTGATCGCGCTGTTCACCTTGCTGAACAGGCGCATGGCCAGGAAGTTGATCGCGGTGAAGATCGCCATCAAGGCGACGCTCAGCGCATATCCCGCCCCGGTGACCTGGCCGGTGGTCGTGTTGAACAGGCCGTGCCAGTAGTAGGCGAGATACTGCATCACCGCGAAGCACTCGATCGGCGCCACCGTGACCGCCTGCACCCAGGAGAAGAATCCGAACGAAGTGCCGGCCACGCTTCCGAACGCGAAGTGCGGGAATCTCGCGGTCCCGCCCGCCACTGGGTACATGCCGCCGAGTTCGGCGTGGATGAGAGCCAGGATGATGATGCAGGCTCCGCCGATCACCCAGGCGAGGAGGGCTGAGGTCCCGGTGGAAAACGCACCCTTCCACGAGCCGAACAGCCAGCCGGATCCGATGATCGAGGTCACCGACGCCCAGCAGGCCCCGATGAACCCCATCTCTCGTCTGAGGCCAACGTCGGTTGGCCTGGTGGTAACAGATACCGCCTCAGTAGCCATGTCGAACCTTCTTTCCGGTCCGCATAAGTGGGCCATGCGACTTTTGAGGCTATGCTTATCCTAAATAATCCGCTCTGGTCGTGAGAAGAAGCCGGCGGCATCTTTTTGGTAACACGCTTTCCGGTGGCTGCTAAATCTGCTCCGATTTGCCGGCAAGGCGCGCAAGGGTTCCTGAAGGGCACATCTCTATCGTTTATAGATATGAAGAATAAATACTATTGGGGCCGCCTACTACGTGAAATCTCCGCCGCCGTAGTCCGCGCCGCTGTAGTCTTCGCCGCCTGGGTAGAAGCCGTCGGCAAGCTCATTCGACCCTGCGCATGTCAGGCTCGGTACCCCGCTCGAGCTTGTGCGCGCAGGCGGCGCAGACGGGGACGTCGCGGCCCTGGCCGCCCTCGGCGGGCGTCCAGTACTCAGCGCTCACCGACATGCCGTGCCGAGGATCGAA
>DATNFM010000036.1:0-6666 GCA_035606435.1 Streptosporangiaceae bacterium | reverse complement strand
CACCACGTCGCCGGCAACGAACACCCGCTGGCCAGGAACCGGCGTGCGCGCGCCGGCTGACCTAGCGTCGTCCATGGCCTCGACCCTGCCACGCGTCACTGTGACATTCGGTTGGGGACCCTGAGATTTCCCTGGGAATGGGGGCTGTGCTAGCCCGGGGGGACGACCCCCCGGACCCCCCCGCGTGGGCCGGCGCCTTAGGCGCCGCCTTCCCTCCTCGCTCCGCGCTCCGCGCGATTGCTCGTCAGTCCAGGCGGCGCCGCGCCGGTCCGTCCGCCGGGCTTACGCAAACCCTCTACATGCGCTCTGGGACTGGGATGCCGAGCAGGTCCAGGCCCGTGAGCAGCACGCGCAGCGTCAGGGAGGCCAGCGCCAGCCTGGACTGGCGCACCGCCGGGTCGTCGGCCTTGAGCACCGGGCACTGCTCGTAGAAGGTCGTGAACTCGCTCGCGACCTCGAACAGGAACGCCGCCAGCTTGTGCGGTTCCGCGGTCTGCGTTGTCTGGCTGACCGCCGCCTGGAAGCCGAGCAGCCGCAGCGCCAGCGTCCGCTCGGCGGGCTCGCCGGGTGCGATCGGGCCAGTCACGTCGTCCGGGTTCAGCTCGGCCCGGTGGAAGATCGACCTGATCCTGGCGGTGGCGTACTGCAGGTAGGGGCCGGTGTTCCCGGTCAGCGTCAGCATCCGGTCGAAGTCGAGCACGTAGCTCGAATCCCTGGCGACCGACAGGTCGGCGTACTTCAGCGCGCCGATCCCGACCGCCTCGGCGATCTGCGCCCGCAGTTCTGGCTCGTCGTAGCGGTCCTTGATGACTTCTTCGGCCCGGGAGATGGCCTCGTCGATGAGGTCGATCAGCTTGACCGACTGACCGGTCCTGGTCCTGAATCGCTTCTTGTCGGCGCCGGTCACCATGCCGATCGCGGCGTGCTCAGCCAGCACCGAGTCCGGCAGCCAGCCGGCCTGCCTGGCCACCGCGAACACCATCGCGAAGTGCTGAGCCTGCTCGGAGCCGACGATGTAGTCGATGCGATTGGCCTTCAGGTCCGCGACCCGGTACCTGATCGCCGCCATGTCGGTCGTGCCGTACCCGTAACCGCCGTCGCTCTTGCGCAAGATCAGCGGCAGCGGGCTGCCGTCCCGGCCGGTGAATCCAGGCGGGAACGCGCACAGAGCTCCGTCGCTGATGGTGGCGACCCCGGCCTGCTCGAGGTCGCGGCAGACGGCTTCGAGCATCGGGTTGTACATGCTTTCCGGAGCCAGGTCGCCGTCGGTGAGCGTCACCCCGAGCTTGCCGTAGATGGCGTTGTAATAGAGCTTGGAGTCGTTCACGAACATCTGCCACAGCCGGAGCGTCTCCGGCTCGCCGGCCTGCAGCGCTACGACCCGGCGCCTTGACCGGTCGGCGAACGCCGGATCGGAATCGAACTTGGCCTTGGCTGCCTGGTAGAACGGGTTGATCTCACCGGCCGCGAGCTGCTTGTAGGCGGCGTTCTCGCCGACGTCGAGAAGATGCTCGAGCAGCATCCCGAAGTTCGTGCCCCAGTCGCCGATGTGATTGGCCCTGATCACGTCGTGTCCGAGGAATTCCAGCACCCGCACGAACGCGTCGCCCACGACCGTCGTCCGCAGGTGGCCGACGTGCATCTCCTTGGCGACGTTGGGCGCCGAGTAGTCGACCACGACCCGCTGCGGGGCGCTGACCTTGGCCGCGCCGAGCCGGGGGTCGGCGAGCTGGGCGCTGGCCATCTGCGCGATCCAGCTCGCGCTCAGCGAGATGTTGATGAATCCTGGCCCGCTGACCTCGACCAGCTCGAACATGGGCGACCCGCTGAGGTGCCCGGCGACGCGGCTCGCGACCTCACGTGGCGGCTGACCGAGCCGCTTGCCCAGCGCCAGAGCGACGTTGGACTGGAAGTCGGCGAATGCCGACGGCCGGATCACGGGGTCGGCGCCGGAGTAGTCAGGTCCGAACTCAGCCACGAGCGCCGCGCTCACCTGCGCGGCGAGCGCGGCCTGAGGATCTGCCGCCAGCGCGGTCTGGGAATCAGCCATGAAGAAAAGCCTAGCGATGACCGGCAACCCGATTGGCCGCGCAGCGAAGCTGTGTTTGGTCAGGATGGCGGGCGGGGGTAGCGGGAGGGACTCCCGCTACCCCCGCCCGCGGCGTTTCCGGCCTAGCCGGAAACGCCGCCGGAGACAACCGATGACTAGCGGGTGACGGTGAGGGTCTTCTTCGATGAGGTGGAGGCTCCGAAGCGGGTGCTTCCTGGGTAGGCGGCGGTCAGGTGGTAGGTGCCTGGCTTGAGTTTCTTCGGTGCGAGCGTGCAGCCGGCCCTGGCCTTGGCCAGCTTGATCACGCACAGGGTGACCGATCCGGCCTTGAGGGTGACCTTTCCGCCTGGAGTGCCGCTGGCCTTGGAGGTGACGTGGACGGACAGGTGTTCGCTCTGCTCGTGGCCTGCCTTCACCCGAGCGGTCGACAGCGCCAGCCCCGTGGTGGTCGCGGACCGCGCCGGGAGAACGTTGAACTTGTTGTTCGCGTTGTCGAACGAGCCGAGGTAGTTGTCGTCGCCGCCGTAGTTCGCGGTGAGCCCGTAGTTACCCTGGGGCAGCTGACCGGCCCGAAGCGAGCAGCTGCCGCCGCCGCCGCTCAAAGTGATCGTGCACACGGTCTTGCCGTTGGCCGAGACGGTGACCGTCCCGGTCGGGGTGCCCCCGGTGAGCGCGGCCACGTGGACGCTGATGCGCTCCTCTTGCTCCTGGCCGGAGGCGACCGAGATGGCCGAGGCCGACAAGGTGGTGGTCGTGGCGGTCGAGAAATCGGCGACCCAGCCCGACTGGTGCCCGGCCGCATCGGTGTAGAACCCGCCCGTCGTGCAGCTGCTGTTGGGCGTGCACGACACCGCGGTGACCCCTGCGTTCCCGCCGACGTTCAGGTTCCCGGCGACCTTCTGGGCGCCGCCCCACGTTCCGGCCACCTCGTTCGTGACGAAGGCCTGGGTGCCGGCACTGTCGTGGTACAGGCCGCCAGCGACGCAGAAGCCAACTCCCGCGCAGGACACCCTCGTCGCGGCCGCTAGCAGGTTGTCGTTGACTCCCAGGATCTGCTGGGCGTTGCGCCACAGCCCGCCGGCCTCGACATCGACGTAGGCCTGGGAATGCGACGCGGAGTCGGAGAAGCTCCCCGCGACCGCGCACTCACCGGGAGCGCCGCAGGACATGTCGTCCACGAATGCCTGCCCGCCGGCGTTGAGCTCGGTTACCTCAGGAATGATGTGCGTGTTCCACTGCCCGCCATCGGGTGCTCCGCCGGTGAACACCTGGTGGTGCCCATTGGTGTCGGTGTAGAACCCGCTGGCGGCGCAGTCGCCGTTCGACAGGCAGGACACCGAGGAGACCGATGCGAACGGGCTATGGGTGTTGTAACCAGGCAGCGCGGTGATGCCGGGAGGTTCGGCCGCCCCGCCCCAGCTGTCACCGTCGAAGTCGATGAAGCCGAACATGACGGTGGCGTGCTGGTTCTCGTTGCCGTCGGTGTAGTACCCGCCCGCGATGCAGGAGGTCGGCGTGCCGGCGCAGGAGATCGAGTTGAGCTCGTCCGGCTGCTGGGCGGCGGTGTTCGAGATGATGACGGCCGGCCTCGGGGTGCCCCAGATGCCGTTGAGTTCGGTCGCGACGTAGGCCGCCGCCTCAGGGCGGAGCTGGCGGCCGCTGGCCACCAGGGCCGGCAGCGTCACCGCCGCCGCGCACCGTCCCGCCACGGCGCACGAGATCGAGTTCACGATGCCGAAATGCTGGACGAACTCCGAGTCGATGCTGGTCAGGTTGGTGGTGATCAGGCCCTGGGCGGTATGCCAGTTCCCGATGACGCTGTCGTCGACCCAGGGGATGTCGTCACCCTGGGCATTTTCGTAAGATCCGCCGATCGCGCAGTCGCCGGCCTCCCCGCACGACACGGAGGTGACGTCGGCCAGCCCGCCGGCGTTCAGGGCAGCGAGACCGGGAATCGCGGTCGCCGTCCCCCAGACGCCGTTGGTTTCGATCGCGGCGAACACCTGATCGTGATGCGCGGCGTCCTGGTAGGACCCGCCCGCCGCGCAGTTGCCTGGTGAGGCGCAGGAAAGCGCCTCCACCCGGGCCGAACCTCCGGCGTTCAGTGCCGCCAGGCCGGGTATCGCCTGGGCATTACCCCAGTGTCCGGCCGCGACTGCGGTTACGGCCGCCGTCGTGCCTGCTGATGTTGTGACTGCGGCTGCTGGACCGGCCAGGGCCGTCCCCGTAGCCAGCGCGGCGCTCGCCGCACTCGCCAGCGCCAGCAGTCCCCGTCGCCAATTCATGAAATGCCCCCTTGCATTGACTTGACTACTGACCGTGGCGACCCGGAGCGGGTCGTCTGGAACTCCGGGCCACCACGGCTGATGTCACAATGCCTAGTGGGGCTGAAACGGCGCTGGAACGCCACTAAACGGACACTTAAAACCCCAGGTCAGAGGCGTATGCGCAGTTAGTCGTTAGTAGTGACGGCGGAGGGCGATCTTGGATGAGGTGGAGGCTCCGGCAGGGCCGGCGATCCTGGCCTGCACCGCGCACTTGCCACGGCTCGCGCCGCCTTCCCACGGCTCGCGCCGCCTTCCCACGGCTCGCGCCGCCTTCCCACGGCTCGCGCCGCCTTCCCACGGATTCTGGACAAATTTTGCCCGGATACGCGGCTTTTGCGAGTGAAAAATCCGTGGGAAGACGTCGCGGTCCGTGGTAAGACGCAGAAATCCGTGATATGTGCGCGCTGTTGTGAGCTGCAAGCGCGGCGGGAGTGGACTGAGTGGCTGGTGAGGTCCGTGTGACCGGTCGGCCGTGGTGGTCGGTGGGTGAGGTCCAGTGCTCGGTGCGCGGCTGGGTATGGGCGGCCGGCTGGTGGGTCTGTGCGGCCGGCTGGTTGTGGTGGCGGGCCGGGGTCCGGGGCTGGGGTGCGCGGCTGGGTGTGGGTGGCTGGCTGGTGGCGGGCCGGGTCCGGAGGTCCGGGGTCGGGTGCGCGGCTGGGTGTGGGCGGCCGGCTGGTGGCGGGCGGTGGGGTTCCTGGACTCGCGTGCGTGCCTGGGGGTGCGTGACCGGACGGTCGTGGCGGGCGGGGTGGGAGTGGGTCGAGTCGTGGCGCCACGTGCTCGCTTAGCGGTCCGGTCAGTGGCGCTCTTGTTCGGCTCCTGAACGGTGGCGGTCTGAGCGCGGGAGGAAGTGGCGCTGCCGTCCGGGGCCAAGGCGCTCGGCGATCCGCTCGGCGATCTTCTTGCTGGTGATATCGCCGGCCAGGCGGCAGGCCGCCGCCGCTCCGCGGGCGGTCGCGGCGCCGTGCGCGATGACGACCGCGCCTTCGAGGCCGAGCAGCGCGGCACCGCCGTAGGTATCGGAGCTGAGGCGGTCGGCCAGCTCGCGGAGTTCCTTCCTGGCCAGGACGGCGCCGAGCCTGGCCGAACGCGAGCCGCCGAGCGCCGACTTGAACTGCTGGGCGGTGAACGCGGCCGTCCCCTCGAGCGTCTTGAGCGCGACGTTGCCCGCGAAGCCCTCGGTGACGATGACGTCGACTTTGCCGTTGAGCAGGTCGCCGCCCTCGATGTTCCCGGCGAACCTGATCGGCATGGCCCCGTGCGCAGGCTCGGCGGTCAGGAGTTCGTAGGCGCGCTTGGTCAGCTTGTTGCCCTTGCCTGGTTCGGCCCCGATCGACAGCAGGCCAACCCTCGGCTTGGCTATCCCGAACGCGACCTCCGCGTACGCGCAGCCGAGCTGGGCGAACTGGGCCAGCATTTCCGGTTTCGGGTCGGCGGTCGCCCCGGCGTCGATCAGCACGGTGGGCGTCGGCCTGGTCGGCAGCGCGACGGCCAGCCCCGGCCTGATCACGCCCGGCAGGTTCCGCAGCCGCAGCCGGGCCAGCGCCACGATCGCGCCGGTCGATCCGGCCGACATCACCGCGGTGGCCTGGCCCAGGTGAACGAGCTGGCAGGCGATCGCCAGGCTGGACCGAGGGCGTCGCCAGCTGGTCAGCGCACCATCGTCCATCGCGACCGCGTCTTCGGCCGTGACCAGGCGGATCTGGCCCAGGACGCCGTGCTCGGCAAGCAGTGGCCGCACCAGGGCCGGCCTGCCGATCAGGACGATCCCCGTGCCCCATTGCCTGAACGCCTGGACGGCGCCCGTCACGATCGCCTCCGGCGCGTTGTCGCCGCCCATCGCGTCCACGGCGACAACCGGCTGCCTGGGCTTGGCCAGCCCGCCCTGGCCGTCCGAGTGGATGATCTTGCGCAGCTCGTTCAGCTGCCCGCTGCCCGAGTCGTCGGGAAAAGCCAGCGCGCCCTTGCCCGGCCGATCGCTGGCAGCAGAACTCGACCGGCCTCGGCCGGACACGCCGGACGGATTGGCGGCCACGTGCCTACTTTCCCTTGACCGGACGGTTCGGCTTGTAGCGAGCGGACGGTTCGGCTTGTAGCGAGCGTAGTTCGATCAGTCTGCGCCGCGTTGTCTGGCCCGGGTCAACGTGGTCTGGCCGTTGGCCCGGGCCGACGTGGCGTGGCCGTTGGCCCAGGTCGACGTGGTCTGGCCGTTGGCCCAGGTCGACGTGGTCTGGCCGTTGGCCCGGGTCAACGTGGTCTGGCCGTTGGCCCGGGTCAACGTGGTCTGGC
>DATNFM010000035.1:0-3296 GCA_035606435.1 Streptosporangiaceae bacterium | reverse complement strand
CGGCGGGTGGCCAGCGGCCCGAGCCGGGGCCGGCGCCGCCTTGACGTCGGCCGAGGTGACTGTGGCCGGTGGCAGCGCCAGGAGCACCCCCGCCGCCGCAAGCCCGGCAAGGACACGAAGTCCACCGCGGCGGAACACGCGGCGATCAAGTCCCATGCAGGTACAGGCCTCCAGAGAGCGGCTGACGCGACGGCCCCGTCTTCGAGGGTCGCACGGATCCGGTCTCTCTATCACCGATCCCGGCAAATCGTGGTCCGGTAGCAGCGGACGCCGGCGGCCAGCCGGCCGTGCCGGCGGATAGCTGGGCTCTCCTAGCGCCTGCTGCGGCGCATGGACTACATCTAGGCGCCCTCACTCCGTGACGATGGCGCGCAGGACGTTCAGCTTGGCGGCCCGGCGGCTGGGCAGGATCGCCGCGACCACCCCGGCCAGGCCCGCCAGGACGATCAGGAGGATCAGAGTCAGGTACGGGACGCTGAAGACGGTGATGCCCTGGCTCTTCTGCGCCCGGACGAGTGCCCAGCCGAAGAACACCCCGACCACCAGGCCGAGGAACGTGCCCTGCAGGGCGATGATCACCGACTCCCAGCGGATCGTGCCGCGTAGCTGGCGCCGCGTCATGCCCACCGCGCGCATCACGCCGAGCTCGCGGGTGCGTTCGAAGATCGACAGTGCGAGCGTGTTGCCGATGCCGAGCAGCGCGATGACGATGGCCAGTGCGAGCAGCGTGTAGATGAGCGCCAGTATCTGGTTGATCGGCTTGGTCTGCTCGGCCTTGTAGGCGGCCTGGTCCTGGACGGTAGCGCCGACCGCGTACTGCGCCGACAGCTTCTTGACCGCGGCCAGCGCGGCCGCAGCGGGCACGCCGGGTGCCTTCTTCACGAACACCTGGCTGTCGAAGTGGGGGGCGGCGAAGTTGGCGTCGTAACCGGGTGTGCCCAGGAAATAGCTGGTCTTGCTGCCCGGGTTGGCCGTTGGTGCCGCCTGGTTGTCGCCGTAGATGAGGGCGACCCGCAGCGTCTTCGGCCCGGTATCGCGGAACACGACCGACACAGGGTCGCCGAGCTTGAGGTGGTGCTTGGTGGCGTCGTCCTTATAGACGGCAATGCCGTCCGCGCCGAGGGCGCCGATCGACCCCTGCACCGGGCTGACGTTGAAGATCTGGCCGGCGGCGCGGGGATCGACCGCCGCGATCATGTACGGCTGGCCGAGGATCAGCATGGACCCGAAGCGTTCCCCGGTGGCCGCGGCCACCTGCGGGAGCGCGTTCAGCCTCTGGGCCAGCGCGGGGTCGACGCCGCCGCCGGTCGACCCGGCGCCCGAGTTGATCACGAAGTCCCCGGCGAATGACCGGTCGATGGTCGCGTTGATCGACGCCTTGGCGGAGGAGGCGAAGATCGAGATGAACGCGATCAGGCCGACCCCGATCATCAGCGCGGACGCGCTGGCCGCGGTGCGCTTGGGGTTGCGCATGGTGTTTTCCCGGGCCAGGGTGCCGGTCACGCCCTTGACCCGAGGCAGCGGAGCGCCGATCGCCCGGCTCAGCGGCAGCGCGATCGTCCGGCCCAGCACCGACACGCCGAGGAAGACGAGCAGCACGCCGACGCCGACGATCAGGAAGGCGCTGCCGACGTGGCCGAACAGGCCGGTGAACAGCGCGGCCACCCCGAGCGCCAGGATGGACAAGCCGACGATCAGGCGCTGCTTGGAACCGTAGCCGCTGCTGCCCACCGTCGCCTCCTGCATGGCCGCGACGGGCGGCACCTTGGCCGCCTTGCGCGCAGGGGAGATCGCCGCGATCAGTGTGACGCCGATCCCGATCACCAGCGAGGCCACGACCGTCCTGGCGTTGAGGACCAGGCTCCCGGCGGGGAGGCTGAGCCCGAACACGGACAGCAGCGCCTTGAGGCCCGCAGCCACCGCGACCCCGGCGGCCAGCCCGACCACCGCAGCGATGACGCCGACCGCCAGGGCCTCGACGAGGACCGAGCCGAGGACCTGGCGCCTGCTGGCGCCTAGCGCCCGCAGCAGGCCGTTCTCCCTGGTGCGCTGGGCGACGGTGATGGCGAACGTGTTCAGGATGATGTAGGCGCCGACCACCAGGGCCACGATCGCGAAGATCAGGAAGAACTTGCTAAAGATCGACAGGGCCTTCTGGAACTGGTCCTGTTGTTCCTTGATGGCTGCCGCCCCGGTCAGCGCCTCGGTTCCTGGCGGCAGCGCGCGCTTCAGGTTGCTGACCAGTTGCTGCTGAGACACCCCCCGGTCGGCGACGAAACCGATCGTGCTGAACTTGCCGGGTTCGGCGACCAGTCGCTGCGCGACCGGCGTGGTGAACAGCACCACGGACGCGCCGGCCAGGTTGTCGGCGGTGCCGAAGCCCACGATTCCCGCGATCCGCACCCGCTGCGGCGGCCCATTCGCGAGCACCGTCGTGGTGTCGCCCACGGCCAGGTGGCCGAGCCTGGCGCTCTGCTTGTCGATCACGACCTCGTCGGGTGCCTGCGGGGCATGCCCGGCCACCAGGTGGAATGGGTTGAGGGCCTGGACGGTGCTCCAGTTGCCGCCCAGGGTGGGCGCGCCGTTCGCCGGGTTGCCGATCGGCTTGCCGTCCTTGCCAATCAGCCGCGCGTACCCGAAGGCGCTGCCCGCGGCGGCGGCGACCCCGGGCACGTGGCTCAGCGCTGGGACCAGGGACCCGTCGATATTCGGCCGCTGTTCGCCCATCTGATTCGGGCCGTTGAAGACCGCCTTGGCACGGACGAGGGCGTCGGTACCCTGGTAGACGCTGGCCGACAGGTTATCGAAGATGTTACTCATGGTGTCGGTGAGTACCAGCGTTCCCGCCGTGAACGCGACCCCGAGTATCACCGCCAGGGCCGTGGTGACCAGACGCAGCTTCCGGGCGAGCAGGCTTTGCAGGGCGATCTTGAACATCGTGGCTCACTCCCCGAAGCGGCTCATCCGCTCCAGCACCCGTTCGGCCGTCGGTTGGAGCATCTCGTCGACGATCCGTCCGTCGGCCAGGAACACGATGCGGTCGGCGTAGCTGGCCGCCATCGGGTCGTGGGTGACCATGACGATGGTCTGGCCCATCTCGTCCACGGCCCGCCGCAGGAAGGTCAGTATCTCGGTGCCCGCCCGGGAGTCCAGGTTGCCGGTCGGCTCGTCGGCGAAGATGATCTCGGGGCGGCTGGCCAGCGCCCGGGCCACCGCGACCCGCTGCTGCTGGCCGCCGGACAGCTCGCTGGGCCGGTGCTCCAGCCGGTCGCCTATCCCGGTGATCTCGATGACCT
>DATNFM010000034.1:0-16508 GCA_035606435.1 Streptosporangiaceae bacterium | reverse complement strand
CGCACCCGCACCCGCACCCGCACCCGAGCCCCGCACAGTTACCACGAAGTTGAGCCGCCACGCCTGCGGCCGCCAGCTCCCGTACGCCTGCCAGTACTCCTGGTGCCTGGACACCCCGCGGCCGACGTGCTCGCCGAGCAGGCCGAACCTGGTCCGGGCCGGGTTCATCTCCAGATCCGAAGGCAATTCGGCGGCCAGCAGGTCCAGGTCCGCTTCGCGCATCGGCCGCAGCGTCAGCGCTGGTCCGGCCAGGCGCAGGTCGAACAGCGGCCACCACTGGTAAGTCATCAGCCGAACCTAGACAGGCCCGCGACCGGCCGCAACCGAGTTTTCGCGATAAAGGCAGCGACAATGTCTCGGCGCTAAAAACCACGCGCAATTTTTCACGCTACCGAAAAATCTTTTCCTTGTGCACTTGTGAGCGCTACCATCCAGTGCCGCAACCCGCAGCGACCCGTGCGTGACAATCCGCCCATGACAGGCCGGTGGCCGATCAAGGCACGATGCCAGCATTGACATGAAAATGGTTATTATGGCTGAATCTTATATAGCAATGTGATGGGAGTCCCGCGCGGCCAGAATGCCGGACGGCCGGCGGACGCGGGACTCGGCGAAAGAACGGCTATGCCTAGATGGGGGTTTTGTGCAACGACGCCTTCTACCCAAAATTGTGACCGGCCTCGCCGCCGGCACCATGGCAGTTGCGGGAGCGCAGTGGCTGCCGGCCGCTGAAGCCGCTCCGACCCACGGCCGGCCCACCGCCGTAGCGCCCGCTCTGTACGGCGCGGCATCCGGCGGCCGGGTGATCGTGGTACTGAAGAAGCAGTACTCGAGCCTCACGATGCGGGCGCACGGCCGGGCCAGGACCGCTGCCACCAAGACCACTCAGAATCCGATCGTCACCGAGATCAAGAGGAGCGGCGGCACCGGGATCAGGCGGCTGGTCAGCGTCGACGCCGTCGCGGCGAAGATCTCATCGGCCGAAGTGTCCAAGCTCAGGCACAACCCGGCCGTCAAGGAAATCGCCCCCGACCTGCCGATCGCCGTCAATGTCACCCGCCCGCAGCCGACGGCCCGCAACACGCGCCCGCTCAGCAGCAAGCTGTGCCCGGCCGACCCGAAGAAGCCGTTCGTCGAGCCCGAGTCGCTGCGCGAGATGCAGTTCACGGCAGCGCAGCGCAACCAGGATCAGGCCCAGAAGATCGCCAACGGCGACGGCGTGCTCGTCGCGATCGACGGCATGAACAGCCTCGCCGGCAACCCTGACCTGATCAGGAAAGACGGCTCGCACGTCGTCGTCGACTCCCCCACCCCCAACGCTGACGCCAGCAACGACGAGGCCTACGGAGACGCCACATCGGTCGCCGGCCAGGGCGACGTGGTCTACGACTACTCCAAGGAACTGCCGTTCTCCGGCCTGCCCGCGGGCTGCACGTTCGTGATGGAGGGCGACGCGCCTGGCGCCTCCCTGATCGACGCCTCGCTGGTGGACACGCCGACGAACGCTAACGGGTTCATCAACCAGCGCGAGTCCGATGTCATCGCGGGCATCGACAACGCGGTGATCGTCGAGCACGCCGACGTGATCTCCGAGTCCTTCGGGTTCACCCAGCGTCCTGGCCGGTACGCGGTCTTCTACGCGTCGAACGACGCCGCCGTCGCGGCCGGCGTGACCGTGGTCGTCTCCTCGGGCGACAGCGGCGACTCAGGCACCATGTCCTCCCCGTCCACCGACCCGCTGGTGATCGAGGCCGGGGCCACCAACGACCTGCGCCTCAACGCCCAGGCCTTCGGTTTCGGCAAGTGGATCAACCAGAACATCACCCCGCTGTCCTCGGGTGGCGTCGCGCCGAACAACCGGATCGTCGACCTGGTTGCCGAAGGCTACGGCTCCGAAGCCGAGTGCAACCCGGCCGGAAGCGGCTGCCCGACGAACACCACCACGGAGGCGTTCGGCGGCACCAGCCAGTCCGCTCCGCTCATCGCCGGAGCTGCCGCCGACGTGATCGAGGCCTACGCCAACAGCCACGGCGGCGCCAAGCCGACCCCGGCGATGGTCAAGGCCATCCTGACCGGCACCGCCAGCGACATCTTCGCTCCTTCCCAGGAGCAGGGTGCCGGCGAGGTCGACATCTACAAGGCCGTTCGCGCCGCGCAGCAGATGCCGGGCACGACGGTGTCCGGTGGCAACGACGCTCCCGCCCTGATCCCGACGCCGACCCAGCTCGACGTCACCGCCACGGGCGGCAGCACCAGCAGCCAGTCGGTCACGCTCTACAACGCCAGCAAAACCGACGAGACGGTGAGCGGCAGCTACCGCGACCTCGGCCCGGCCACCCAGATCGGCAAGACCGTCACCGAGGCGGTCAGCGCGCCTGACCCGAGCCTGCCGGTTCCGGCCGAAGGCGCACAGGCCGCGACGCCGATCACCTTCAAGGTTCCGAAGGGGCTCAGCCGGCTCAACACCGACCTGATCATCCCCGACCCCGCCAACGGCACGATCTTGTCGTACAACCTGATCGCGCCCCATGGCCGGCTGGCCACGATCTCGTACGACTTCGGCACGCCGTCGACCAGGGCCGGTGTCAACGGCACCGTGCCCAACATCCAGCACGTAGAGATCGCCAACCCGACGGCAGGTACCTGGACGGCCCAGATCCTGTGGGCGAACGGCCGCTCGCACCTGCAGTCGCTGCCGAACGTGCCTGGCACCTACCGGGGCAACGTCACGTTCCGGGCCACCGGCCAGCACTGGATCACCACGCCAGCCTTCGGCAACACGGCGATCGGGGCACGCTCGTCCGCCACGATCCCGCTAAGCGTCGCGATGCCGACGGCACCTGGCGATCACCCAGAGTCGCTGCAGATCAACCCGAGCAGCGGCCCGACGATCTCGCTCCCAGTCAACCGGCGGACCCTGATCCCGTCGGCCGGCGGCGAGTTCGACACCACGATCATCGGCACGGTCGGCCGCCAGGTTGGCCAGATCAGCACGTTCAACATCAACGTGCCCGCGGGCGAGAACGACATGGACGTCAGCTTCTCGACGCCAGACGCCAGTGCGGACAATCCGATGACGCTCTGGCTGGTCAGCCCGGCCGGCACGGTCGTGGCGGAGGACGCCACCCCGACCACGACTAATGCGCCCGGCAGCCCGCCGGTGGCCAACGCCTATCTGATCGCGCCCAACCCGGTCCCCGGCCAGTGGGAGATCGACGTTGAGCTGAACCTCACCGAGAGCGGCCTCGAGTTCACCCAACTCGTGACCGGCAACGTGTCGTTCAACCAGGTGCAGGTCTCCGCGACCGGACTGCCGTCCAGCGCCGGGACGACGCTGGCAGGCGGCAGTTCGAACCCGATCTCGGTCCAGGTGACGAACAACGCCAACGTCGGGCGTTCGTTCACGCTGCGGGCCAGCGCCGGCGACATCTCCGGCGGCGCCGCGACCACGGCGGTGTTCATCCCGGCCGGAGGGACCGCCACCTTGACCGCCAACCTCGTGCCGAAGGCGGCCTCGGCCACCGTGGTGACCGGCACGCTGTCGGTGGTCAGTAACACCAGTGTCCGCAACGGAACGCAGATCATCGCGAACTTCCCGTACGTCTATACGGTCGGTTAATACCTTCCGCCTGATAGCTGGTGGTCCCTGGGCGGTGTTCTTTTCCGCTCGGGGACCACTGCTATTTATGGAGAAAAATTTACGCGGGCTCTCTTCCTCGCTGTCCCGAGGCCGGTCCGCGCGCGGGTCAGTGAGGAGGCCGGGCGAATGGGAACCTTGGAGGGTCGCCTTCCTGGCCGGGCCGGAGGCCACCTGGATCACCGGCCAGAACACCGCGCCACCGGCGGCCTGATCCTCTAGCGGCTGTTCCTTTGGTGGATGGGCGGCTAATCCCATGCGGCCGGTCACGTAGGCCCTGGTGCGGCTGTCCCTCGGGTCCTGGAAGATCTGCTCCGTCGTCCCTGACTCGACTAGCACGCCGGTGCGGGTATCGGTCTCGGAGTCGGTGAGCACGTGGAAGAACGCCGTGCGCCCGCTGACCCGGCTGGCCTGCTGCATGTTGTGCGTCACGACGACGATCGTGATCTGCGACTTGAGCTCCCGCATCAAGTCCTCGATGGCTCCCGTCGCGATCGGGTCGAGCGCCGAGGCCGGCTCGTCCATCAGCACGACGTCGGGCTCTACGGCGATCGCGCGGGCGATGCACAGCCGCTGCGCCTGCCCGCCGGACAGGCTCAGACCCGATGTGCGCAGGCGGTTCTTGACCTCGTCCCACAGAGCGGCCCTGCGCAGCGAGCGCTCGACGATCTCGTCCAGCCTGCTCCTGTGGCGCTCACCGTTGACGCGCGGGCCGAAGGCCACGTTGTCGTAGATCGATTTGGGGAACGGATTCGGCTTCTGGAAGACCATGCCGATGCGCCGGCGCACCGCCGTCGCCGAGACGTCCTTGCCGTACAACGGCACGCCCCGGTAGGTCAGCGCGCCCTCCAGGCGGGCGCCGGGCACGAGGTCGTTCATGCGGTTCAAGGCCCGCAGCACGGTCGTCTTGCCGCTGCCGGACGAGCCGATGAAAGCGGTGATCTCCTTTTCCGGGATGGTCAGGGAGACGTCGGTGACGGCCCTGAACGCGCTGTACCAGATCGACACTTGCTGCATCTCGAAGACTGTCTCGGCCTGGGTTGACTGCGCCTGTCGTTCTGCTGGTGTTTGCCTAGACGGGTTGACGGCGGCTTTCAGCTCAGGCTGTTCCATGGCGCTCCCTATGGGACATAACGGGCGAACCGTGCAGTGATGAGGCGCGCGGCGATCATCAGGATGAAGGCGATAGCGATCAGCGTGAGCGCGGCACCCCAGCCCCGAGCTTGGGCGCCGACGTAGGGTGACGAAGCATTGACGAAGATCTGCGAGGGCAGCGAGGTGTTAGGGCCACTGAACACATTCGGGTTCGCCGTGGTGACGGTGAGGATGGTGAACAGAAGCGGCGCTGTCTCACCCGCCGCCCGGGCGACAGCCAGCAGGGCACCGCTCACGATTCCCCCCAGCGCCGCTGGCAAGACGACGGTCAGTGTCACTCGCGCCTTGGTGGCCCCCAAGGCGTGGCTCCCTTCACGCAGCGAGTCAGGCACCAGTCGCAGCATTTCGTAGGTCGACCGGATGACGATCGGCAGCATCAGGGCGCCGAGCGCGAACGCTCCCGCGAGACCTGAGAAGCCGAAGTGGAGCACCCAGATCGAGAAGATGAACAGCCCCATCACGATCGAAGGCACGCCGGTCATCACGTCGGCCATGAATCCGATGAGCCGTGCCAGCGTCCGGCTACTACCGTACTCGTTGAGGTAGACGGCGCCCAGAACACCGAGGGGTACCGCGATCACCGTAGCGAGGCCGGTGATCAAGATCGTGCCGAGGACCGCGGGCCCGATTCCCCCGAAGCTGGCAGGCAGCACCGACGGAGGGATCGAGCCGGTGAGGAACGACCAGGAGATGACCGAAGCGCCCTTGGCGATCACCGTGAAGAGAACCAGGCCGAGCGGGATGATCACGAGAATCAGCGATGCCGCCATCAGCGCGGTGGCGGCGCGATCCCTGGTCCGGCGCCAGGACGGCGGCTCGCGCAGGTCGACCTTGGGCTGCCCGGTATCTGCCGGCGCCATCAGGCACCCCTCTTACGCCGGGCGGACCGCGCGACGGCGGTCCTCGCGATGACGTTGATGACGATCGTGAAGACGAACAAGAGCACGCCGAGCCCGATCAGCGCGGCGCGGAACACGCCGGTCGCCTCGCCGAACTCGTTGGCGATGACGGAGGGCATGTTGTAGCCGGGTGCGAAGAGGTGCGAGGTGATCGTGGCGGAAGAACCGATCACGAGCGCGGCCGCGATCGTCTCGCCGATGGCCCGGCCCAGCCCGAGCAGCACTGCCCCGACGATCCCGCCCTGGCTGTGCGGGATGACGACCCCCCTGATCACCTCAAGGCGGGTCGCGCCGACCGCATAGGCGCCTTCCTTGTCGATCGCCGGCACCGTGGCGGTCACCTCGCGCGACAGCGAGGTCACGATCGGAGTGATCATGAAGGCCAGGATGATGCCAGCGGTGAAGAACGAGGCACCGCTCGCCGGCGGGCCGAAGAAAGCGTCCAGGACCGGGACTCCGTTTACGGCTGAGCCGATCGAGTTGTAGATGCCCTGGACCCAGGGCGCGAAGGTCAGGATGCCCCACAGCCCCCAGACCACGGAGGGGACGACGGCTAGCAGGTCGATCACGTAGACAATGGGACGCGCCCAGCGGCGTGGCACGACCTCCGTCAGCAGCAGTGCCACCCCGACGCTGACAGGCACGGCCAGGATGATCGCGATCAGCGCGGTGATAGCCGTGCCGTAGATGAAAGCAAGGCCCCCGAACTGCGCCGCCGTCGGATTCCAGTTACTGGAGAAGATCTTGGTGCCTTCGCTGGAGAACCACGACGAAGCCTGCTGACTGGTCGAGACGGCGACCAGCACCAGGATCACAAGCACGAGGAGACCAGCGGCCAGCGTGATTACCTGGAACGCCCGGTCGCCGAACGGCCGCCGCTCAGCCAGTGCGCTTGGCCTACGGTCCCGCTGCTCCTGCGTCATGGAGGCCACTGGCTAAGAGCCGATCTGGCTGAGCTGCGCCTTCGCCTTCTGATCGACGCTCGCGGGCAGCGGAGCGTAGTTCAGGCTATGCAGCAACTTCTGGCCGTCCCCGAGCAGGTACCCGATGTAGGACCGCAGCATCTTCGCCGTGTTGTGGCCCGGCTGCTTCTGGTAGACCAAATCCCAGGACTGATAGGTAATCGGGTAGGAACTGGCACCGGGCGCCCAGAGGGCGCTGAAGGTCAGATCCGGCGCGACCTTAGCCTGACCGGCGGCGGCCGAGGCCGAACTCGGACTCGGCGCCACGAAAACGTGGTCCTTGTTCTGGACGGATGCGAAGGCCAGCCCGGATGCCTTGGCGTCGGCGTAATCGACGTAGCCCACGGCGCCGGTAGTGGACTTCACGATCTGAGCCACCCCGCCGTTCCCATTGCCGCCTCGGCTGGCCGCTGGCCAGTTGATGGTCGAGGAACTGCCGAGCTTCCAGACTCCCGGCGCCGCCTTGAGCAGGAACTCCGAGAAGTTCTCCGTGGTACCGGAGGAGTCCGAGCGCCGGGCGATGGTGATCGCGGTGCTGAGCAGGTGAACGCCTGGATTGATCGACCTGATCGCCGGATCGTTCCAGGTCTTGATGTCGCCCTGGAAGATCTTGGCGATCACAGGTCCCGTGAGCTTGAGGGTCTTCACGCCGGGCAAGTTGTACGCGACCGTGATCGGGCCGATCACGACGGGGAAGTACAGGACCTTCCTGCCATGGAAGCTCGCCATCTCGGCGGCGGGGATCGGTGAGTCCGAGCCGGCGAAGTTGACCGTCCCGGCGGCCAGGTCCGTACGGCCCTTGCCCGAGCCGCCGCCCGCGTAGTTGACGGTCATCCCCGGCTGGATCGATCTGAAGGCCTGGATGGCCGCTTGCTGGAAGGTGAGCTGGAAACTCGATCCGCTCGCGTTGAGCGTGCCGGAGAGGCTGGAACCGCCCGTTCCTCCCGATCCGCCGCCCGAGTTGCCTGAGCCGCATGCGGCCAGCACCGTAGCCGTGGCGACGACGGCCGCACCTCCCATAATTCGCCGAATGCGAAAACCTCGCATTGTTGCCCCCGTTACGCAAAGAACGCGAAATCCCCGATCGGAATCTTCCCCGTCGGGTCAGCGCGTTAAGAACCCCCGAATTGAATCTTGCTCCTGGACGCTCCTCGCATGCAGCCGGCACCACGAACAGGAGGTGAACATCCAATAGCTTTAGATTTAACTGATGTTGCCTGAGAGGGAAGAGGTGGGGCACATCTGACGGGGGGAATCCTTAGAACCATGCCCGAGCATCGACAAGAATTCCAGGGCCAGCTGGACGCGATCGAGACGAAGGTCATCGAGCTGTTCGCGGTCGTCGCTGAGGACTTGTCCGAGGCGACCGGTGCCCTCCTGCGCGGCGACGGCCAGATGGCCGGCCTGCTGGCCGCCCGCGAGGCGATCATCGACGACCTGTACCACGAGATCGAGCAGCTCGCCGGGCGGGAGATCGCCTTGGAGGCGCCAGTAGCGTCGGACCTGCGTTTCCTGCTCGCCGTGCTCCGCGTGGTTCCCGAGCTGGAGCGATCGCATCATCTGATCGTCGAGATCGCCAGCCGGGCCGACCGCGTGAGCAAGGACGATCTCTCGGCGCGCAGCCGTGAGATCGTCGAGCAGATGGGCAACGTCGTGACTTCAATGTGGCGGCAAGCGGTGGATTCTTGGTATCAGCGAGATCGCTCGGTGGCCGCCGTCTTGAGCCAGCGTGACGACGATATGGGTGACTTGCACGCGCAGCTGATCGCGGAAGTATCGACCGGCCGGATGCCGCCTTACGTGACCGTGGAGATGACCCTGGTGGCCCGTTTTTACAAGCGCCTCGGCGACCACGCGATCAACGTCGCCCAGCGCGTCATCTATCTAGCCGGATTGCAGCACCCGCCAGACTAATCGGGCGGCGGGGAGGATGAGGACGCGGTGGCCTGCCTTAGGTCTTGCTTGCGGACCTTGCCGGTGACGGTTTTCGGCAGCGATTCGACTACCTGAACGTGCTTGGGGATCTTGAAGGCCGCTAGCTGGTCTGCCAGCGCCTCGCGCAAGGTCGCGGCATCCCACTGCCGGGCGGAATCGGGGTCAGGGACGATCAACGCCAGGCCGACTTCGCCCCAGCGGTCGTCGGGAACGGCGATGACGGCGCTTTCTGTGATGCCGGGCAGGGAGTTGATCTGGGCTTCGACCTCGGCCGGGTAAATGTTTTCTCCTCCCGAAATGATCATGTCCTTGATCCGGTCGACGACATAGGCCCAGCCGTCGTCATCGACCCGGACGACGTCTCCGGAGTGGAACCAGCCGTCGGCCAGTGCCCGCGCCGTGTCCTGCGGCCGGTTCCAGTAGCCGCGGAACACGTTGAGGCCGCGGACCAGCAACTCGCCGGACCGGCCGTCGCGGTCGCCGTCGCCGAGCGGGCTGAACGCCACGTCGGTGAAGAAGTGCGGGCTGCCGATCGAGGTCGGGCGCTCGGTGGCGCCGTCGGGGCTGGCCAGGTGCACGCCGGGTGAGGCCTCGGTCATCCCGTAGCCCTGAAGCAGCACCACCCCCCGCCGCTGCCAGGCGACGGCGACACGCTCGGCGGCCATCGAACCGCCGTAGATCACGTACCGCAGCGACCCGAGGTCGGTCCCGACGAACGCAGGATGGTCGCAGAGCAACTGCAGCATCGTCGGCACGGCGCCGAACGACGCGATCTTCAGCGACTGGATCGCTTCGAGCACCGCGCCCGGGTCAAAGCGCGGCAGCACGGCCACGCGGCCGCCCTTGAACAGCGTCGGCAGGCTGACCTGGCCGAGTCCGGAGGCGTGGAACAGCGGGGCGATCGCCAGGGCGGTATCGGTTCGGAGGACGTCGGCGTGGGCGAGCTGGTTCATCGTGTTGAACGTGAGGTTGCCGTGGGTGAGCACCGCACCCTTGGGGCGGCCGGTCGTGCCGCTGGTGTAGAGGATCACGGCGTCGTCATCGAGCCCGACCTCGGTCTCCAGCGGCCCCTGGGCAAGATCGGCCCGCAGGAACTCCTCGTAGCCGCCAGAGCCGTCCTCTCCCAGCGCGAGCGTCCGGCGGACCGGCGAGCCGGGACCGGCGAGCGCGCTCAGGTGCCGCGCTGAGTCCCCGTCATGGACGAGCAGGCTGGGCGCGCAGTCTTGCACCAGGTAGGCCAGTTCGGGCGTCGTCAGCCGGATGTTGAGCGGAGCGAAGATCGCGCCGAGCCGCCCGGCGGCGAAGAACGTCTCGAAGCCGGCGATGCTGTTCGCCGCCAGGTAGGCGATGCGGTCGCCGCGCCGAACCCCGGCGGCCCGCAGCGCGCTCGCCAGGGCCTCGACGCGATCGGCCAGCTGCCGGTAGGTCAGCTCCCGGTCGCCTTGCCGGAACGCGGGACGGTCGGGGTCGATGCGGGCACGCCGGTGCGGCCAGCTGCCCAGCCCGAAGTCAGCCATCTGCTTGCCCTATCCGGTCCCGCTAGATCGACGAACTCGGCAGGGCCGACAGCAGTGCCTTCATCCAGGGTCCGAGGTCGGCCGGGGTCCGCGCGGAGACGAGGTTGCCGTCGACGACCGAGGCCTCGTCGACCCAGTCAACGCCGGCGTTGACCATGTCATCGCGGATCGCTCCGACGCTGGTCGCGCGGCGACCCTTGAGGATCTTCGCGGAGATCGGGACCCAGCCGGCGTGACAGATAAACGCGATCGGTTTGCCGGCCGCGTCGAACGCGCGGACCAGGTCGAGCACGGCCTGCGACCGGCGCAGCTTGTCCGGGGCGTACCCGCCGGGGATGACCAGGCCAGCGAAGTCCGGCTCCGTGACCTGGTCCACCGTGGTGTCGACCGCGAACGGCCCGTGACCCTTCTTGCCGTGGACCGGGCTGGTGTCCAGGCCGGCGACGGTGACCGCGATGCCTTCCTCGGCCAGGCGGTAGAACGGATACAGCAACTCTGAGTCCTCGAAGTCGTCGGCCGCCAGGATCAGGACCTTCACACGCGCGTTCGCCATAGCGCCGAGCGTACGCCGCCGGCTGGCTCTGCCGAAGCGAGCCTGCGGGTCCGCCAGGCCCGGCGCGCGCGCCGACGAACGCGGGCCAGGAACACGACGATGGCCATCACGCCGGCCTCGATCACCACGGTGTGCGTGAGGAACGGCCAGTCGACCCGCTCGAACATGGAGTTGAGCCCGAGATCCATTGGCCGCAGGTGAACGACGATGACGTTGCGAGCAAGGTGCCGGGGCGGGCTGGCGCCCGGCGGAAGCGCGAGGATCCGGCGGTCGTGGCCGTTGCCGGGGCGGAGGACCTCGATGCCGTTCTTGCGCGCGGCGGGATCGCGCAGGCTTACGTGATTCGCGCCGGGAATGCCGCCGATCAGGCTGCTGGGGTCGAAGTGGTTCCAGGCCAGGCCGATTCCGGTAACCACGGCGACGATGAGCGTGACGACGGCGAAGCGCCGGAGGAACTTCACCCAGACCGTCCAGCCGTTCGCCGGGGCCGGGTCACCAGCCTGCTGCCGACCCCCATGATCCAGCGCCAGCGCAGCGCGACGTGCACCGGGACCAGGCCCAGGGTAATCTCGGCGGTCAGAACGTGCAGTCTGGACCAGAACGGCCCGCCGAGCGGGTAAAGGCCGATGAAAGGCAGCGCGACCCGCGAGATCAAGATCCCCGACGCGATGCAGAACGTCATCGCGAACAGCAGCAGCAAGTTGACCAGCCAGATCAGCTTGTCCCGGCCGTGCGGGTCGATGAGCTTCACCGAAGTCCTGACAACCCAGTCCCAGTGCAGGGTGAGGTGGAACAGCAGGGCGATCCCCAGTCCGATGCCGAGCCACTCGTGGATCGCGATTCCGGTGAAGCCATAGCTGTAGGCCAAGGTGAAACCGAGCAGCAGAGCCGTGTCGAACCAGAAGTCGATGCGAGCGCGCGCCACGGCGTTCCGCCGGGCCTGGGTGGTCACCGTCTTCGTAGCCATTGGCTTCAGCATGACGCACGGACCTCCAGGCCGACCACGAGCATTGCGGGAGTTGCGTGTGATCGCATCTCCCAACGAGACGTCGCCGACCCGGGTTAGGTTGCTTCAATGACCGGAATCCGTGCTCTGACTTTGCTGACAGCCTGTCTCGCGGCGGCGGGCCTGGTGGCCGGGTGCTCAAGCGGCTCGGCGCCCGATCAGGGCAGCGCCAAATCCGCGCCGAGCGCTTCTGCCGCCGCGGCCAGTCCGTCGCCGAGCAGCACGCCAACGTCAGCTCATCGGCGGCCGAAGCCGATCAAGAAGGTGCCCCGGATTGGCGCAAGTCCGGCCCGGCTAGCGGTTCAGCTCACCGCGGCCGAGAAAGCGCTGGCCAAGACCACCGGCGCGGCGAACACCTTCGCCAGGCAGGCACTGATCCTCCAGCTGGTCTGCCTCAAGCTGGCCTACCAGCCGTCCTGGGCCGGGCCGGTGCTCAGCGCGGTGCCCCAGGCCTGGCGGTCCGCCGCCTCCGCCGACATCGAGTCGACCGCCGACCTGGTCGCGATCACGCCGGGCGAGCCCAAGCTGCCGCCGTGGAAGCTGATCCGGGCCAAGTCGCCGCGCAAGCTGCTGGACTATTACCACGCCGCCCAGAAGGCGACCGGCGTGAACTGGTCCTACCTGGCCGCGATCAACTTCATCGAGACCGATTTCGGACGCATCATGGGTCCGAGCAGCACCGGCGCGCAGGGGCCGATGCAATTCGAGCCCGCGACCTGGGCTAGCTACGGTCACGGCAGCATCTACAACCCGCGGGACGCGATCATGGCGGCGGCAAGCTACCTGCGCGCCAGCGGAGCGCCGGGTGACATGAGCCGCGCCATCTTCGCCTATAACAACAGCTCGAACTACGTGCGGTCGGTGGAGCGCTTCGCGGCCCGGCTGCGCGCCAGCCGGGGTGCCCTGAACAGTTACTACCACCACCAGATCATCTATCACCTGGCCAGCGGCTGGGTCTGGCTGCCGCCCGGCTTCGGCACCTCGCACCGCGTCCGTGCCATCCCGACTCATATCTAGAAGAGAGTCGGCGGCCCGGCTGGAACTGGTTCTGGCAGCGGTTCGAGGTCGGGCACCCGCGATCG
Organism: Streptosporangiaceae bacterium; assembly: GCA_035606435.1. Lineage (GTDB taxonomy): Bacteria > Actinomycetota > Actinomycetes > Streptosporangiales > Streptosporangiaceae > Chersky-822. Next base: position 3,762 of record DATNFM010000034.1, on the reverse strand, counting down.
CATGTCGCTGTGGAACCGGCGAGCCAGATCCAAGGCTTCGACGTTGTCGGGAGTATGGATGAACACCGTCGGAGAGCGCCCCTCACCGAGCCAGCCGGCCACGACATCGAGCCAGTGCTGCCACCCGGCGACGGTGCTCGCCGCGTCGTCGCGACCTATGTAGCGGACGACGGGATCGCTGGTCAGGGCTCGGGTCCGGCGCGGCAGCCGCGGCTTCCTCGTCCAGGCCTCCCGCTCGGCGGCGGTCACCGGCGCGCTGGCGAACAGGAGCGTGGTGTCGAACGTGACCCACTCGGCCCCGACGAAGCCCAGAACCCGCTCCAGTTGCAGCGCCGACCTCGGTTCGTCGAAGAACCCGCGGTGCCGTACCTCGACGCAGTACTGGTAGGTCTTGGGCAGGCGACGTACGAAGCCGGCGAGGGCACCGAGTTCGCCCGGGCCGAATGACGGCGGCAACTGGATCCAGAGGGTGTGGGCGCGCCCTCCAAGCGGCTCGATCGCGGACAGGAAGCTGCCGAGCAGGTCATCGACCCCGCCAAGGCCGCGGTCATGGGTGATCGATCTTGGCAGCTTGAGTACGAACCGGAAGTCGGGCGAGGTCTGCTCGGCCCACGACTGCACCGTGCGCGGAGCCGGCGTCGCGTAAAAGGTCGTATTGCCCTCGACGGCATTGCACCAGGTCGCATACGCGCGCAGCCGCTCGGTCGGTGGCAGGGACGCGGGCAGGAATCGTCCCTGCCACGGCGCGTACGTCCACATCGCGCATCCGACGTGGAGCTTCATGGCCGCGAGACTACCGGACGCCTTTCGCGGCGATCCATAGCGTTCTGGCCCCCCGGAAATGCAGGTCGGAACGATGCAAGACGCTGTACTGACCGTCGTCCGAGGTCAGGGCATCGAGCGTGGCGAGATCGCCTGGGCTTAGCGCGGCCTGCACCCTGGACCGGATGCGCTTGGTGTAGCCGAGCGCGTACCGGCGAGCGGCCGGAGCGAGCGGCGGGGCCAGTTCGAGATCGAACCTGCGCTCGGTGACGATCTCGTAGCCGGCCTGGGAGATCAGCGGACCCCAGTCCGCCCCCAGGTAGGGCATCTCGGCGGCGGCGAATTCGGACTGGGCGGCATTGCAGCGTTCCTCCAGTCCAGGCTGGCCGATGCCGAGGTCACCGGGCAGGAATCGCAGCGGTTCGGTCAGTTCGGCGAGAGCGAGCAGGCCGCCGGGGCTGAGCGCGGCGGATATCTCGGCTAGCCCTCGCTTCGGGTCGGCAAGGTGGTGCAGGGCCATCGACATCCAGACCAGGTCGACGGTGCCGGTGAGCGGCCAGGCTCCGTCCAGGTCGGATTCGATCGTGCGCACTCGTCCGTCCAGTCCCCGGTCACGGGCCTTGGCCTGCAGCCGGGCGAGCATCGGGGCGGCACTGTCCACGGCGATGACCTCGGCGTCGCCGAACAGCTGGGCTAGCTTCAGCGCGCCGTTGCCGGTGCCGCAGCCAAGGTCGAGGATTCGGTGCACCGGCCGGCCCGCGGCCTGATCTCGGACCAGCCCGGTGACGGCGGCCAGATACGAGTCGAACACCTCGCCATCGAGGTCAAGCTGCTCGATGAGCGCGGCCGTGTCCTCCTCCGAGGTCGAGTGGTGGTGATGATGATGCTGCTGGTGCTGGTCCGAAGTCATGCTCCCGACCGTACGCTCCTCGTGCCCCTATGACATAACATCTTGCTCATGAAGCAAGGCGAGGCAGCGCAGGATCCGGACCTGGACGCGCTGGTCCGGCAGCGGATCAGAGGGCTGCGGCAGGCCAGGGGCTGGTCGCTCGACGACCTGGCTCAGCGCTGCCACGTGAGCCCGTCGAATCTAAGCCGGATCGAGACCGGCAGCCGTCGCATCGCGCTCGACCAGCTCACCGTGATCGCGCGGGCACTAGGCACCACGCTGGACCAGCTCGTCGAGACGGCCCGCGACGATGACGTCGTGATCCGGCCACTGCGCGATGTGGCCCGCGGCCGGACCACCTGGATGCTGACTCCGCCCGAGCGAGCCCCGCACGGGGTGTCGGTGGCGAAGATCCGCATGAGCAAGTCCGAGCCGCCCGACCGAGACAAGCTTCGGGTTCACCCCGGCCGGGACTGGTTCACCGTCCTGTCAGGGACCATCCGGCTGCGGCTTGGCGAGCGGGTGATCTTGGTCCCGACCGGTCACGCGGCAGAGTTCTCGACCATGACGCCGCACGCGATCAATGCCCACGATGGCCCGGCCGAGGTCTTGTGCATCTTCGACCACGACGGTAACCAGGCTCACCTGTCCCGGCTAGCCTTCGACCACCGTCTTGAGCCCGCCGCGAGCGGCAGCCTGGGACATCGCCTCAGCGGCCCGGTCGAGCGGGAACCGGTCGCTGACGATTGACAGGTCGACCTTGCCCGATTCGGCCAGCCTGATCGCCCGCGGATAAGTGTCATTCATCCGCCGGACCAGGGCGATGGTCAGGCCTTTTCTGCGCGCGACCGACGCCTGCAAGCGGATGTTGTCATCGCCGGGGATGCCGCCGAGCACGACGCGGCCGCCGGGCCGAACCACCGAGGTCGCCAGCTGAACGGCGGCATCGGTTCCGGCCATTTCGAATGCCACGTCGACGCCGTTGGGGCCGTAGCCGGCCAGTTCAGGAAGCTGGTCCAGGTCCGCCTGGTCAGGGTCAGCTACCAGATCGGCGCCCAGGCGCCCGGCCGCCTCCCGCCGATGCGGCAGCGGGTCAAAGGCGATCACCGTGTCCGCTCCGGCCGCCCGCAGCAGCTGGATCAGCAACAGCCCGATCGGGCCGCAACCCACCACGGCGGCCGACTCGGACAGACGAAGGTGACCGAGGTCCACGGAGTGAATGGCGACGCCGAGCGGCTCGAGCAAGGCGCCATCGGAGTCGGTGAGCGCGTCCGGCAGCGCGGGCAGGAGATGCGACGGCCAGGCGATGAACTCGGCCATCGCGCCGTCTTGAGTACCGTGGCCGGAGAACTGGATGTTCACGCACAGGTTCCGGTAGCCGCGCAGGCATAGCTCGCACCAGCCGCACGGGATCGCCGGATCGACCGCGACCCGCTCGCCCCGCCGGGAGCCGCTCTCGATGACGCCGGCGGCCTCATGCCCTGGTACGACCGGACGGTCAATAACCGAGTCTCCGATGCCACCCTCTGACCACCAGTGCAGGTCAGAGCCGCAGATACCGACGGCCGTGACCCGGACCAGGCTCATGCCGGCTTCGACGGCCGGCGGCGGCTCGTCGGTGATCCGGAGGTCAGCGATCCCATGCAACCTGGCGACGAGCATCAACGTCCTCCGCTCCTTGGTGCTACTAGCCTGCAAGGTATGACTAGCAAGCCCTTCCGGTTCGCAGTGCAGGCGGTCCCCCAAAACGAAACTCAGTGGTTAGGTGTCGCCCGGCGCGCGGAGGCTCTGGGGTTCTCCAGCCTGCTGACGGCCGACGGTCTCCAGTTGCTGTCGCCGCTGCCCGCGCTGGCCCTGGCGGCCGGAGCGACTAAAACGCTGCGGGTAGGGACATTCGTGCTCGCGAGCCCGCTGAGACTGCCCAAGCTGACGGCCTGGGACGCGCACTCGCTGTCGTTGCTATCGGGCGGGCGGTTCGAATTCGGCATCGGTACCGGGCGGCCAGAAGTCGTGAACCAGGCGGCCGAGCTGACCGGTCAGCCACCAGCTAGCGCCGGCCAGCGCCTGGCCATGGCCGAGCAGGCCATCGACGAACTCCGCGCTTACGACGG
>DATNFM010000033.1:0-23008 GCA_035606435.1 Streptosporangiaceae bacterium | reverse complement strand
CTCGCCGCCGGCTACCCAGACGAGTCTGGCGATGCGGCCCAGGCCAAACTCAAGGCGCTCGACGAACCGGAGTTCCGCCAGATCTACCTGGCCTACGATGAGGCGGCGGAATGGGATCCGTCCGATCCCCGCCTGGAGCACATCGCCGACCTCATCCTCGCCTTCGCCGCCCGCTACGACCCCGGTCCGGCCGCTAACCCGCCCCCGCCCGCCGACGACCCGGCCGTCATGGCCCTGATGGCCGGGACGACCGGCGAACTGCCTCCCGCCTGGCTAAGAATCGACGAACTCTGCCGAGAAAGATCCTCGGAACCCAGTCATTCAACTCAATGATGGTCACTCCGACGGGCGGCGGTGTCCCGCAGCAAACTCTTCGCCAAAGCAGAAACGGGAGCCGTGCGGATGATTAGTGGTCGTCGTAGTGGAACCGGCAGGCGACTATGGTGATCATGTCGTGCTGGATGTCGTAGACGAGTCGGTCCTTCTCGGTAATCCGGCGTGACCAGACCTCGCCGCCAAGGTGCTTAAGGCGCTCCGGCTTGCCGGTTCCAGTACGCGGCGTCCGTACGATCTCCGCAATCAGTCGGATGATCCTGGCTAGTACCTTGGGATTGGTCGTCGACCAAGCTTCGAGATCTTCGAGGGCGCCAGAGGTGACGGATAGTTTCACTGGTCCTGCTGCAGTTTGAACCTGTCCGCGAGCGTGTCAATGTCCACCGGTTCGGCCCGGCCGTCGCGAGCCTCGGCCAACCCGCGCAGAATGTGGGTGGCGTTGGCGCGGGTGGAGAACAGATAGAGGGTCTCTTGAAGCGACTCGTAGTCGTCGGCCGACATCAGGACTGCGTTGCCGCCATGGCGAGAGACGATCTCGATAGCGATGTGATCTTCGTTAACACGCCGGACTAGCGGGAACAGATTCTCGCGGGCGTGGCTGATGCTGACCGCCGTCACGAATCCTCACCTCACTCGTACAGATTTCCTGTACGAGTATACGACACGTTGCCTTGGGTCAGCGTGGCGGGAAGCAGTGCTTGGTGGCGCCGAAGGGGTCGCCTTTGGCGCCTAGAGGCCTCACGTCGGTGCGGGCGGCTCGGCTGCCGAGTCGCTCGTGCCGCAGGCGGAGTTAAGATCGCATCGATGAGTACCGTGCGAGCAACTGTGGACGAACCCGGAGTTCCCAGCCAGAAGCGCAGTCCTCCATACGACAGTGCTCCAAACGAGACAGCGGCGATCCACACCGAGGATCTCACCAAGATCTACAAGGACACCGATTTCGCGGCCGTCGACAAGCTCAACCTGGACGTGAAGGCGGGCGAGATCTTCGGCCTGCTCGGCCCGAACGGCGCCGGCAAGACCACCACCGTCGGCATCCTCACGACCCGGGTGGTCCCGACCGGCGGGCGAGCCTTCCTCGGGGGAGTCGACGTCGCCAGCCATCCGGCCCTGGCCAAGCAGCTCAGCGGAATCGTCTCCCAGCAGAACACGCTCGACCGGCAGCTCACCGTCTGGGAGAACCTCTACTTCCACGGCCGCCTATTCGGCATCGGGTCCAAGGAATCCCGAAGGATCGCCGACCGGCTGCTCGAACAGTTCCAGCTCGGCAAGTGGGCCAAAGCGTCGGTTTACGCCCTGTCCGGTGGCATGGCCCAGCGGCTGATGGTCGCCCGGGCGATTTTCCACCGGCCCGCCGTGCTGTTCCTCGACGAGCCGACGGCCGGCCTTGACCCGCAGAGCCGGCTCGCACTGTGGGAACTGCTCGGCGAATTGCACGCCGACGGCCAGACGATCCTGCTGACCACGCACTACATGGAAGAGGCCGACCGGCTCTGCGAGCGGGTGGCGATCATGGACCACGGCAAGATCCTCGCGATGGACACCCCGGCCGCGCTGAAGCAGAGCATCGATGCCGACACGATCGTGACAGTCAAGACGACCGGCGAGCCGGACAAGCTGGCCGAATTGCTCACCGGGGAAGTCGAGGGGGTAAGGCGGACGAGGACCGTCGACGGCGCGGTGGAACTGCACATGACCGGCAGCGAGCGCCTGGTGCCGAGGATCGTGCTCGCCGCCGAGCGCGGCGGCTTCGACCTCTCCGACCTGTCGATCTCTGAGCCCAGCCTGGAGACGGTGTTCATCAACCTGACCGGCAAGGAGCTCAGGGACTAATGGCAGCACCAGCAACCTCGCCCCCCGCGCCTGCCGAAGCCGCGCAGCAACGATCGATCACTTTCGTCCCGACCCGCTCGGTCGCCGCCGCGAGCTGGACCGCCCTCGGCGCGCTCCTGCTGCGCGACCTGGTCGTGCTGCGCAAGCAACTGTGGATGTTCATGTTCAGGACGCTGATCCAGCCGTTCCTGCTCTGCTTCGTGTTCCTCTACGTGTTCCCCAAGATCGGCCAGGGCATCGGCGGTCACGGCACCGCCGACCAGTCCGCGTTCGCGACGATCCTGGTGCCGGGCGTCGTCGGCATCTCGGCGATGTTCCAGGGCGTCCAGTCGATCGCGATGAACATGGCCCAGGAATTCGGTTACACCCGCGAGATCGAGGACCGCGTCCAGGCGCCCTGCCCGATCTGGCTGGTCGCGGTCGCCAAGGTGGCATCCGGCGCGGCCCAGGGCATCTTGTCGGCCACCTTGGTGCTGCCGATCGCCTCGGTCGTCCACGCGCCCGGCGTGCACGCGCACCTGACCTTGCACTGGCTGCTGATCCTGACGTTCCTGCCGCTGGCCTGCATCGCTATGGCCGGACTCGGCCTGGTGCTCGGCACCAGCTTCGAGCCGAGGAACATCGGCCTGATGTTCGCGTTCATCATCTTGCCGATCACGTTCCTTGGCGGCACCTACTACGGCTGGACCAGGCTGGCGCCGGTCACCATCGGCGGCTGGCACTGGCTCCAGACGGTCGTGCTGATCAACCCGCTGATCTACGTGAACGAGGGGATGCGGGCGGTATTCACCACCGCGCCGCACATGCACCTGTACGTGATCTATCCGGTCGTGATCGGCTTCGGTGTGGTATTCCTGGCCATCGGCCTGCGAAACTTCAGGCGGCGAGTCCTCTCGTAAGGTGCTAGCTAACCGAGCCTGGGAGCGGTTATGGATTTCGAGCTGTCCGACGAGCAACGGCTGCTGCGCGACACGATCAGGTCGTTCGTCGACGAGCAGATCCGCCCGGTCGCCCGCGAAATGGAGTCCGGAGGCCAGTACCCGGACGAGATCGTCGCCACCATGCGCAAGATGGGGCTGTTCGGCCTGCTCGTGCCCGAAGAGTACGGCGGCCTGGCGGCCGACATGGTCTCGCTCGCGGTGGTCTTCGAGGAGATCTCGCGCGGCTGGATGGGCGTCGCCGGGATCATCGGCAGTCACTCCCTGTCGTGTGCGATGATCGCCCAGTTCGGCACCGAGGAGCAGAAGCAGGCTCACCTGCCCGCGCTGGCCAGCGGCGAACGCCGGACCGGGATCGCGCTGACCGAGCCGGGAGCCGGCAGCGACCTGCAGGGAATCGCGACCAGCGCGCGCCGGGACGGCGACCGCTACGTGATCAACGGCCGCAAGACCTGGATCACCAACGCGCGCCACGCGGACCCGCTGCCGGTCCTGGTCAAGACCGATCCGGGTGCCAAGCCCGCGCACGCCGGGATGTCGGTGCTGCTCGTCGACCAGGCCACCCCCGGCTTCGAGGTGGTCAGGGACCTGCCCAAGCTCGGCTATCGCGGCCCGGAGACCTGCGAGCTCACCTTCGACGACGCTCCCGTCCCGACCGCCAGCCTGCTCGGCGGCACCGAGGGTCGCGGCCTCCAGCAGGTGCTGGCGGCGCTGGAGAAGGGCCGGATCAACATCGCCGCCCGGGCGGTCGGGGTCGCACAGGAGGCCTACGACCAGGCGCTGCGGTACGCCACGGAGCGCGAGGCGTTCGGTCAAAGGATCTCCGGGTTCCAGGCCGTCCAGCTCAAGCTGGCCGACATGGCGATGAAGCTGCAGGCGGCGAGGCTGCTGACCTACTGGGCCGCCTCGCAGGCCGACGCGGGCAAGCGCGCCGACCTCCAGTCCGGCCTGGCGAAGGTCTACGCCTCCGAGGTCGCCTACGAGTGCGCGTTCACCGCGATGCAGGTCCACGGCGGCTACGGCTACTCCAAGGAGTTCACGGTCGAGCGCCTGTACCGGGACGCGCCGCTGATGGTGATCGGCGAGGGCACCAACGACATTCTCCGCACCGTGATAGCGGAATCTCTGATCAGCGGTCGGGGCGTTATCGGGTGACTGTTGTCACAGCAGTGTCACCACGTTCAAAACCATAATGCCTTTCATTAGTAAAAATTTGCGTCCGCTTTCTACCTTGCCTCCTGAGGAGACTCACGTGCACCGAACTCGTCCTGCCAGCCTGGCCCTGGCCGCGATCTCTGCGGTCGCGCTCGTGACCTCGGCGACGATCGCCTACGCCGCGCCGGGCAGGCACGCGGTCAGCAAGCACGCTGCGGCCCACAAGAAGCACCGCAAACCCCTGGCCGGCAAAGTGATCGGCATCGATCCCGGGCACAACGGCAAGAATTACACCGATGCCTCGTTCCTCGATAAGCAGATCTGGAACGGCCGGGAGTGGGAGGACTGCGACACGACCGGCACGGAGACGAACGGCGGCTACCCCGAGCCGAAATTCACCTGGAGGGTCGCCGTCGACCTGGCCGCGATGCTGCGCAAGGACGGCGCCAAAGTGGTCATGACCAGGCATAGCAATACCGGTCTCGGCCCGTGCGTGAACACTCGCGCCCGCATTCTTGACCGCGCTCACGGAGCCGTCTCGATCGACATCCACGCCGACGGCGGGCCCTTCACCGGGCGCGGTTTTACCGTCCTGGAACCGGTCGCCGACGGGCCGAACAACAAGGTAATTAAGTCCTCGAAGCGCTTCGGCAAGGACGTTCACCAGCAGTTCCTTCGGAACACGCCGATCGGGATCAGCAACTACTATGGCCACGATGGCTATATTCTCCGCAATGATCTGGCCGGGCTCAATCTCACCACGATGCCCAAGGTTCTGATCGAATGCGGCAACATGCGCAACAGCGCCGATGCCAAGTTGCTTACCTCGAAGCGGGTCCAGCGGGCGATCGCCTGGGCCCTCGCGGTGGCGATCGTCAGGTTCGAACAAGGGCATTGATGTTGGCAACACAATCAGTGCGGCTGCCGGGGGCTGGTCAGGGAAACGTGAACAAGGTACGGATAGCTTCGGTCCTGCTGGTGAGCGGGCTAGTCGCGGTCGGCTGCGCCTCGGCGGGGACTCCGGCGCCCAATCAACCGCCTGCGGGGGGTTCCGGGGGGTCCTCCCCCCGGGCCAGCAGCCCACAGGGTTCGTCGGGCGGCGGCGGTACCTCACCGGCCACGTCGAGGACCACGCCGGCAAGCACGCCGACGGTCCGGACGAAGCCGGCCAGGGTCCGTAAGCCGCTGGCCGGCAAGGTCATCGGCATCGACCCCGGTCACAACGGCCTCAACGGCACCGACCCGACCTTCCTCAACCACCAGATCTGGAACGGCCGGGAGGACGAGAACTGCAACACCACCGGCACCCAGACGGCCGGCGGCTACACCGAGGCGCTCTTCAACTGGAACGTCGCCACCTACCTAGTGCACGACCTGCACAAGGACGGCGCTAAGACGGTGCTGACCAGGCACAACAACCACGGCGTCGGCCCGTGCGTCAACGTGCGCTCGACGGTGCTCAACCACACAGACGTGGCGATCGACATTCATGCCGATGGCGGGCCCACATGGGGACGCGGCTTCACCGTCCTTGAGCCCGTCGCCGACGGGCCTAACGACAAGGTGATCGGGTCCTCGATTCGCTTTGGAAGTTATGTGCACGCGGCGTTCATCGCCGATACGCCGTTCGGGCCGGCCAACTACTACGGCCATAATGGCTATATATTTCGTGACAATCTTGCCGGGCTAAATCTCACGGCCGTTCCTAAAGTTCTGATCGAGTGCGGCAACATGCCGAACGCCGAGGATGCGGCCCTGCTGACCTCGTCGAAGGCACAGCGAGAGATCGCCCGGGCACTTGAAGCGGCAATCATCAGGTTCCTTGATGGCCACTGGCCAAAGAAGACCGCTTAGCTGCTGGTCGACGCGGATATCCGATTACGCCATCTATGCGGCGCGCCTGCGCGCCGCCAGTAGGATTCACCCAAAGAACCAAGCCAAGACACGGGATGAAATAGAGCTATGCGCCGGTCAACCAGGCGATCTTGTCAAGTTGCAGCGCTGTCCGCCATCGCCTTGCTGGCGGCCGGGTGCGCAAGCGTTCCTACATCGCCTGATGCGGGATCCTCGCCGACGTCAAAGTTGGTTACCTCAGGACCCGCAACGGCGCCGTCTTCGCCGTCCGATACATCTCCGGGTACCTCGCCCAGCGACGGGCCGAAGCCAGGGAAGGGCAAGCACGCGAAGGGCAAGAACCCGTTCGCCAGCTTGCCCAGCTACCCGAGCAGCGTCACGGCCGCCGTCTATGACGCGGCCACCGGCAAGACCTATGTCCTGCATCCCGGCGTGTCCGAGGACACCGCCAGCATCGTCAAGGTCCAGATCATGGGCACGCTCCTCAAGCAGGCGCAGGCCGCCGGCAGCCCGCTGCCAGGCACCGAGCTGTCGCTGATGACATCGATGATCGAGGCCAGCGACAACAGCTCGGCGACCCAGCTGCTCGCGGACGCGGGCGGGCCGTCTAGCGTCAAGACGTTCGACGAGTCGGTCGGGATGACCAGCACCGAGCCGCACGACACGACGCCTTACATCAACGGTGACCCGAACCTGCCGGCCTGGGGTCTGACCACCACGACGGCGGCCGATGAGGTCAAGCTGGTGCGGGCGTTCGCCTATACGAACAGCGTGCTGAACTCGACCAACCGGAACTACGGCATCGGCTTGATGACGCACATCGAGGCCGATCAGGACTGGGGTGTCTCGGGAGGCGTCGGTACCGGCACGACCGTGGCGCTCAAGAACGGCTGGCTTCCGCTCGACGTGGCCAATAACTCGAACTGGCAGGTGGACAGCATCGGCTGGATCAAGGGCAACGGCCGTGACTACGTCCTGGCCGTGCTGACCAACGGCAACGCCTCCGAGCAGGCCGGCATCGACACGATCAGCCACATCTCCGCCGTCGTCTACTCCCAGCTCCGCCATTAGCCGGCATGCCGGTGTCGTTCGGGGTCCATGTCGTAAGACCAGGCTAGGCGGGATGGGGCGCCACGCCGCCGGTGCTGGCTGGCTCCGCAACGCCCGCACCGACGACATGTCGTCCCATCCAGAGCACTGTCGACTGCAGCGTTGACCCGCTGGCGCTGCGGGCCGTAGAACCGCAACAACAGCGCTGAACCCAGACCGTTGTAACAGCAACGCCTCCGGGTCAACGCTGTCGTTGCCTCCGGAGGCTGCACTACAGCGTTGACCCGCTCCCGTCGTAAATCGCGGGCAGAAGGCTCGGAGCTGACCGAAGAGCGCGCCGCGAGGGCGGCGGCAACGGAGCCGTCGAGCCTAGATTGCACCGGGTCTAGCGCGACGTCGAGCTGACGTCGGCTGATACTGCTCGCAGCAAGCTGCGCTCCCCCTTCTTCGTCGCGGCCAAGAGCCTCAGCCAGCGAAGACCGTCAGAGACGGCTCGAGACCGAACCGGGGGAAGACGACGGTATTGAATCGGGTAATGGCGCTGATCTTCTCGCCGGCCAAGGTGATGACGATCAGGCAGTTTGCCTCCGGGACCGCGGTCACCGGATTGAGCATGTACACGCCGAAGGCCGGCTGCCCGTTCGCGCGGGCGGCCGGAAGCAGCCGGTAGCGCCTCCCATTTCGGTAGGCGGTGATCGCGAAGAACAGCCGCGCGAGGTCGCGTCCCTGGTACTCCAGCGGCACCGGTGGCATCCGCACCCACACGTCGTCGGTCATCAGCGCCGCGAGCGCGTCGGCGTCGCTCGCCTCGAAGGCCTGCACCAGCCGGTCAAGCGCGGCCCGCTCGGCCGGCGAATCGGGCAGCGGCGGCGGCTGATCGGCTGACGGGAGCTCATGGCTGAGCGTCGTCCGCGCCCTCTTCAGGGCGCTGGCGACCGAGTCCTCGCTCGTATTCAGGGTCTGCGCCACCTCGCGAGTCGAGAAGTCGAGCACATCGCGCAGGACCAGCGCGGCCCGCTGGCGCGGCGGCAAGAGCTGCAACGCGGTGATGAACGCGAGTGAGATGGCTTCCCTCGACTCGTACCTGGCCTCGGGCCCGTCCGGGTACGGCTCGAGCCAGACGACCTCGCCGAGCCTGGTCGGCTCCGGTGGCTCGACATCGGGGGAGGGCCAGGCGGCCGGCGGACGGCGGCTCTGCGAGCGCAGCATGTTCAGGCATCGGCTGGTGGCGATCTTGTAGAGCCAGGTCCTGATCGACGCGCGCCCCTCGAAACCGGACAGGCCCTTCCAGGCCGCGGTCAGCGTCTCCTGCAGGGCGTCCTCGGCGTCGGTCACCGAGCCGAGGAAGCGATAGCAGTGCACCTGCATCTCATGCAGATGCGGGCCGACCAGCGCCTCGAAGGCGGCCTGGTCGCCGGATCGAGCCTGATCGATCAGCTCCGTCGTCACGGTTCCATCCTCGCAGTCCTAGTGCCTAGCAATGCAGACACCACGCAGCCGCGAAACCGGGCGGTCCCGCATCGCCCGATTTCATCGCTCGCCCGTGTCAGTACGAGCAAGACACTGCGACGGAGGATCACAGATGATTCCAAACCGCACCCGACCAGGCTGGACGCTGGCCCTGGCGGGTTTTGGCCTATTCATGACCGCACTGGACAACATGGTCGTCACGACCGCGTTGCCGGTCATGCGGCAGTCGCTGCACGGCAGCCTGTCCGATCTGGAGTGGACGGTCAACGCCTACCTGCTGTCCTTCGCCTGCCTGCTCCTGACCGGCGCCGCGCTGGGCGACCGGTTCGGCCGGCGCCGGATGTACTGCGTCGGCCTCGCGATCTTTACCGGCGCGTCCGCGGCGGCGGCGTTGTCCCCGTCGATCGGGGCTCTGATCGCCGCCCGGGTAGTCCAGGGCGCGGGCGCGGCCATGGTGCTGCCGCTCACCCTGACCCTGGTCAGCGCGGCCTTCCCGCCGGAAAAGCGGAGCGGCGCCATCGGGATCTGGGGGGCCATCGGCGGGCTCTCGGCCGCGAGCGGGCCGGTGCTGGGCGGCGCGGTCACCCAGAGCATCAACTGGCACTGGATCTTCTGGATCAACGTACCGGTCGGCCTGGCGCTGATCCCGCTCTCGGCCGTCTTCCTGACGGAGAGCTACGGACGCCGAGCCCGGATGGACCTCGGCGGGCTCGCGTTCGTCGGCACCGGCCTGTTCGGCCTCACCTGGGGGCTGGTGCGCGGCAACTCGGTGGGCTGGGGCAGCGGTGAGGTGATCGGCGCATTCCTGGCCGGGCTCGTCCTCCTGGCCGGGTTCTGCTGGTGGGAGCGGCGCACCGCCGAGCCGATGCTGCCCCTGGCGCTGTTCGGGCGGGTCGAGTTCTCGACGGCGAGCGCGGTCAGCTTCTTCATGTACGGCAGCGTGTTCGGCGCGCTGTTCCTGATGACCCAGTTCCTGCAGTCCGCCCAGCACTACAGCCCGCTGCAGGCCGGAGTCAGGCTGCTGCCCTGGTCGGCCGCGGCCATGATGGTCGCTCCCGTCGCCGGCAAGCTCGCCGACCGGTACGGCAACCGCCCGTTCATGACGGCCGGCATGCTTGCGCTGACGGTCGGCTTTGGCTGGATCGCGGCCATCGCCAGGACCGACCTCGGGTACGGCGAGTTGTGGGTGCCCTTGCTGTTCGCTGGCGTCGGGCTGGCGCTGGTCCTGCCGACCGCCTCGGCCGAGGTAATGCGTTCGGTGCCGATGAGCGATGCCGGAGTCGCCTCGGGGACCAGCGGTGCCCTGCGTCAGCTCGGCGGCGTGTTCGGGGTCGCGCTGCTGGCCGCCGTCTTCGCGCGTAGCGACGTGTACACCTCGCCGGCCGCCTTCACCGACGGCCTGCGCACCGCGCTCTGGGTGGCCGCCGGGCTGTCGACCGCCGGCGTCCTGTCAGCCCTGGCCGGATGGCCGCGCCCGGCCAGGGCATCGCACAGCGGGGGTTCAAGGCGGTCCCGCCCGCTACACCCACCGCCCGCCACCCAGACCAGCACTGAGCTGGAGCTAGATCTGGCCCGCTGAGAACTGCTCGAGGCCGTACTGGCTGGCGATCGGGTCCCAGTTGTTGAGGAACGCCTGCTTGTCGTTCGTCGCTGTGTTGTCCTCGGCCGTCGCGTTGTTGTAGTAGGTGTTGTTGAACCCGTAGGAGCAGCTGGAGCTTTGCTGCTGCTTGGCCCAGTTCAGGTAGTCGTTGTCGATCTGGAGCGAGACCTGCAGGGCCGACATCAGCTGACTCTTCAGCGTGGCGCCGTTGGGCAGCTTGTCGAACTGCAGCGTCTGCACCTGATTGAGCTCGCTCGACCGCGAGTTCGCGATGTCGCCGATCTGCGTCACGTCCTGATCGATGTTGACGCAGTTCCCTGTGTTGTTCACCAGGGTCTGGGCATCCCACTGCGACCTGGCCTGCGCACTGCTCACCAGCAGGTTGTTGATCGCGGTCGCCTCGCCCTGCGCGGTCGGGCCCCCGCCGTCCGACGGCGAGTTGTTGTTGGCCGGAGTGGTCGGGTTGGTGCTGGGGCTGCCCGGCGTGGTCACGGTGATCGTCGTCGAGGGATTGGCCGGGCCGTTGTTCTTCTTGAGCGCGAAGAAGTACACGGCGCCGACCACCACGACGGCGACCGCCACGGTCGCGGCGATCACGCCGACCAGGGCACCGCGAGACTTCTTCGGCTGCGGCGGTTGCTGGGGCGGCTGCCAGACACCCTGGGCGGTCGGTCCGAGCGGCTGACCCGGGTACTGCGGGTAACCCTGAACCGGCTGCATCGGGCCCGTCTGGTACGGCGGAATCGGGCCGGTCTGATACGGCTGCTGCCCTTGCTGGTACGGCGGATAGCCGACCGGCGCGCCGCCGCCCTGCCAGCCCTGAGTCGGCTGGTTTTGCGGGGGCGGGGTCTGACCCGGCGGTACCTGCTGCGGCGGGGGAGTCTGACCCGCGTACTGGGTCGCGAAGTCCTGCCACTGCGGCTGCCCGGTCACCGGTGGCTGCCCGGTCACCGGCGCTTGCCCGGCTGCCGCGGCGCCGGCCACGGCGGCTGCCGCGCCGACCGCGCCGATTCCACCGGCTGCCGCTGCGGCCGCTGGTGGCATGGCCTGGTTCGTGCCTGGAGCAGGAGCGTCCGGCGAGGTGACCGGCCCGGCCGCGAGCTGGGTGGCGGGATGGATGACCGGCTGGTCGCCCGCACCGGCGGCTGGGACCGCTCCGGCCGCGACGCTCGGTGATCCGGCCACCATCCCGATCGCCTTGCCCAGGTCGGTCGCGAAGTCCGTGCAGGTCGCGTACCGGTTGGCCGGTGACTTGGCCATCGCCTTGGCCAGCACCTGGTCGACCGTGCCCGGCAGCTCGGGGCGCTTGGACACGAGCGACGGCGCGGGCTGGGCCAGGTGAGCGTTGATCAGCGCCAGGCCGAGATCGCGCTGGTACGGCGGTTCGCCGGTCATCAATTCGTACGTGGCGCAGGCCAGCGCGTACTGGTCGGCCTTGCCGTCGGTGTCGCGGCCCTCGATCTGCTCGGGCGCGATGTAGTCGAGCGTGCCGACGAACTGGCCGGTAGAGGTCAGGTGACTGGCCAGCGTCTGCTTGCTGATGCCGAAGTCAGACAGGTAGACGTGGTCGTTCTCGTCACCGAGCTGATTGCGCTTTCCGCCGGTGTTCCGGCCGCCGGCCGCGTCGAGCAGTATGTTGGCCGGCTTGACGTCGCGGTGAATGAGGTCGTGCGCGTGCGCCGCGTCGAGCGCGGCCGCTACCTGGCTGATGATGTTCCAGACCCGGGCCGGTGACAGCACCTTGCCCGAGGCGAACAGCGACCGTACGTCGCCGCCCGATACATAGCGCATCGAGATGAAAAGGAAACCGCCCGCATCGCCCGCGTCGTAGACCGGAATGATATTGGGATGATCAACGGCCGCGGCCGCCCGCGACTCCCTGATGAACCTGGTACGGAACGCGGTATCGGCAGCCAGTCCCGGAGCAAGCAGCTTCAGCGCTACTCGACGGTCCAGCCGTTCATCGTGGGCGCGGTACACAACGGCCATCCCACCCTGGCCGATCTGTTCTTCAAGCCGATACCCGGCAATCTTGTCCCCCGGGTTGACATTGACCGGCGCCGAATTGGTCTCGTCGCTCACAGCATCTTCCTCAGAACGAAGCTAATAGCACCCCTGACAGCGAACGCGGATAGAGCCGTCGTCGGCAGTCCCGCCGCCGCGCCAAGTAGAACCCTCCCGGGCGACAACTGTAGTCGGTTAGACCCGCGCCGGAAATAGTGCAGTTACTAAGGGCCAGCAAGACTTTGCACGAAGTGATGCCCGTCGCCCGCCCCGCAGCTGCCTCGCCAGCATAAGACCCAGTTGAGGCGGTTGGTGCGCTTGATCGATAACCGGTCAGAAGGTCGGCTTGGTTGAGGTGAGACCGTCCAGAAAGAACGTTATTCGCCAGGCTTCGCAGCGAGCTGCGGCTGGTCGTCATGGCCCTGGCCGTGACGAGGTCGACCGCGCTCTAGGTATCCATTGCTAGCTCTGTGCCCAGGTTGTCGGTCAGCTCGACGGTTGGCAGCTCGTCGGCCGGGTCGGCCGGCGACCACGCGGTCGCACCGATGGCATCGAGCGCGGCCTGGGCGGCGGCGTGCTTCTCGTAAATAAAGAGCACTGACCCGCCGTCATTGATGCTCAACGCCTCGCGCAGCGCCCGCACCGGGCCGTGCGCGTGCCTGATCGTCATGGTCGGCCTGGCCTTGCGCATGGCCTTAGCGATCAGGTCGCGCATTTCGCCAGGGATCCGGCCGCGCAGGTCGTCGTCCTCGTAAATCACCGCCGCGCCGAAATTGGCGGCGATCGCCTCGGCGGCTTCGGCAATCAGGTCATCGCGGCGGTCGCCGGGCAGCGTGACCACGGCGGTCCGCTGGCCTGGCCAGGTCGAAGCGACCAGCTCTCCGGTGGCGATCAGCGCCGCCGCGTTGTGCCCGTAGTCGACCAGGATCGGGACGGGAGATGAGCCGCCGCTATCGGACTTGGCGTACAGGTTGCCCCGGCCCGGGTTGGCCTGGTGGGGCGAGAACGAGGCGAGCGCGGCCCTGATGTCCTTCACCGGGACGCCGACCGCGCGGCAGGCGGCCGTGGCGGCGAGCGCGTTCGCCACGACGTGCTTCGCCCGGCCGCCGAACGATCCTGGCAGCTCGGCGGCGTCCATGATCACCCGCTGCGTGCCCGCCTCGGTCTCGGTGAGCTGGCCATCGCAGACCTCGTAGCAGATGCCCCCGGCCCGCTTGTGCTGCTCAAGCACCGCGCAGCCGGGAGTGACGCTGAAGAGCCTGATCACCGGAGCGTTCCGGCGGACCGCCGGCCGCTCGGCGATGCTGGCGGCGGCCTGATCGCTGGCGTTCAGTACCACGCACCCGCCGGGTTTCAGCTCCTCGGCGATCAGCGCCTTCACGTTGATCAGCTCGTCGAGGTCATCGATGCCGTCGTCACCCAGGTGATCGGTACCGATGTTGGTGATCACCGCGACGTCGGCCTTGTCGTAGCCGAGACCGCGCCGGATGATGCCGCCGCGCGCGGTCTCCAGAACGGCCGCCTCCACGCTGGTGTCATCGAGCACCATCTCGGCCGACCTCGGGCCGGACGCATCGGCTTCGAAGACGCACCGGTCGTCGAGATAGACGCCGTCGGTGCACGACATCCCGGTGCGCAGGCCCGCCTGGCGGAGGACCTGGGCGATCATCCTGGTCGTCGTGGTCTTGCCGTTGGTTCCGGTCACGGCCAGGATCGGGATCCTGGACTGCGTGCCGGGCGGGTAGAGCCGGTCGATGATCGCCTCGCCGACGTCCCTGGCCCGGCCCTCCGCCGGATGCAGGTGCATGCGCAGGCCCGGGCAGGCATTGACCTCGATCACGGCAACTTGTTGTGCCGCTCCGAATAGGGGCGCGCTGATGTCGGCCAGCCGCAGGTCGATGCCGCAGATGTCGAGCCCGGTCGCGCAGGCGGCGCGGCGGCACAGCTCGGCCACATCCGCGTGCACGAGGTCGGTGACGTCGATGCTGGTGCCGCCGGTGGACAGGTTGCCGTTCTGGCGCAGGCTGATCTCCTGGCCGGCGGCCGGGATCGCGTTGGGCACCAGGCCGTACGCGGCCAGCTGGGTGAGCGTGACGTCGTCGATCGTGATCTTGGTCAGCACGCGCGAGTGGCCGTGGCCGCGCTTCGGGTCGGCGTTGACCTCCTCGATCAGCTCGGTGACGGACCGGACGCCGTCGCCGGTGACGGACGGCGGACGCAGTTCGGCCGCCGCGGTCACCTGGCCGTCGACGATCAGTACCCGGTAGTCGTGACCCGGGACATAGGTCTCGACGATCACGGCCGGAGCGCCGGTACCTTCGGCCGCGCGGCGGTAAGCCTGTTCGGCCTGCGCGGGCGTACGGACTCCGACGGTGACGCATTTGCCGTGATTGCCGTTCTTCGGCTTGACCACAACCTGGCCACCGAGCCGGTCGAGTGCCTGGGCGGCCTCGGCGGCGCTGAGCGCGGCCACGCCCTCTGGCACCGGAATGCCGGCCCGGGCCAGGAACTGCTTGGCGAGCACCTTGTCGCCGGCGATGTCCACTCCGAGCGCCGAGGTCTGCTCGGTCATCGCGGCGCTGACCAGCCGGCGGTACACGCCGTAGCCCAGGCGCAGCATCGAAAGGCCGCCCACCCGCCGGACCGGGATCCCGCGGTGGCGGGCGGCCGTCGCGATCGCAGCGGTGCTCGGCCCAAGGCGCTCTCGCTCAACCACGAGGGCAATCGCCTCTAGCTCGGCGACGAAGCTCGGCAAATTTTTCGCCAAAATGTCTGTTACGACGGTGGTCGCCAGCTGGTAGAGCCGCATCGGCACGGCCGAGTCTTCTGGTTCGTCCTGCGGGCACTCCGTCATCACGTCGTAGCGGCCGTCGGCACCGGCCCACATCGTGCGCCCCAGATTCACCTCGCGCCCGGTCCTGGCCGACAGTTCGAGCATGACGTGCTCGACGACGTGGCCGAAGTAGGTGCCTGCCGCCAGCTTCTCGATGAACCCGCCGGGGCGGCCCGCCGCGCAGTGATGCTCGCGCAGACCAGGCAGCGCAAGCGTCAGGCGCTCGCCGAAGCCGGGGAATTCGGTGCTCTCGCGGCCGGTGAACTCCTCAAGCTCGAACCGCGCGATGCAGACCGGCGCGGTCGTGAAGACATTCGGTCCGGCGAGATGACGCACATATTCCAGCTGCAATGCTGCTCCTTTATCGCTGGTTCAGCTCAGTACCGCGCGTGGGCGGGGCCGATGGCGGGGGAGCGGCTGGCGATGTCGAATACGCAGCCCGCGGGAAGCAGGTGCAGGCGGACGTCGAAGAGGGTGATCGGGTCGGCGTCGGTGGCCGCGTGCACGACCGTCGAGTTGGCCGCGTCCACGACGCTCACCACGCCGCTGCCTAGTACTTCGAAGCTGTCGTTCTGCACGCAGATCGCGGTGTTCTCGTCGATGCCGACGCCGAGCCGGTCGGGATCGAGCGTGACCGCGCTCAGCAGCCTGGGCAGCCGGCCCCGCTCGCCGAAGTGCATGTCGATCAGCATCTTGGGCATCAGGCCGAGCCCGGGCCCGGTGCGCACCGTGGCCGTCGACACCTCCGCGCCGTTGCCGCCGAGGATCATCGTGCGGCCCATGGCCGTCGCCCCGGCGCTGGTGCCGGCCACCACGAGCCCGCTGGCGAGGCGTTCTTGCAGCTGGTCATTGACCTTGGAGCCGACAAGGGTCTGGAGCCTGGACTGGTCGCCGCCGCTGAAGAATACGCCCGTCGCCTCGTCCAGCAGATCCTGGGTTTCCTGGCTGTCGGCGTCGGCGCGGCCGGTGATCGGGAGTTCGCGCACATCGCGCGCGCCCAGCTTGCTGAACACCTGCTGATACTCGGCCAGCACCTGGCCAGGCACACCGGTCGCCGTGGTGACCACCACGATCCGCGCCTTCGCCCCGCCGCACAGCTCGGCGAACCGCTCGAGAACGCCGGTACCCCGGCACCGGTCCTCGGCTCCGCCGATGATCAGCAGGCGACCTGGATTTCCCCCGCTATCCACGCCCACGACGCGTTGTTACCCTAGGTGACTCTGCGTCAACCTCTGGACTAGCTGGCAGGGCCTTCGCTGCCGAGGACGCCGCGAGTCTGGCGGGCATGCCGGCTCGCCGTCCGTGGCCTGGACAGCTCGTCCGGCAGCTGCAGCAGCGGATTGGTAGCGCTTGCCACCACGTCGCTGGCGATGTCGATGACGCGACGACCTCGGCTCCTGGCCGCGTTCCTGAGCTGCTCGAAGGCCTGGCGGGGCTGGATCCGGTGCCGTTCGGCGAGCACGCCGATGGCCTGTTCGACCCTGACCCGGGCCATCAGCGCGTGCTCAAGCTGGCCGATTGTGACGCGGAGGCGGTCGGCCGCCGTCGGCTCCTTGCTCTTGTCGTCGGCGTGGGTCTTGTCGCTGCCGGGCTTGTCGCCGTTAGCGGGTCGTTTGGCTCGGGCGGAGAGCGGAGCGCTGCCCGGCTCGCTCGCGGCCAGTTCGGCGGCGAGCAGGTCGGCTAGCACCATCGCGCTGGTCAGGTCGGGCAACTCGGCGCCGCCGACCCGCCAGCCGTCCTTCGTGCGGCGCACGACGGCGTCGTCCGCCGACGGCAGCACCAGGGCAGCGTCGTCCCCGACGTTCGCCGCACCGCCCTTCGGGCCGCCACGAGCTTCTGTCATGAGGTAACAGCCAGTTCCTCCATCCGCTGCTTAATCGCGCGCACGGATGGGTTCGTCAAAGTGCTGCCGTCGCCGAACAGCACGGTGGGTACGGTCTGGAAGCCGCCATTCACCTTCATGACGTACTCGGCGGCCTCTGGATCACGCTCGATGTCGACCTCGGTAATCTCGATGCCCTCACGGGCAAGCTGGTTCTTTAGCCGCCGGCAGTACCCGCACCAAGGCGTCGTGTACATCGTCAGTGGCTGGGTCATCCGGTCGCCCTCCTTGGCCGCCATTGTCGCACCTGAACCTTACTAACGCCCACGGCTGTGACCTGCTTCCTCAGATCGCCCGCGGGTTTGCCCGTTGTTGGGACGTCAGAGGCATGAGGGAGGATGGCGCGAGGATGAGACGGCTTGATTGGAGGTCCCCGTGAGTACGGACGCTGGCGGTGCGCAGGGGGTGCTGGCGGCGCTGGATCCTGAGCAGCGGGAGGTCGCGCTGGCGGTGCGCGGGCCGGTGTGCGTGCTGGCCGGAGCGGGCACCGGCAAGACCAGGGCCGTCGCGCACCGGATCGCCTACGCCGCCGCGACCGGCGTCGTGCGCCCCGACCGGGTACTGGCCGTCACGTTCACGACCAGGGCCGCGGGCGAGTTGCGCGGCCGGCTCAGGCAACTCGGCCAGCAGGTGGTGCCCGGCACCGGCCTTGAGCAGGTTCAGGCCAGGACATTCCACGCGGCGGCGTTGCGCCAGCTCACGTTCTTCTGGCCGGCCACGGTCGGCGGGCGGCCCCCGGCCGTACTCGAATCCAAGCTCAGCCTGCTCTCCGAGGCGGCCAGGCGGGTCCGGGTCAAGCTCGAGGCGGCCGAAATGCGCGATGCGGCCGCCGAGATCGAGTGGGCGAAGGTCACCCAGGTCCGGCCGGACGACTACCCGCAAGCCTGCGAGAAGGCGGACCGGTCGGCTCCGATGCCGGCGGCCAGGCTCGCCGCTCTGTACGCGGCCTACGAGGAATTGCGTACCGAGAAGAACCTGGTCGACTTTGAGTCGGTGCTTGAACTCACCGCTGCCATCCTGGCCGGTCACCCGGCCGCCGCGGCCCAGGTCAGGGACCGGTACCGGTACTTCGTCGTGGACGAGTACCAGGACGTCAACCCGCTGCAGCAGCTCTTGCTCGATCAGTGGGTTGGTGACCGGGAGGACGTGTGCGTCGTCGGTGATCCTCGGCAGACCATCTACTCCTTCGCCGGGGCGACTCCGTCGTACCTGACGAGGTTCCCGCTGCGCTACCCGGGCGCCATCGTGGTCCGGCTGATCAGGAACTACCGGTCCTCGCCCCAGGTAGTGGCGCTGGCCAACCGCGTCTTCGATCAGTCCGACCGGCTGATCGCCCAGCGGGAGCCAGGCGATGCGCCGAAGCTGACCGAGTACTCCGATGAGCCTGCCGAGGCGGCCGACGTGGCGCGCCGGATAGCCGCCCTGATCGCCTCGGGGCGCCAGGCGAGCCAGATCGCCGTGCTGGTCAGGACCAACGCGATGACGGTCGGATTCGAGGAGGCGCTGGCCGGCGCGGGCGTGCCGTTCCAGCTTCGCGGGGCCGAGCGATTCTTCGACCGGCCCGAGGTGAAGCAGGCGGTCGGCCTGATCAAGGTGGCGGCCAGGTCGGCCGCGGACGACGAGTCGCCCAGCGACCAGATCCGGCCGGTGCTGACCGGCCTCGGCCTGACCAAGGACGCCCCCGCCGGGCGCGGCAAGGCCAGGGAACGCTGGGAGTCGCTCGAGACGCTCGCCCTGCTGGCCGATGACTTCTTTGCCGCTCATCCGGACGCGCGGCTGGCGGACCTGTCCGCGGAATTGCAGACGCGCAGCACGATCGGGCTCGTGCCATCGGCGGCCGGAGTGACCCTGGCATCGCTGCACGCGGCCAAGGGGCTGGAGTGGGACGCTGTGTTCTTGCCGTGCCTGACCGACGGCGCGCTGCCGATCGTGTACGCGCAGACGCCGCAGGCCGTCGAGGAAGAGCGAAGACTGCTCTATGTGGGCCTGACCAGGGCCAGGGAGTTGCTGTACCTGTCCTGGTCGCTGGCCAGGGAGCCAGGCGGACGCTGGGCAAGGAAGCCGTCGCCGTTCCTCGACGACCTGCGACCGACCCGTCGGGGGCGGTGAGAGCTGGCGCGGGCTCGTCCTGCTCTGGCTGCCGGGCGAAGATCCTGGGCAATGCGTTCTCGCTATAAATGCTTGTTGGGTTTGACTTTTCTGATGAGGAGGTGCGGCGGTGACCAAGGCACTCGATGCCGTGGTAGCGCTGCTGGATCTTGAGCAGATCGAGCTCAACATCTTCCGCGGTCGCAGCCCGGAGGGAGAGCGGCGGCAGCGGGTGTTCGGCGGTCAGGTGGCCGGCCAGGCGCTGGTGGCCGCCGGCCGGACCGTTCCGCAGGACCGCCCGGTGCACTCGCTGCACGCGTACTTCATCAGGCCCGGCGACCCGAGCGTGCCCCTGATCTACCTGGTGGACCGGGTCAGGGATGGCCGGTCGTTCACCACCAGGCGGGTGTCGGCCGTCCAGCACGGCAAGACGATCTTCACGCTCTCGGCGTCGTTCCACATCCCGGAACCCGGTGCGATGCACGCCCGGGAGATGCCATCGGTGCCCTCGCCCGAGGAACTACCGACGGCGGCCCAGCGGCTGCGCAAGCAGTTCGGCGACGCGGTGGACACGTCGGCTTTCGCCAATCCGATCGACATCCGCTACCTGGGGCCGCTTTCTCTCGAGGCGGCGCAAGACCCGACGCTGCGTACGACGCACAGCATGGCCTGGATCAAGGCCGACGGCGAGTTGCCCGATGACGAGCTGCTGCACGTGTGCCTGGTCACCTATGCGTCCGACATGACGCTGCTCGACTCGGTGCTGCTGGCCAACGGACTGTCCTGGAATGACGGCCGGACGGCAGGGGCGAGCCTGGACCACGCGATGTGGTTTCACCGGGCGTTCCGCGCCGATCAATGGCTGCTCTACGCGCAGGAATCGCCGGTCTCGGCGGGCGCTCGCGGGCTCGCCAGGGGCGAGCTTTACACCCGCGATGGAGACCTCGTCGTCTCGGTCGTCCAGGAGGGCCTGATCCGGACGGCGAAGCCGCACTGACAGGTGGGCTCGTTGTGCCTGGTGGGAGGCTCTTGGGTAACCGTCTGGAGACGTCACCAAAAAAAGAGTTGCCTGTCCGTGGTACTGCTGCCTAAGGTCTTTCTAGTTCACACATCAGCGAGGCGGTCAAGTGATGCTGCAAAGAGGGAGGTGCCCGGGATGCTGAGCCTGTTCTCCACGATCGATGCCATAGAGCCGTCGTGCGCGCGGATCCGCACGGGCGCCTGGCTCGGCAGCGGCAACATCCCCGTTCCCAATGCCGATCTGCTGAACAAAGCAGCCCTGGTGTTCAAGCCGGAGGCCGCCTTGGCTCTTCCGCGCACCGAGGGTCCGTCTGTCCGCCTGCAAGGGGATCAGTCTGCCCGACCGCAGGCGCGCAAGGCCTATCTGTTCGGCAATGGCACCCAGGTGGCTGGCCAGGCGGAATACGCCAGGCAGCAGCACATGAGCAACCTGAAGTTCGCCCACAAGACCCGCATCGCTACGCAGAGTGGCGGTGCTTTGGGTTCGCATCCGGCGAGGGATCCGGTCTAAAAAGACCGGCCAAGATCCCCACGAGGCCGCGGACCCGAAATCGGGTTCGCGGCCTTAGTCATGCAAGGCCACGTTTGTCAGCGCAGACCAGACGCTGCGAGATTGCAGATGAGAGGGGATGAGCCGATGTACCGGCTAGGACCCGCCGCAGTCATAGAGGACTCAGCGGCGGCCGAGGCGGAATTCGTGCGGGTGACCGCGATTAGCAGGAGCATGCCGGTCGCGGTTGTGGTGAAGCCGGCCGGCCGGACCGGAGTGGTCCGTGGTCGCGAACTGCCTTGTGCAGGCGACCCTGACCTGTTCTTCGCCGAGTCGCCCGATGATGTGGAGCTTGCCAAGTCGCTTTGCGGCGACTGCCCGGCCCGTAAGGCGTGCCTCGCCGGCGCCATCGAGCGTCGGGAGCCGTGGGGAGTCTGGGGTGGCGAGTTGTTCATCCGCGGTGAGATCGTGCCGCGCAAGCGGGCACGTGGGCGCCCTCGCAAGGACGAGGTAGCTGCCTAGTTACCGACCGGAGGGCAGTTAGCAAACACCAGCAGTGCGGTCTCCGGATGACCGTCCGGAGACCGCGCTGCGGGGTTTGGTCCGCTCTACGTGGTCAGGCGGTTGGCACCGGGTCGGCACCGGCATCGACGGTGTCGGCTGGACCGTACCCGGGGATCCACCGCAGCACCTCCGCGCGGAACGGCGCCGAGGCTCCTAGCTGGCACAGCACGCCGATGCCGGCCGTGGAGACCCGGTGGATCAGGATGTAAGAAGGCGGCAGGTTCAATAGGCGGCCGATGTTCTGCCCGCGCAAGTCCGTGACCCGGCTGGTCTGCTCCCGCATCCACTCGCGGCTGAACGTGAACTCGTCCTGCTTGGACGGATCGGCCAGCGGAGCCAGGTAGGCCTTGAGCGCGTCCAGGTCGACCGTGATGCCGGGCCGCAGGAAGCCAAGCTCGCGAAGTTCTGCCTCCACGACGGCGATGTCGCCGTCGGTGTGCACCAGCCAGAGCATCTTTCCGAAGATCGGCGGCAGCCCGTCCGGCAGCCGGTCGGTGGCCCCGAAGTCGAGCACCCCGAGCCTGCCGTCGTCGAGCAGCCGGAAATTGCCCGGATGCGGGTCGGCGTGCAGCAATCCGGCCCTGGCCGGACTGGAGAACAACAGCCGCACGAGCAGCAGGCCCGCCCGGTTCCGCTGCTCCTGGGTACCATCAGAAATGATCTTGGAAAGCGGCGTGCCGTCGATCCACTCGGTGACCAGCACGTGGTCGGTCGCCTGGAGGACCCGCGGTACGAAGATGTCCGGATCGTCGGCGAAAGCCTGCTGGAAGGCAGCCTGGTTGGCGCCTTCGAGCCGGTAGTCGAGTTCTTCGGTGACCCGCGCTCGTAGTTCGTCGAGCAGTGGCTTGACCTCAAGACCGGGCATCAGCACCCCGAACAGCCGGCCGATCCGGCTGATCTGAGTGAAGTCGTTGATCAGCGCCTTGCCCGCACCCGGATACTGGATCTTGACCGCGACCTGCCGGCCATCGTGCCAGCGCGCCTTGTGCACCTGCCCGATCGACGCGGCGGCGGCGGGATTGTCGTCGAACTCGGCGAACGTGTCGCGCCAGTCCTCGCCAAGATCGGCCGCGAGCACCCGGTGCACGGTCGCCGCCGGCAGCGGCGGCGCGGACTCCTGCAGCCTGGTCAAAGTCGCGCGGTAAGGCCCGGCGAGTTCCGGCGGCAGAGCCGCCTCGAAGATCGACAGCGCCTGCCCGACCTTGAGTGCCCCGCCCTTGAGTTCGCCGAGCACGCGGAAGATCTGTTCCGCCGTCCGCTGCTGAATCTCGTGCGCGACGATCTCGGCCGGCTTGCCTCCGACCCGCTTGCCGAAGCCGATAACCGCCCGCCCCGCAAGCCCGGCCGGGAGCGCAGCAAGCTTCACCGTCCTGGTCACCGCGCGCCGAGGCAAGTCGTTCATGATCTCTATTGTCGGTTACCACCCGATGTGAGTGACACACCGACGGGGAGTGAGCTTGATTACGGGCTTGTGTCGTTACCGGGCTGTGTTGTTCCAGCCGGTCTGTGCGCGGGCCGGGCGGGTGTCGGCGGGTGTCGGGCGCGGGCCGGGCGGGTTACCAGTCGGCCCGGGTGGCGCAGGAGCAGGAAGGGTGCGGGCGCCAGGTTCGGCGTCGCCAGCGCCAGTCGGGCAGCACCAGCTCGAGGGTGCCGTTGACCGCCGCGCTCGCCACCGGCGCCTTGTCGATGGCCGCCAGCGCCTGCGCCGCGGTCTGTGCGGCTACCGAGGCGGCGAGCACGGCATCGCACGCAGTGGGTTCCGGCCGCCGGCTCAGTACCTGGGCCAAGATCAGCGGCCAGGCGGGGTCGTAGCTCGCTCGCTGCTGGTCTAGGCAGTGCAGGCAGGAGGTGCGGCCGGGGATCACTAGCGGACCGACGACCCCGATGGCCTCGC
>DATNFM010000032.1:0-11919 GCA_035606435.1 Streptosporangiaceae bacterium | reverse complement strand
CGCCGCACTCGCGGACCAGGCAGGAGGTGTTCGGCGTGCTGGAGGGCCGGGCGTCGGTGCGGATCGCGGGCGACGCGGGCGAAGCTGGCGCCGGTGATGCCATCGTCGTTCCCGCCGGCGTCGACTTCGAACTGGCCGACGCCGGCGACGAGCCGCTGCGGCAGCGCCCGGTGACTCTTACCGGGCGCGGCCGCGACCTCCTGGCGGCGGTCGAGCAGATCGACGCCGAGCTCGAAGCCCACTGGGCCGACGTCATCGGCGCTTCGGCGTCAGGCCGGCGGCCGGGGTCAGGCCGACTGCTGGACTGGTGTCTGCAGCTTGGCCCTGACCCGGTGCCGGTCGGGATGTTCGATCTCGTCGAAGATCCGCAGGGCCGTGTCCCACGCCTTGCGGGCCGCGAGCATCTGGCCCGCGCTGTGGTGCACGTCGCCGATGCTGTTGCGGGAATCGGCCTCGTTGAAGCGATCACCGAGATGCTGCGCGAGATCGACCGCGCGCTCATAGCAGGTGATGGCCTTGCGGTAGTCGCCGCGCTGGTGATGGGTGTAGCCCAGGCTGTCCCAGACGGCGCCCTCCCAGGCCAGCTCGCCAACTCGCCGCATCACGACCAGGGCTCGTTCGCAATAGGAGATCGCCAGGTCGTAGTTGCCGAGCTGGGCGTGCGCGTGACCGATGTCCTGCAGGGCGATCGCCTGCCCGCTCTGGTGGCCCGCCTTCAGGTACAGCTCGTAGCAGCGCTCGGCGTGGCTGAGCATCTCCTCGGAGAATTCCTGCCGGTCGGCGATCCAGGCCAGGACGCGGTGGCTGCTCGCCTGGCTCGGCAGATCCCCGATCACCTCGAACAACCGCACGGCCTCGGCGAGCAGTGGCTTGCTCAGCGTGATCCGGCCGGATTTGGCGTAGCCGACGGCCAGCCGTTGCAGGCACTGAGCCTCGCCGATCTGGTCACCGGCCCGGCGGGCGGCACTCAGCGCCCGCTGGCAAATCTGGGCCTGGTCGCTCCAGAGCCCGCGGCGCAGCAGGTAGGTACTCAGCGTCCACGCCAGCTGCCAGGCGCGGGTGCTCGGCCCGCCGCGGGACGAGAGCTTGACGGCCGCCACGAGCGCATTGTGCTCGCCCGAGAACCAGGTCATCGCCTCTTCGGCGGTGGTCGGCTTGCCGGCAACGACCCCCTCCGGCGGGGGACCCAGCGTAATCGGGTAGTGGAAAGGCTCCATCAGCTTCGCTGAGTGGTGCGCGGTGTGCAGGTAGTAGGCGAGCACCCGGTCGGTCGCCGCGTCCCGAGTGGCCTGGTCGTCGTGGGCCTGGGTCAGCTCGCGGGCATAGGCGCAGAGCAGGTCGTGGAAGGAATACCGGCCGGGAGCGTGCTCGGTGAGCAGATGCGCGCGGGTGAGCTCGGTCAGCTGGGAGCGGGCCTGACCCACCGGAATGGCCGCCAGGCTGGCCGCCGCGGCGAGCCCGATCTCCGATCCGGGGCGCAGGCCGAGCAGCCGGAACAGCTGGGCGGCCGGTTCGCCGAGCGCGCGGTAGGACCAGGAGAACACCGCCCGGACGTCGGTGACGCGGTCGCCGCCGTCGAACGGGTCGAGTTCGCTGGTGGCCTCGCGCAGCTCAGTCACGATGGCCGTCAGCGGAAAGTTCGGACGCGCCGCCGCTCGGGAGGCGGCGATTGCCAGCGCGAGCGGCAGCCGGGCGCAGGCGGTGATGATCTGGTCGACCGCTTCGGGTTCGGCCACCACCGGACCTGGACCCAGTCGCCTGATCAGGAGTTGCCTGGCGTCGGCGGCGGAGAGCAGGTCAAGCGCCAGCGCGATAGCGCCATCGGTGGCGACCAGGCCGACGAGCTGATCGCGGCTGGTCACGATCGTCACGCAGCCGAGCGAGGCGGGCAGCAGCGGCCGGACCTGATCGGCGTCGCGGGCGTTGTCCAGCACGATCAAGATCCGCTTGTCGGACGCGAGGCTGCGGAAGAGCGCGCTTTGCGCTCCGAGGTCCTCGGGGATCCGGTTGGCCGGCATGCCGAGAGCGTCAAGGAAGCCGCGCAGCGCCTGACTTGGATCCATGGCGGCGACGGCCGGATCGAAACCGCGCAGGTTCACGTACAGCTGTCCGTCGGGGAAATGAGCGGCCGCGCGATGCGCCCAGTACACGGCCAGGGCGCTCTTCCCGACGCCGGCGGTGCCTGAGACCGCGGCCAGTGCCACCCCGCCGTCGGCGACCCGGTCGGCCTGGGCGTCCAGGCCGGGCTGGTCGTCCTGGGTGGCCGGCGCCTCCGGGGGAATCAGGGCATCGAGGCGGGCCAACTCGGCGTCGCGGCCGGTGAAGCCGGGTATCGCCGACGGGAGCTGGGCCGGGACCGGCAGTACCGACGGGACCGGCGCCAGGCCGGCAGGCGACCTTCCGGGAAGTGATACCAGCGATCGGGGGGAGGAGGAATTCAGGTCCGGATCCTGATTGAGGATGGCCGTGTGCAGGTCACGCAGGAACTGGCTGGGCTCGATGCCCAGATCGTCATCGAGCGCCTGGCGCAACCTTCGATAGGCAGCCAGCGCATCCGCCTGCCGGCCGCTTCGGTACAGCGCCAGCATGAGCAGCCCGTGGACGCGTTCGTCGAGCGGGCACTCGACCAGCATCTGCTCGAGTTCCGGCACGAGTTGCGCGTGCTCTCCGGTCGCAAGCCTGGCCTCCGACTCGGCCTGCCTGAGCTGCAACTTGAGCAGGTCAAGACGCTCCGCCCGGCCTGGAAGCCGGGGCAGCTCAGCGAGTTCGCCCAACGGTTCACCTCGCCATAGCGCCAGGCCCTGTTGCAGGTACCGGACCGCGGCAGCCGGATTAACGGACTGGGTGCCTTCCCTCAGCAGCCGTTCGGCCAGCTGCACGTCGGTGGCGTCACCGGGGAGGTCGAGCAGGTAACCGGGCGATCGGGTGAGGATCGCGTTCTTGCTGCCGAGGATGCCTCGCAGGTAGGACACGTGGCTTTGCAGCGCGTTCAGCGAGGTCAGTGGCGCGGCGTCGCCCCAGACCGCGTCCACCAGATGGTCGGTGCTGACGACCTGGCCGCAGTGCAGCGCCAGCACGGCGAGGACCGCCTTGCGCCGCAGGCCGTGAATCTGGCGCGGCTCCCCGTGTACAACAACATCGATCGGCCCTAGCAGACGTACTTGCATGTCACTCCCCGTGTGCCACTTAGGGCCCCCCTTTGGAAGCAAACGGATCTTGCGTGCTTTTGGTTCAAGCTTCCGGCTGTGTCCAAGTTCTTATAGTTTGGCTCATTCGGAGGTGGCTCGTGCGGGGTTAGAGGCGATCTAGGCTGGGCCGGTGATCGAGTCGTACCCACTCGCCGTCCGATCGGTCCGGGGTCGGTGGCGGTCAGGCGCCCGCTTCATCGTCCGCATCGGGCTTCGCGCGATCGTGGAATCGCTGTACCTGTTCACCGCTCCGGTGATCGCGATGGCTGGCCTGATCCTTGTGCCCGCGGTCCTGTGCGCCGGGATGGTCGTGTCGCTGGTGCCGGGCGCGGCGCCGGTCGTGGCCCGCCTGCTGGCACCGGCGCGCTGGTACGCCGGCCTTGAGCTATGGCGGATCGCCAAGGTGCGGGCCACGGCCGCAGGAGCTAAGGGCTCGTGGCGCGGGCACGGGAGGACGGCTGCGGCTGCGGTCCCGGATCGGCCGATGCGATCGGGAAGGCCCGCCGCCATGTCCGATCCTGAGCTTTGGCTCGACGTGGTCCATGCGGCGACCACGGTCCCGATCGCACTGGTCACCGCAGTGGTCACGGGCCTGTGGTGGTTCATCGGCGTCGCGGGAGCCACGACTACCTTGAGGCAACAGCTCACGGGGCATATCGCATCTCCGGGGTCGTTGCGGCCCATGACCCTCTACCTGGGCAGTGCTCACTCCCACATCGGCTTGAGCCTCGGCTTGACCTCGACGGTCGGCCGACTGACCTTCGGTACCGTGGTTGGCCTGCTGATGCTCGCCACGTTGCCGCTGGCGACCAGGGTATGCGTAGCCATCCAGGCCGGGCTGGGGCAGGCACTGCTGTCGGATGGGTCCGCGTTGCACCGCCGGATCAGGGGACTGGAGCAGGAGCGGGACACGGCCCGGGCGCAGACCGTCGCCGCGGTGACGGCCGAGGCGACCGCGCTGCGGCGGCTCGAACGCGACATCCACGACGGTCCCCAGCAGCGACTGGTCCGGCTGGCGCTGGAACTGGGCCGGGCCCAGCACAACTTCGACCGCAAGCCGGAGGCCGTACGACAGGCGCTCGCCGAAGCGCTCGTTCAGACCCAGGAGGCGCTGGATGAACTGCGAGCACTGTCGCGCGGTATCGCCCCGCCGATTCTCGTCGACCGCGGCCTGGGCGAGGCGCTCGGTTCCCTGGCCGCGCGCTCGGCCGTTCCCGTCGAACTCGACGTCGGTCCCGTACACCGCCGGCCGGACGCGGCCGTCGAGACAGCCGCGTATTTCGTGGTCGCCGAGGCCCTGACGAACGTGGCCAAGCACAGTCATGCCGGAGGGTGCGTGATCGGACTGCGTCACGGTAAGGCGGCCCTGCGGGTGTGGGTGAGGGACGACGGAGTGGGCGGCGCGGCGCTGGCTAAGGGGCATGGACTCCGGGGCCTTGACGATCGGCTGCACGCCCTCGGAGGCCGGCTGTCGGTCACCAGCCCCGAAGGCGGCCCGACGATGATCACCGCCGAACTGCCGTGCGGCTGACCCCGCCCGCCGCCGTCGGTCACCCAGGCGCCGGCCACCCCGGCGCCGGTCATCCGGGCGCCGGTCATCCGGGCGCCGGCTCGGGTGCCCGGCGGCTGCGGGTGGTCGTGGCCGATGACGCGGTGCTGTTGCGCGAGGGCTTGGTCCGGCTGCTCGCCGAGGACGGTCACCAGGTGGTGGCCGCCGTCGGCGATGGTCCTGCCCTGGTGCAGGCCGTGCTCAGGCACCGCCCGGATGTGTCGGTAGTCGACGTGCGGATGCCGCCGACTCACACGGACGAGGGCCTGCGCGCCGCGATCACCGCGCGCTCGCAGTGGCCGGGCGCCCCGATGCTGGTGCTCAGCCAGTATGTGGAGTCCTCCTACGCCGCCGACCTGCTCTCCGACGGCTCCGGTGCGGTCGGCTACCTGCTGAAGGACCGGGTCGCCAAGGTCGAGGAGTTCCTGGATGCCCTGGGCCGGGTGGCCGGTGGCGCGACGATTCTCGACCCGCAGGTCGTGGCGCAGTTGCTGGCCGGCCAGCGCCGCGAACACGCGCTGGCCGCACTGACCGCGCGCGAGCGGCAGTTGCTGGGGCTGATGGCTGAGGGTCACTCCAATACGGCGATCGCCGGGCGGCTGGTGGTCTCGGCGAGCGCGGTGGAAAAGCACATCGGCAATGTGTTCGCCAAGCTCGGCCTGCCGCCTGACGACTCCCAGCACCGCCGGGTGCTCGCCGTCCTGACCTACCTGCGCGCCTAACTTGGTGCTCCCCGGGCCCTGAGAGCGCTGGCGGTCGGACGGCTCTGGCGGGCTTGCTGGTCCGGATCTGCACAGCAGGTCCTGCCGTGATCACGAAGGGTTTGCCGTTGGGCCGCCGATAAGTCTTCGCGATCATGCTCGGATGGCCTAAATGCCCGAACTTCCGGGAAGGCTTTCTGGATCGCGAAGAGTAAACCGCGGCGCCTTCCGGCCATTCTCCGCGGCTAAGTCTTCGCCAAAAGGAGGCCACCCGCAAAACCCCGCCGCTCCGGCCAGGAATCACCTTCATACTCGCGAGTAACAGCATCAACTTCCCGTTACTGTAGTAGCTTCCCGGGAAGCGACTACAGTAACGGGAAGTTGTCGTCGTCCTGGCTACCTCAAAGTCCCGTTAGTGTAGTTCCTTCCGGGGAAGCTACTACAGTAGAGCGACTTTGTTGCTGCTCGGCGCTCAAGGCACCGCGCCACGACTGCTACGCCCGAAACGGAGCCGCAGGGCCCGCACTTCCGCCGAGCCCAGGTGACCCCCGAGCCAGGCGGCCGCGGTCTAGCGCCGGCTCAAGCCCCCGAAGCTGACTTTCTCGCAGCAGGTCGTGGTCACCGACGGCCGCCGCAGCGCGATAGCAGCCTCCCGCCCCGCCGCAAAGGTATGGCTGGCCCCACCATCAACCGTCCGGCCTGCTCCGGTGACCTGAGGCCGCCGCCAGCGAACGATGGTCGGCATGACATCCGCAACCCGATCGATAATCGCGGCGACTCTCACGACCTTGGCCCTGACTGGCCTCGCCAGCGCGCTGCCCGCAACGGCCGCGCTGCCCGCGCCAGCAGCAGCGGCCAAGCCGACCCCGGCCGCGCCGGCCGCAAAGGCAACCCCCGGCCTGACCGTCAAGGAAGCAGCCCGCCTGGCCGACCGCGTACCAGCCCCGTCCCTGCACTGGACCACCTGCCGCAAGACCGCCCAGTGCGCCACCGCCGAACTCCCGCTCAACTACAACCACCCGGCCGGAGCCAAGATCAGGCTGGCACTGCTGCGCATCAAGGCCAAGGATCCCCGCCACCGCCTGGGCACGATCTTCGTCAACCCCGGCGGACCCGGCGACTCGGCCAGGGATTTCGCCTTCTCCGCCACGGAACCCCCGGCCCTGCCCAACGTCATCCTCAACCGGTTCGACATCGTGGGTGTCGACCCGCGCGGCATCGGCGGCAGCACCCCGATCCGCTGCTTCGCCACCAGCAAGGAGCGAACCCGCGCCGAGGCCCCGTTCACCGCGATCGGTTTCCCGGTCACCAAGGCCCAGCAGCAGTCCTGGATCCAGGCCGCCACCGAGCTCGGCCGTTCCTGCGCGACCACCGGCGAGCCAACCGCAGGAGCGATGTCCACCACCGACGACGCGCTCGACATGGACGTCCTGCGCCGTGCGGTAGGCGACCGGAAGCTGACCTACCTAGGCGTCTCCTACGGCTCCTACCTCGGGCTGGTCTACGCGAACCTGTTCCCCGGCCGGGTCCGCGCGATAGTCATCGACGGCATCGTCGACCCGCAGGCGATAGTTGGCACGCCGGCCACCGCACGGGTTCCGGCCTTCGACCGGATGGGCGCCGCTGCCGCCAGCTATCGTGTCCTGCGCGAACTGCTCCAGCTCTGCCAGAAGGCCGGCCAGTCCAAGTGCCCCTTCGCGGCGCCAGGCACCAAGACCGCGGCAAGGTACGCCGGACTGACCGCCCAGCTCAAGGCGCACCCGCTGCGCCTGTCCGCGCCCGGCATCAAGCCGACCACGTTTGGCTACGCCGACATGGTCGCCGACACCGAACACTGGATGCACTTCCCCAGCGGCTACAAGGGACTCTTCCCTGAATTGGCGGCCCTCGCTCAGCTCGCCGCACCGGGAGGCGGCGGCTCCAACCACGCCGCTCTGGTGAAGACGCTGCTGCGGTTCCACGATGCACTACAGCCCGGGCCAACCCCCGCCAACCACCTCGAAGCCCAGTCAGGCGTCCAGTGCGCTGACTCCCTGAACGCCGTGAACGCCGCCTCCTGGCCGGCCGCCGCCGCAGCCGCCGACCGCAGCGCCAGGTACTTCGGAGCGATGTATGCCTGGCTCAGCGTGCAGTGCGCCCGCAGTACCTGGCCCCGGTCCGACGAGTCCGCCTACCAGGGCCCGTTCGACCACCGCACCTCCGCGCCGGTCCTGGTGATCGGCAGCCGCTGGGACCCGGCCACCAGCTACGACAACGCCGTGAAGGTCGCCCGCCGCCTGCCCAGCAGCCGCCTGGTCTCCAGCGACAACTGGGGTCACACGGCCCTGCTCACCTCGGCCTGCGTCGACAACACGACCTTCAACTACCTGCTTCATCCGCTCGCCCGCGCACCGAAGGTCACGCACTGCCGAGGCGACATCCAGCCCTTCGCCCCTTAACCGCCCCGTCGACCGGCCCGACGCCGACGCCGCCATCCGCCGGCGCCGGGCAGGTCCAAGACCTCTTTTATTCATTAACAAACCAGCCGGCGAACTCTCGCAAGGTAAGGCCGTTCGCCCGCCCAGTTGATCACCGGAACCGGCATTGGGCCAGTAACGAGAGGCGCCGCCCGAAACCGGCGCCGAACTCCCGTCCCAGCTGATCACCACGCCAGCGCCCCTCTCCACCTCAGGCAGTTCTGATAGTTGAGGTAAAGAACTAAGGTATATAGACCTAAGGTATATGCTTCAACTATGAACGCTTCGCTGCCTCGGGTGCCTAGGAAGCCTCCGCATGTCTTCGACCGCGACCGCGAGTGGGATGGCTTGATGAGGTTCGTCGCTTCTCCCGATCCCGATGTGCGACTCGGTATCGTCAGCGGACGTCGTCGCCAGGGTAAGACGTACCTGCTTGATGCTGCGGCGCGCGCGGTCGACGGCTTCTTCTATACCGCGACCGAGGACACCGAGACCGACGCGTTGGCCAACTTCGGACGCGCTCTCGCCGACTGGACCGGCGGTGGTCGGTACGTATTCGCGAACTGGGACGAGGCCCTGGACCGGCTGTTCACGGCGGTGCCCGACGGGCTCATTGTCATCGACGAGTTCCCGTACCTGAGCAAGGCGAGCCCGTCACTTCCGTCGCTCATCCAACGCGCGCTTGAGCCGCGCGGCATCGCACGCCAAGGTCGGTCGCGGCTGTTGCTGTGCGGTTCGGCCATGTCAGTGATGGGCCGATTGCTGAGCGGCAGTGCTCCGCTACGCGGGCGGGCCAGCTTGGAGTTGATCATTCATCCTCTCGGCTACCGGGACGCCGCGAGCTTCTGGGCCATCACTGACGCGCAGTTGGCCGTCTTGGTGCATTCCATCGTCGGCGGCACCCCCGCTTACCGCCGCGAGTTCGTCGCAGGCGACGTGCCGTCGGACCTAGCTGACTTTGACTCGTGGGTGCTGCGTGCTGTGCTGAACTCCCAGGTGCCACTCTTCCGTGAGGCCCGCTACCTACTGGCCGAGGAGAGCGAAATCCGCGACCCTGCGCTTTACCATGCAGTACTTGGCGCCCTAGCGGCTGGTCGGAACACGAGGGGCGGGATCGCGGACCACATTGGGCGGAAGTCTCCGGACATCGGCCACCCGCTCAGCGTGCTGGAAGACGCCCAGTTCATCTCTCACGAGGCCGACCCCTTCCGCAAGGGTAGGTCGACGTACCACATCCGGGAACCTCTGATCAACTTCTACGAGGCTGTAATGCGCCGGGAATGGACCCGGCTGGAACGCGGCGACCCGGCCGGAGCGTGGCGCAGCGGGCAGGCGACATTCTTCTCTCGGGTCGTCGGCCCGCATTTCGAGTCGTTGTGCCGCGAGTGGGCGTTGGATGCCGGGGACGGTGCATTCGGAGACTGGCCCGGCATGGTGGCCGCCGGAGTGGTGCCCGATCCCGCCAACCGCACCCAGATCCAGGTGGACGTCGCTGTTCTCGGACCGGAAGTTCCCGGCGAACCGCGGCGGGTGTTGTCCCTCGGAGAGGCGAAGTGGGGCAAGGTCATGACCTCGGGCCACGTCAGGCGGCTCGGCCGCGCCCGCGACCTGCTTGCGGTGAAGGGATACGACACCAGTGCCACCAAGCTGACCTGCTACAGCGGAACGGGCTTCGACGAAGATCTAAGAGCGCAGGCGCGTCGCGACAACCTGGTACACCTCGTCGGCCTCGACACGCTGTACGCCTAGTCCGAAGTTCGCCTGCCGGTTCATTTTCAGGCGACCCCCGCGTAGCCAGCTCCGGTTACGCGGGGGTTTGGCCGGTTCCGGCGGTGTAACCGCGCTGTAGGGGCGGCGAAACCGGGGGCGCTTACGGTCTTCGCAGATACCTAACGAGCCAGATAGGCAAGCACTGCGAAGGGGGCACGACTATGACGACTACACCCAGTGTTTACGCCAGCGGGCTGGTGAAGACGTTCGGCGAACTGCGCGCCGTGGACGGCATTGACCTGGAGGTCCGCCAGGGCGAGATCTTCGGCGTGCTCGGTCCCAACGGGGCCGGGAAGACGACGATGCTGCGAATGCTGGCGACGCTGCTGCCGATCGACTCCGGGCAGGCCCAGGTGTTCGGCGTGGACGTGACGCGGGAGCCGCACCGGGTTCGCCAGCTCATCGGCGTGACGGGGCAGTACGCCTCGGTCGATGAGGACCTGACCGCGATGGAGAACCTGTGGCTGTTCGGCCGGCTGCAGGGCCTGCCTTCGGCGCAGGCCCGCGCCACCGGCAAGCAGTTGCTGATCCAGTTTGACCTGGAAGAGGCGGCCAGCAAGCCGATCTCGCAGTTCTCTGGCGGCATGCGCCGGCGCCTGGACCTGGCGGCCAGCCTGATCACCAGGCCGCCGCTGATCTTCCTGGACGAGCCCACCACCGGGCTCGACCCGCGAACTCGCGGTCAGATGTGGGACACGATCCGGGGGCTGGTCGCCGACGGCTGCACGATCATGCTGACCACCCAGTACCTGGATGAGGCCGACCAGCTCGCCGACCGGATCGCGGTCATCGACCTGGGTCGCAAGGTCGCCGAAGGAACTCCCGACGAGCTGAAGACCTCGGTCGGCGATTCGACGCTGCAGCTCCAGCTCGCCGACGGCGCCGATCGAGACCTCGCCCGGCAGGTCGTCGGCCGCGTCGTCGGCAAGGAACCGGTCCTGACCCCCGAGTCCGGCCGGCTCACCGTACCGCTCGAAGTCGCCGACGCCGCCGCCGACGTGCTCATCGGGCTGCGGCAGGCGGGCCTGGCAGTCACCTCGGTGAGCGTGGACAAGCCGACGCTCGACGAGGTGTTCCTCGCCCTGACCGGTCACGACGCCGGCGAAGCGGAGCAGCAGAACGAGACCGACCGCCACGACTCCCTCCTGGAAGTGTGAGATGAGCACCACGACTATCGACCAGACGAAGACGATTCGGCAGGGGGCCGCCAGGACGCCGGCCGTCGACGCCGCCGAGGCGGTGATACGGGCCCGCCCGCACGTGACCGTCATCGAGACCGTCAGCCAGACGCTCTCGATGGCCTGGCGAGCGCTGAAGAAGATGCGGCGCAACCCTGAGCAGTTCTTTGACGTGACGTTGCAGCCACTGCTATTCACCGCGATGTTCGCCTATATCTTCGGCGGCGCGATCTCCGGCAACGTGCAGGCTTACCTGCCGCTGATGATCCCCGGCATTGTTGCCCAGACGGTGCTGACCACGTGCATGTCCACCGGCGTTCAGCTGCGCGAGGACCTGGACAAGGGCGTCTTCGATCGCTTCAAGTCGCTGCCGATCGCCCGGCTGGCACCGCTGGCCGGTCCGATGATCGCTGACCTGGTCCGCTACCTGATCGCGGCCACGCTGACGTTCGCGATGGGCATGGTCATCGGCTACCGGCCGCATGGCGGTGTGCTCGGCGTGGCCGCGGCGATCCTGCTGGCGATCTTTACCGGCTGGGCCATGGCCTGGATCTTCACGTTCATCGGCACGATCGCACGCAACGCTCGCAGCGTGCAGGGGTTCTCGATGATGATCCTGTTCCCGCTGACGTTCCTGTCCAACGCATTCGTGCCGGTCAGCACGCTGCCGGGACCGCTGGCCGGGTTCGTTCGCATCAACCCGGTCTCGCACCTGGTGTCGGCCACCAGGGACCTGGCCAATCACGCCACGGTCACCAGCCAGGTGGGCCTGACGCTGCTGGCCGGGCTGGTCGTGATCGCGATCTTCGCGCCGCTGTCGGTGCGCAGCTACAAGCGGCACATCTAGCGGACTAGTCCGGGTCGAGCCCGGACAGCCGCTCGACCGCCCGGTAGGCCTCGTCAAGCAGGTCTGCCGGGCGGCGGCCTGCGTACTGCGCCTGGAACTCGGCGATCCGCTCTGCCGCCAGTTCCTCGGCCGTCGGGGCGATCCGCTCCCACATCAAGGTCGGGATCGAGCGGTTATAGGCGAACCGATCCCCGAGCACGAGCAGCCGGACCGAGTCCGGCGCGGGGGCA
>DATNFM010000031.1:0-4269 GCA_035606435.1 Streptosporangiaceae bacterium | reverse complement strand
CTCGATGTCCTCGGCAAAGCCCATGTCAAACATCTCGTCGGCCTCGTCGAGCACGACGACCTCAAGGCCGCTCAAGTCCAGCGTTCCCCTGGTGATGTGGTCGAGCGCGCGCCCGGGCGTCGCCACCACGATGTCGACGCCTCGGTCAAGCGCTCGCAGCTGCCTGCCAATCGGCTGCCCGCCGTAGACCGGCAGCACCCGCACTCTCATGTCGCGCCCGTAGCTGTGCATCGCCGCGGAGACCTGTATCGCGAGCTCGCGCGTTGGCACGAGGATCAGGGCGAGCACCCCTGCCGGTTCGTTCCTGCCGAGGATCCGCTGGAGCACGGGAAGCGCGAAGGCGGCCGTCTTGCCCGTCCCCGTCGCGGCCTGCCCGACCAGGTCACGGCCCGCGATCAGAGGCGGGACGGCAGCTCGCTGTATTGGCGTCGGCTCCTCGTAGCCGAGGCCAGACAGCGCTCGGCACAGTCCGGGGGCCAGCCCCAGCTCGGCGAAACCGCCGGCATCTACGTCATCGTCCCCGGCCAATGAACAACCGCCTTGCTCGTCAAGCACCTATACACTCCCGCACTGGTTACATCCCTGGCCGCGCTGCGGAGCGCCGCCCCCGGCCGGGTACCGATCCAGCGCGGCGTTGACCCTCACGTCACCTACCATGTCCGGCCGCGGCACTGACGCCGAGCCCGGCCTCCGTTACAGCGGACGATCGTCGTAACGGACCGGCCGCGAGCTTGCGTTCCGGCCCACGGCTTACGCCTCGCTCATGCGGTCCCCGCGCGCTGGTTTCCCAAGGTTAAGGGAGCCGTCTGTCGATCTCCGGTAAGCGCGCTAATACGTCCCCGGCCATCAGCGCGGGCCGGCACGAGCACAGCCAAAACCACGACCGCGAGTGACAGCCGCCCCGGCGCCCGATTCATTCCCAACCCGGGATCAGCAGAATCATGACCGCCTGGCGCATCGCGGCGAAGCTGGCGCGGTATGCATCCACATAACTGGTGCCGGCTCGCGTGAGATCATGCGGCCATGAGCAGCGACATCGCCCCCGACGTGAGCGCCCTGGCGATCAACGTCACCATCCCGGAGGGACTCCGCTGGACCGGTACGCGGCGCGGTGAGGAATTCACGCTGACCACGCTCAACGTCAGGCTCCTGCCGGACGGGCGCCTCGCGGCGAAAGCCTATGGCCGGCCGGCCGGCGGCGGCCGCGGCACATACGTCTCGTTCCCCGTGCCCGACAGGCCCGAACTGGCCACCCTGATCGTCAGAGCTGCCAGCCGCGCCAGCGCGCTATGGGCCGCTCACCGCGGCCTCAGCTGATGTCCAGCTGCCATGGCAAGTTCGCAGGACGCTCTGTCGGCGACATGGCAGTACGCCCGGTCAAGGTCACGTGAGTGTGGTCGGTGCACTAAGGCAAGCGCATCACCGAGCTGACCGGACTCCGTCAAAGCCGGGCGTCGGTGAGGCATTATCCGCGGCAGATGTGGGTAGTCGGGCGTGACCTATTGGGTTCCTGGCGGCCGCTCGGTTCATGGCAGCCCGTACTGGACTGACCGCTCACGCGGAGGTGATGCGGCTTGCTCAGGCTTCATGTCAACGCGTTCGATTACCTGATCCTGGCGATCTATTTCGGCCTGGTCGTGACGATCGGGGTGATGGCCCGCCGGGCGGTCGCCACGAGTGAGGACTTCCTGCTGTCCGGCCGGTCGCTGCCTGCCTGGGTGACCGGGCTGGCCTTCATCTCCGCCAACCTCGGCGCCATCGAGATCCTGGGCATGGCCGCGAATGGCGCTCAGTACGGCCTGCCGACCGTGCATTTCTACTGGATCGGCGCGGTCCCGGCGATGGTGTTCCTCGGCGTCGTGATGATGCCGTTCTACTACGGGTCACGGGTCCGCAGCGTGCCGGAGTTCTTGCTGCGGCGGTTCAACCCGGCTACCCACCTGTTCAACGCCCTGACGTTCGCCCTGGCCGCGGTGCTGATCGCCGGTGTGAACCTGTACGCCCTGGCGCTCGTCATCAACGCGCTGATCGGCTGGCCGATCTGGCTGTCGATCGCCATATCGGCGCTGTTCGTGCTGGCCTACATTACGCTGGGCGGCCTGTCCGGGGCGATCTACAACGAGGTGCTGCAGTTCTTCGTGATCATCGCCGGCCTGGTCCCGCTGGTCATCATCGGGCTGCACAGCGTCGGCGGGTGGAGCGGCCTGCAGGCCAAGATCGATCACACCAAGCTGGGTGCCGCCGCCTTCTCCACCTGGGGCGGGGTCGGAACCGGGAACTGGACCAACCCGCTGGGCGACTGTATCGGCATCGTCTTCGGGCTCGGCTTCGTCCTGTCGTTCGGCTACTGGACCACGAACTTCGCCGAGGTCCAGCGCGCCCTGTCGGCCAAGGACCTATCCGCGGCCCAGCGGACGCCGCTGATCGGGGCGTACCCGAAGATCTTCATTCCCGCCCTGACCATCATTCCCGGCCTGGTCGCGCTGGCCATCATCCCCAAACTGGGCACGCCCAAGGGAGCCTCCTACAACGACGCCATCCCGCTGCTGATGGGCAGGTTCCTGCCCAACGGCGCGCTCGGCGTGGCGCTGGCCGGCCTGCTGGCGGCGTTCATGGCGGGCATGGCGGCCAACGTCAGCTCGTTCAACACCGTCTTCACCTACGACATCTGGCAGACCTATATCAGGCGAGGCCGTCGGGACCGGTACTACCTGAATGTCGGCCGGGTGGTGACCGTGGTCGGCATCCTGATCGGGATCGGCACGGCGTTCATCGCCTCCGGCTACAGCAACATCATGAACTACATTCAGTTGCTGTTCTCGTTCTTCAACGCGCCGCTGTTCGCCACGTTCATCCTGGCCATGTTCTGGAAGCGCACCACGCCGTGGTCCGGGATCGCCGGGCTGGCCGCCGGGACGATCGGCGCCGCCGTCATGCACTTTGCCGGCTATCACATCGCCTACTTCTACCCGCACCAGGTCTACGACCCGACCCACGCCACGATCAATGCGCAGATGGTCAACTTCTACGGGGCCATCGCCGCCTTCGTAGCCGACCTCGTGGTCACGGTGCTGGTCAGTTTGGTGACCCAGCCGAAACCGGTGTCCGAGCTCGCCGGCCTGGTCTGGGGCGTGCCCGACCCGAATGCGCCCGACCCGGCGAGCGTGCCCAAGCCGGTCTGGTGGAAGTCGCCCAAGCTGCTCGGCGGCGTCGCCCTGGGCATCGTCCTCGTGCTGTCCATCATCTTCGTGTAGCCAGGAGGCGGTCATGTCCGAGACGCCAGACACCGGGGCTGAAGCCCCGCAGTCGGCGGCAGCCAAGCTCTTCGACCTGAGGGTGCTGATCGGCGGGCTGTTCCTCGTCTACGGGGTCATGCTCACCGTGGCCGGGCTCTTCACCTCATCGAAGGAACTGGCCAAGGCCAGCCACATCAACATCAACCTGTGGATGGGCATCGGCATGCTCATCATCGGGGTGTTCTTCACCACGTGGTGGCGGCTCAGGCCGCTCCGGCGTGACCCGCCGCAGCCGGACGCGACCGGGACCGGCCAGTGACGGCGCCGGGCAGGCCCGTGGTCGTCGTCGGGGTGGACGGGTCGACGGGCAGCCGGGATGCCGTGCGCTGGGCCGCCGAGTACGCCAAGCTGGCCGGCGCGGAACTGAGGGCGGTGTCCAGCTGGCGGTGGCCGAACTACATCACCCGGATACCGCCCGGCATTGACCTTGAGGCCGACACCCGGCGCACGCTGGAGGAAGTAGTCGCCGAGGTCCGCGCGGACTTCCCCGAGGTGCCGGTCGGCGACCGTGTGATCGAGGGACCCGGCGGGCCGGCCTTGCTGTCCCAGGCCGCCGACGCCAGCTTGCTGGTCGTCGGCGCACGAGGACGCGCGGCCTATCCCGGCATGCTCCTCGGTTCGGTAGCCGAGTACTGCGTCCGCAACGGGCCGTGTCCCGTGGTTGTCGTCCGCACTCCAGCGAAATAGCCGGGCCAGTGGCTGGCACTTGCTGGCGGCCGTGGTTGTAGGCCGGGGAAGGTCAGGGCAGCGCGATGTCAACCTGCTTGGTGGCGGTCAGGTTGCCGCGGGCGGTGCCTCGGTAAGTGCCGGAGGTCGGGGCTACGTCGGTGTAGTCACGCCCGGTGGCGACGGTCAGGTAATTCGCGCCGACGCGGCAGCCGTTGCAGGGGTCGAGCGCTACGGCGCGCGCGGCGTTGGCGTCTGCGACGATAACTTCCACCCAGGCGTGCGTGCCGCCCTCGCCGAGCAGGTG
>DATNFM010000030.1:0-4859 GCA_035606435.1 Streptosporangiaceae bacterium | reverse complement strand
GCTACCGGATCCTCTCCGCCGCGCTGGTGGTGGGCTTGTTTGGCTGGTGGCCCTTGCCCATTGGCAACCAGGGCGGCTACGACCCTAATGCCCAGCTGCTGCCGCGCGGGTTGCTGCTTCTCGCGCCGAACCGCGGTAACCGGGCGACAGTCGAGTTCACCTGGCGTGGGCTGGATTTGATCGTCGGCAACTACTACGTGCTCACCCTGCTCGTGTTCATCGCGGCCACCGCATGCGCCCTGGTGCTTTCCCGTCGCCTCCGGCCCGAGCGCGCGCAGTCGACCCCCGAACCCGACGCCGTGTGGGCGGCACGTCCGCCCGGCGTCGCCCAGTAGGGCGATCAGCTTCCTGATCGGAAGGCCCGGTGCACGTTTGCGCTGTACGCCGCACATGTAGCGGGCACACCTTGACCGCCAGACCGGTTTTGGGTTTCGCCTGTCAACAGAGCCGACGGTTTTTCAGACCGCCATGGCTCAGGCCGGTCTTTGGTCTATGGCCTGCGGTAAGGCTCGTAGGGTCGATCAACCGCTAAGGTGCATCTCACACATTTCCCGCGCAGCGAGGATTGTCAATGGCCCGGTACGGGCCTCCAACCATGCTGGACGGAGCTCGATGAAGGACCTCGAATCGCTGGACGCTGCATTCGTCATCGATACGTTCCTGCTGTTGCTGATCGGGATCGGTCCTAAGATCGCGCTGGTGCCGTTCCTGGAGGCAACCGCGGCCATGCCGGAGGCAGTCAAGCGCCGGGTCTTGCGCAAGATGCTGACCACCGCCGCCATTGTCGCGGTGCTCCTGCTGGTCCTCGGAGGCCTGCTGACCAGGCTGCTGCATTTCTCGCCGGGCGC
Organism: Streptosporangiaceae bacterium; assembly: GCA_035606435.1. Lineage (GTDB taxonomy): Bacteria > Actinomycetota > Actinomycetes > Streptosporangiales > Streptosporangiaceae > Chersky-822. The sequence continues at coordinate 4,011 of DATNFM010000030.1, read as the reverse complement.
GCTGGGCGTCGCTAGCGGCATCATCCTGCTGGTCATCGCAGTCGCCATGGTGCTCGGCCATCAGAACGGAAACGGTGGTGACCATCCCGTCGAAGGCCGGGACCCGATGCAGGTCGCCGTCTACCCGCTGGCCGTGCCCTACCTGCTCAACCCGGCCGGGATCGTCGTCCTCGTCACCTTGTCGGCAGAGGCCAGCTCGATCGCCGTGCTCGCTGTCGGTGTCGGCGTGCTTGTCGCGGTGCTGGCGTTCGACATCGCCGTCTTCCGCTGGGCAGTACAGGTCAGCAGCAAGCTGGACGCGAGCCGGATGCTGGTCACCGAGAAGGTATTCGGTTTCCTGCTCGCAGCGCTCGGGGTGCAACTGGTGCTCAACGGGCTGTCCGACGTCGGCGTGATCCACCTGACTACCGGTCACTTAGCGCCCGGCCGTCCCGTCAGATTCGGGTTTTGATTCGTAGATAAGTACCGCCCGTCCAGCCAGTGCGCCGGAATCCGAACAAGCACGTCAGCGTCCTGCCCGGTGTCCGGACATAGACGCCATGGTCCCGCATCGTCCGGTCAGTCCGTGAGATCTGTGAGAGATCCCTACCCATGGCGGCGCCCGCAGCTGTGTCGGCGCGTCTGCCTTCAGGCCGGGCACATCCCATGTGGCCGGGCATCGTGCGAGTGTCATGCGCTGTAGTAGCCCGGGGGCTGGCCGTCCGGATCGTTCAGGCTGGACCAGCATGCCCGACCGGTCCCCCCGCGACAGCGGCGCACGGCGGTGAAGTGCAACCCGGCAGTGAAGATCAACGTGGTCCTCCGCTACCGTCTGTGGCCCGCTCGACGGTCCAGCTGCCGCTGACCCCAGACCGATAAGATCATGCTGATCTGGCTCGCCGGGATGGAGGTGCGCCGGCCGGAGGAAAAGGTCGCTGCCTCTTTCACTTCGGAGGCTGGTGAGGACCCGCTGGGAAGCGTGCCGGAACCCCCACGAGGTAACCATGGAGCTGGCCGAGTACATCATCTTCTTCGTGCTGGTGGTCAGCACAGGAGCAGGGATCCCGGGCCCGGGTGACGCCGCGATGATCGCGGCGGGCACGCTGGCGGGCGAGGGCCGGCTCAATATCGGCGTCGTGGTCGTGACGTCCCTCGCGGGCTGGATGCTCGGTTCGCTGGCTGGGTACGCGGTCGGCCTGCGCGGCGGGCGCGCACTCCTCGACCATCCGGGCCGACTGCAGGACCGTCGCCGGAAGCTGCTCGCCAAGGGCGATGCGGCCTTCGGCCGTCACACCTTCACGGCGTCGGTGACACTGCCCGCCTACGTGTCCGGGATCTTCCGGGTGCGGCTGGTCGTGTTCGCGCTGGGCGCGCTGGTTTCCGGTTCCTTCTTCATCGCCCTGTACGAAGGGCTGTCATACATCTTCGGCGAGGAGATCGCCAAGCGCATCGGAGACGCCGGCGCGAAGGCGGTGCTCGGCGTGCTCGTGGCCGTCGCCGTGGGCCTGGGTTTCCGGGCCGGGTGGTCTAGGTGGCGTGCCAGGCGAGAACACCCGTCCCGCGAGGACGCCAGGCGCGAAGGACATGCTTCGGCTGTCGCACCGCCGGGGGGAGAGGAGAGAGAACGCTAGCCGGCTGGGCAGCTTGGCATTAGAGACCTCAGCATCGAGGCAGGCTGACTAGTGCGAAACCTCCTGTTGTTGTCACCGTTACTGTCAGTTCATCCCAGGCCAACAACAGGTTCAGGCAGCGGAAGCCAAGAGAGTGCCTCGAGCGACTTTGGACTCGTCGCGGTTGCCGTAACGCTCGCGCAGTGTCCGCCAGGCCGCCAGCTTCTCCGGACGCATCCGCTGGCCGTCATACAGCTCGTGCACGTAGCAGTTGAGTACCGTGTCCCCGCCGGGCCCCAGGAACTGCACCGTCAGGGATTCCCGCCCGGGGAACGACGGGAACGGATAGGGCTCACGCACGAACCGGACGCCTGTGATCTCATCGACCCTCACGTCCATGATCCAGCTCGCTGCGTCGTCGCCGAGCTCCACGTGCCACCACCGCCGGTCGGTCGGCCCGCGGAACAGCGGCCTGGTCGCTCCGGTGAGGTGTGCGGTCACCCGGCCGGTGCCGAAGACGAAGACGAGCAGTCCAGATGCCGATAGTTCGGCGATCAGCCGTTCGAGCTCGGTGGTGGGCTCGCCGGTAGCCGTGATCTCGTTCATACCGCGCTCCTCACCGGTGTTGGTGTCGTCACTGTTAAGAACATGGTGCCGTGCAGGATTCATACCCGGCGTCCGTCAGATGACCAGCTCGGAAGATCGGTGACATGGTCCAGCACGGCCTCGGTGGTAAGGCTCGCTCCTGCTCGGGGACTGGACGGAAGCGCGGCGACGACGAAGGCGGGCCGCGGTGTCCTGGTCTTCGCTGGCTAATGGCCCGGACGATATCTGACGGCCCCCCCGACTGGTCAGGCCAGACCTCACGATGGGCCTTCTGGCCTGCGCTTTTAGCGTGGGCCGGGTGACGGGATCGAACCCGCACTACCGGCTTGGGAATCAGTGCCGGCCAGGCCTGTCACGTGGCCTGACCTGCGGGGCCGGGTGTCCGCGAGTGACCGTGAGAGCGCCCGTTACCAGCGTGAATGACCCGCTTATGGTCGACGTGGTGACGTAGCTGACCGTGGTTGAGCCGGGAAGCATGCTTGATTGGTAGCGTGACTCATATCGACTACAATGTAGTCATGAGTAAGCGTGCGGCCACACCCGTCAGGTTTGATCCACCGGTGGCAGAGCGGCTCGCCTCCTTCGTCGCGGCGAATCCTGGCATGTCGTTGTCCTCCGCCGCAAACCGGCTCGTCGACGAGGCCATGCGGATGGCCGAGCATCCTGGCGTCATCTTCCGGTCCGGCCCTACCGGACGTCGCGCGGCCCTGGCCGGAGGTCCGGACGTCTGGGAGGTTATCCGCGCCGTCAAGTCGGCTCATACAACCGAACCGGGACTGGACAGCGATGCTCTCCTGAACCTGGTCAGCGATAACACCGGGATAGCGCTGCGCCTGCTGACCACGGCGGTCCGCTACTGGGCCGCCTACCCAGGCGAAGTTGACGCGGAGATCGCCGCTGCCGAGGTGGCGGAGGAGGCCGCCGAGCAAGCCTGGTTGCGTGAGCGCCAGCTTCTGGCCGGGTAATCCATGAGCCAGCCGCTATTGCTGGATGAGATGTTTACTGACGACATCGCCCAGCAACTCCGGACCAAGGGATACGACGTCATCTCCGTCGTTGCCGATCCGGCCCTGGTGGGGCTCCCCGACGACCAGATCCTCGCGTACGCGACCGCTGAGGGACGGACGCTGGTCACCGCCAACATCAAGGACTTCGTCCCGTTGGACGCCCGCTATCGTGCCGCCGGCCAGTCCCACGCGGGCTTGATCCTCGTATCGACTAAGACTTTTCCGCAGAACCGCGGCTTCCCTTCCGCAGTCACAACCGCCCTTGCCGCGCTACTCAGTGGTACTGCCAAGATCCAATCGGCCCAAGTGCTGTTCCTTACACGGAGCTGAGCCAGACACATGCCGTGTGAGCTGGAGCTGACCACACCGGCGGTTGATGGCCCTCGATAGATCCCGCAGATTCGCGCTGCTCTCAAGGTCAGAGCCCTGACCTGGACTATCTCACTTGGAGCGGGTGACGGGAATCGAATCCGCACTATCAGCTTGGGAATTGGACAGATCATGGCCGATGAATCCGCTGAGCAGCCGAGTTTGGAGACCGGTAATAGCCGTGGTTGGCCGCTCATGACCCTAGCTAATTGCACGCCGACCTTCGCTTTTCAGGCAGGGACACGGCAAAGTCGTGAAATGAGGCTGTGAGCTGCTGTTTCGTAGCAGCGGGTGATGTGTCCGGCGTGTCTGCGGACGGCGGGCAGGGCCCGGGCGGAACGATGGAAGTTCTCACGCTAACGTCGCCTGCCTCGAGGGACCCGCCCGCCGATGCCATCCTCGCCTATCCCGGCTGCCCGCTGCCACTACCTTCTTGATCT
>DATNFM010000029.1:0-22045 GCA_035606435.1 Streptosporangiaceae bacterium | reverse complement strand
CTGCCAGGAACCGGTCGATCCAGCCCAGGCGCTGGCCGGCCTGCTGAAGGACTACGCCGCCGAACAGGCCCACAAGGTCGACGACGAGGGGACCAGGCGGGCCGCGCTGATCCGCCTGCGCGAACACGACCCGCAGACCGCGGTCGCCTGATCCGCGAGATACTGAGCGCATGGCAACGGATGCGATCGATACGGCGAAAACGGTGAGGCTGACCGGCCCGGCGGCCCTGACCGGGACGCTCTCGGTCCCCGGCGATAAGTCGATCTCGCATCGCGTCCTGCTGCTCGCCGCGATCGCGTCCGGTACCACCTATGCCAGCGGCCTGTCGCTCGGCGACGATGTCCGGCGGACCCGGCAGGCCATCGGGCTACTCGGCGCCGAGGTCGAGGAGATCCCCGCCGGAACGGCCAGCACGGGAACCGCGCTCGCCATCACCGGCGGCACCCTCTGCGAGCCGGCCGCCCCGCTTGACCTGGGCAATTCAGGCACGGGCATCCGGCTGATCGCCGGCGTCTGCGCCGGGCAGGACGCGCTCAGCGTGCTGACCGGCGATCAGTCGCTGGTCACCCGTCCGATGGACCGGATCGTCGCACCGCTTCGGTCGATGGGTGCCAGGATCGACGGCCGCGCCGGCGGGCGCCTGGCCCCTCTCGCGATCCGCGGCGGCGGCCTGACCGGCATCGACTACTCCCCGCCGGTCGTCAGCGCGCAGGTGAAATCGGCCGTCATGCTCGCGGGCCTGTTCGCGAACGGACCGACCACCGTCCGCGAGTCGGTCCCGACCCGCCGGCACACCGAGGAACTGCTGGCCGAGTTCGGCTACGACGTTGTCGTCGAAGGATCTTCGGTGACGGTGCGGCCGCCGGTTCAGCTCTCCGCCGCCAAGGTCGTGGTGCCCGGCGATCCCTCGCAGGCGGCGTTCTGGACTGTCGCCGGCCTGGTATGCCCGGACAGCCAGGTCACTGTCGAAGGGGTCTACCTCGGCTACGGCCGGGCCGGGTTCGCTGACGTGCTGCGCCGGATGGGCGGCAACCTCGAGGTCAGCCCGGCCGACGGAACCGTGCGCGCGTCCACCAGCGCGCTGCGCGGGATCAGCATCGGACCGCAGGACATTCCGTCCATGATCGACGAGGTGCCCGCTATCGCGATCGCCGCCGCCTTCGCCGAGGGCACCACGGTCATCAGCGGCGCGGCCGAATTGCGGGTCAAGGAGAGCGACCGGATCGCTTCGACGGTCGCCATGCTCAACGCCTTCGGCGTCGCGGCGACGCCGACTCCCGACGGCATGATCATCCGGGGCGGCCGGCCGCGCGGCGACGCCGTCGTGGACGCTCACGGCGACCACCGGCTGGCGATGGCCGCGTGCGTCTGCGGCCTGGCGGTATCCGGCTCCACCATGATCAGGACCTGGGACTCGGTCGCGACCAGCTACCCGGGCTTCGCCGCGCACGTCGCCGCGCTCACCCGAGGAACCGCGACCCTGAAGGCGGCCGACTGACCATGAACGCCAGCGAGCTGAAGGAGCTGTGCCTGACCCTGCCGGCCGCGGTCGAGGAGTTTCCGTTCAACGACGAGGTTTCGGTGTTCAAGGTCGGCGGCAAGATGTTCGCGCTGAGCTCCCTCGATACCGTGCCGCTGCACGTGGGCGTGAAGTGCGATCCCGAGCTGGCCGTGCACTTGCGAGCCACCTATCCGGCGATCACGCCCGGCTACCACCTGAACAAGCGGCACTGGAACACCGTCACCATCGACGGCTCGCTACCCGACGCGATGGTGACCGACCTGATCAAAGACTCCTATGACCTTGTCGTCGCGTCCTTGCCCAAGACTCGCCGCCCAGGCCCGGCAAGCTGATCACGGGCAAGCTGATCTAGCGTCCGCCGACGAGGTCCCATTTGTTGCCGGCGATGTCGAGAAAGACGGCGACCCGTCCGTACGGCTCGTCGCGCGGCGAGGTCACAAAGGTCGCGCCCGCCGCCAGAAGGCGCGCGTAGGCAACGTCAAAATTCTCGACCTTCAGGAAGAAAGCTACCCTTCCGCCGGTTTGGTTCCCGATGCTGGCGACCTGCTCGGCACCGTCGGCCTGAGCCAGCAGCAGGCCGGTCTCGGCGCCCGGCGGCCTGACCACCACCCACCGCTTGGCCCGCCCGTCGTTGGTCGTAGCCGGCGAGTCTTCGACCAGGTCGAAGCCGAGGGCGCCGGTGAAGAAGCCGATCGCCTGGTCATAGTCCTGCACCACGATCGTCGCGAGGCTCAGCTGCACCGCGCCAGTGTAGGCCGTCCGGCAGATACATAGGCATGTGATATAAATATTTCCATGAGTCACCCCGGGGTCGTCAATCCGTTCAAGCAGCCGAAGGCCGTCTTCGCGGTGGCCTTCGCCTGCGTGGTCTCCTTCATGGGGATCGGCCTGGTTGACCCGATCCTGCCGGCCATCTCGCATCAGCTGAAGGCGTCGCCGAGCGAGGTGACGCTGCTGTTCACCAGTTACCTGGTGGTCACTGCCGTCGCGATGCTGATCACGAACTGGGTCTCGAGCCGGCTGGGAGCCAAGAAGACGCTGATCGCCGGGCTGGTGCTGATCGTCGTGTCGAGCGCCCTGGCCGGCGCGTCGCCCTCCATCGGCGGCATCATCGGATTCCGGGCCGGCTGGGGCGTCGGCAATGCGCTGTTCATCGCGACCTCGCTGGCGGTGATCGTCGCCTCGGCCAGCGGCGGCTTCGCCGGCGCGATCGTGCTGTACGAGACCGCGCTGGGGGTGGGGATCGCGGCGGGCCCGCTACTCGGCGGCTTGCTCGGCAACATCAGCTGGCGCGGCCCGTTCTACGGCGTGTCGGCGCTCATGGCCATCGCGCTGATCGCCACCATCGCGGCTGTCCAGAAGACTCCGCCGCCACCGCACAAGACCGGCTTCTCCGCGCCCCTGCGGGCCCTGCGGCACCGCGGCCTGCTGACGCTCTCGCTGACCGCGCTGTGTTACAACTGGGGCTTCTTCACCGTCCTCGGCTACGCGCCGTTCCCGATGGGCCTGTCCCCGATCAGGCTCGGGCTGGTCTTCACCGGCTGGGGCATCCTGGTCGCGCTGTTCGCGGTCTTCGGCGCTCCCCGGCTTCAGGCACGGTTCGGCCTGGCCAGGACCATGTACGGCAACCTCGCCGCGTTCGCCGTGATCGTGGTGATCATCGCGATCTGGACGACCGACAACTCGGTGCTGATTCCCGCGGTCATCGCGTCCGGGATCGTCATCGGCGTCAACAACACGATCACCACGCAGGCCGTGATGACCGTCTCCTCGGCCGAGCGCCCGGTCGCCTCGGCCGCCTACAGCTTCGTCCGGTTCATCGGCGGCGGGCTGGCGCCGTATGCGGCCGGCCGGCTGGTAATCGCGCTGAACATTCATGTGCCGTTCTTTATCGGCGCGGCCGTCGTCGTAGCGGGGATCGGGATCCTGGCCACGGCGCACGGCCTGCTGGCCGACGCCGAGCGGGCCCAGGTCGCCGACCGTGAGCCGGAGCCCGAGATCGTCGCGACGGCTTTCGCCGAGCCGGCCGCCGCTCTGGACTGACCCAGGGCTGGACTGGCCTCTGGATAGCGGGCAGAGAGCCCGCGCAATATTTATGCCCAAGAATTGCGGCTAGACGGGTTGACCGGGAGCCCAGATCGGATCGGCGGTGCCCGCCTCCAGGCTGTCCTGGTAGATCTGGACCTTGAAGTTGATCATCTCCAGGCAGGCGGTGAGCGCGCCGATCTGGTCGGCCAGGCGCTGCTGGTGCTCGCGCAGGACCGTGAGCCGGTGCTGCTCGTTGCCAGGTCCCTCATTGACCAGTTCGGCGTAGCGGCGGATAGCGGCCAGCGGCATGCCCGAGGAACGGAGCTTGATGCACAGGTCAAGCCACTCCAGGTCGTCTTCGGTGTAGGCGCGGTGGCCGTCGGAGGTTCGGGTGACAGGGCTGGCGAAGAGGCGTTCCCGCTCGTAGAAGCGCAGGGCGTGGACGCTGAGCCCGGTGCGCTGGGCGGCTTGCCCGATGGTCAGGTATCCGGACATGGTCCCAGGTTACGAGCTTGACCTAGAGCGGACTCTAGGACCTAGCGTCCGGTGGCATGACGATGAGCTACCGAATCCTGGGCGGCACCGGCATCGAGGTCAGCGCCTACTGCCTGGGCACGATGATGTTCGGATCGGCCGGCACCAAGGTGCATTTCCCGATGGGCGCCGGACGCAATCGCAGCGGTAACTCCCGCCGCTGGATCACCCGGGCCGTCGAGGAGAGCCTGGGGCGGCTGCGGACGGACTGGATCGACCTGTACCAGGTCCACCGCCCCGACCCCGGCACCGACATCGAGGAGACGCTCTCGGTGCTCACCGGCCTGGTGCAGGCCGGCAAGATCCGCGCGTTCGGGTGCTCGACGTTTCCGGCCGAGCGGATCGTGGCGGCGGCCTGGGCGGCGGAGCGGCACGGGCTGATGCGCTTGCGGTCCGAGCAGCCGCCGTATTCGCTGCTCCTGCGGGGGATCGAGTACTCGGTGCTGCCGACCTGCCGGGGGCTCGGGATGGGAGTGCTGACCTGGTCGCCGCTGGCCTGGGGATTCCTGTCCGGGCGGTACCGCAAGGGCCGGCCGGTCGATCTGTCCTCTGGCCGTCCGGCGCTTGCGCCCGAGCGGTTCGATCCGGCCCTGGCGCGCAACGCGGCCAAGTACGACGCGGTGGAACGGCTGGCCGCGCTGGCGGGCGAGGTCGGGTGCACGCTGCCGCAACTGGCGATGGCGTTCCCAGTCGCGCATCCGGCTGTGACCTCGGTGATCATCGGCCCGCGCACCATGGATCAGCTGCGGGACACGCTCGGCGGCGCCGACCTGACGCTGACCGATGAGATCCTGGACCGGATCGATCAGATCGTGCCGCCGGGCACGAACGTGTACCACCCGGACGGCTTCTGGAGTCCTCCGGCATTGACCGACGTCCTGCAGCGGCGCCGGCCGCTCGCGAGCCGGGGCGCTGTGTTGCCGGACAGGGGCGCCGCCTAGCTGGCGATCGCGGGCAGGACGACCGAGCCGGCCAGGTTCTTGAGCTGGTCGACCGTGTTCAGGCCCCGCTTGTTCCGCACGATGCAGCTTGCTGCCCACCGCCGGGCCCTGATCCAGGCGCCGCCGTTGCGAGCCGCGTCGGCCAGCCGCTCCAGGTGCGGCGTCGCCTGCCGCAGGACGCCGAGCACGATGGCAGCCAGCGCGATGATGGCCAGCCACTGAACCACGATGACGACGGCCCAGCCGATCCCGGGCCGCGCAGCAATTCCAGGCCCGCCGGAGGTGCGATGGCGATCGCGGCGGCGCAGGCGGCGAGAACCGAATTAGCGCCCGCGGCCACGGGCCAGATTGATGCCAATGGCGGCGGGAAAGCACAGCAGAAGGGCGGCCAAGACGGATGCGAATACCACGGGAAGCAGACCGAGCATGAGGCACAGGCCGACCATGACTTCAACCACCGGAACGGTGACCGCCGCCACCGTGACCAAGCCGGCGGGCAGGATCTTATAGTTCGCGACCGCGAGCCGGAACTCCTTGGTGTCGGCAAGTTTTACTAATCCGGCCCGGATGAAGGTGCCGGCGATAAACAAACGCATGACCAGGAGAATCGCCGCGGCGATTCCGGCAAAGCCAGCATCGTTCATCATCGGCCCTTCATCGGACTATGGTCGGGTAACCGAGCGCGAGACCGTTCAGACCGCACTGCAGAAGTCGAAGTCCCCGCCGATGCACGAGCGCCAGCACGAGATCTTTCTTCCGCCGCAGTGGGCTGACTCAAGGCAGCACCAGTGGCACCGATCTGGCGCAAGAACTTCCGGCGGCCGGCGCCGGTCTTCTCGTGCGGATCTTGACTCACTGCAACTCTCCTTTCGCGAATTTCGCGACCGGCCAGGCGGCCAGTCCGAGGAAATCGGTGAGCAAGTCGATGCGGGACTCGGCGATGATCGGCACGTCCTCTTCTCCGGCGTCGCAGTACCTTAATTCCTGTGCGCGCAGCGCGACCCCGATGTTCAGGCTGCCGCTCAGCACGGCCTCCCAGGCCCGGTCCGAGCCGAGGACGTCCCATTCGGTCCCGTCGTCTTCGTCCTCGTCGGCGGCCCTGGTCAAGGTCCTGGTCACCGGATCGATACGCCAGCGGAGGTGACCGCCGTCGGCGGCCGGGCTGACGACGACGCCGAACGCGTCTTCGGCCCGCTTGCCCCAGCGGTCGGCGAGCCCGCCGTCGAGCCTGGTCATCGCGGTCGTCAGCAGCCGCTGCAAGCGCAACGCACCGGGACCGTCGATGCCGTCGTCCGGCTTGCGTGCTTGGTGCCCGTTGGAACCGGCCACCGGTTCCACGTCGGTCCGCAGGTCGCGGGGAACCGCGGTGGTACCCCACCCTCCGTCCACCTGGACGTAGCCGAGCTGGACGGCCAGGTCATTGGTCTGGGCGAGGATCTGAGGTGGGATGCGTGCCGCCGGGATGGTCCAGCCCCGGCCAATCGAGGAAGGGCTGACCTCGGAGGTGTGCCAGATCTTGAAATCAGCGGGCCCGGTGCGCTCCCGTTCGGCGGTAAAGCATTCCTTGGTTATCCCCGGGACCGGCGCGACGCCGAGGAAACCGAAGACCTCCTGCGCTGTCCGCTCTGGGTCGGTGGTCAGATCCTCGTACCGCACCCGGTGGCATGCGTCGGGGAGTCTGTCCTCGACGGCGAGGATCGCGGCGGTGTTGTCGTTCCAGTAGCGGGTGAGCGCCATCACGATGTTTCCCGGGCTCCCGGCGACGTACGGATCGAATCCGTAGCCGGCCAGTCCCCAGGGGCAGGCCTCGATGCCCGAGGAGATCATGTCCATCGGGTGCCGGTACAGGCACAGGAACTTCGCATCCGGGTAGACCCGAGTGAGGAGATCGGCGAACCGGGCGGTGCCCAGGCTCTTGTCGCAGAATCGTCTCGCGCCGCGACGGGCCAGATAAGAACTGGTCATCAGGTCCACAGTGGACCGGATCCCGGTAATAGCGGCGTCGGGAATCTCCGGCGGTTCCTCGCCCCGGTCAGCCGCGAGTGACCCGCCCTCGATCAGCGACCAGACGGAGGACAACTGCGCGCATAGTGCCGGGATATTTGTCTCCGGCGGGCAGGCCAGTTCCGGGTGCGCGTCAAGTATGAAGCGCAGCAGAGTCGATCCCGAGCGGGCGCCGCAGAGGACGAATACGGGCGGAGCGGTGGTTACGGAATCGCCGGTCAACGTCAGCCTTTCTAATCCACCGAGGCATCGTGAAATAGGCCCGAGATTGACCTCTCGCTACTGCCCTTCATCCGGAAGTTCTCGCAGTAGCATCTCATTGCGGGTTATAGGCGGGCTATCGCTAGTAGTTGTAGTTTTTTCTGCTTATGGCTGCTAACGTGGGAGCGTACCCACAGCCGCCGCGACCATCGCTGTGGACTCTGGGAGGTTGGTTCTAGCGACGGCTTGAATTGTCAAACCGTCGGAGTCGCTGATATATGTCTGAAATTGGTACGTCTGATGGCAGGGGTCCGTTAGCAAACTTCGGATCGTGCTGTTGCTCATGCGAACACCTGACGGCCCGGGAGATCCACGTCCTTTGCGAGGTCGCGGCCGGGCACAGCAACAGTCAGATCGCGAAAACGCTAAGCGTGAGTGTGCACACGGTGGCACGGCACATGACGATCATGTTGCACAAAGCGGGGGAGCGCAGCCGGACGGCTCTCGTCAGCCGCGCGTACCGGGTCGGCATACTCGTAATGAGCGAGGCCGGCCCCCAGGCGACGGGCCGGCGCTGTTTGCAATAACCCCGTGACCGGCGGGCGAGGTGACCGGCCTCCGGAAGCCGCGCCACAGACCATCGCAAAATTTTCTCCCTGAAGCTCTTTACTCAGGTTATGGAGAGCATTACTAAGAATCGTCAGCCGGCGGACGTTCTGCGGGCAATGGTGGAGCGGGCATACGGGGCGGACCAGGTTCCGGCGGCTGGCGAGGACTGGGTGTCGGAGCTGGGGCAACGTCATGGTCCGGGATGGCGCGATCGTGAGCATCATCGACCACGAGCGGGCGTTCTATGGCGATCCGCTGATTGAGGGCGGTTTCGTGCCGGTGCTGTTGCCCGTGTTCGGCGATGCGGCGGCCTTCATGCGGGGCTATGGCCGGGGCGAGCTGACGACGGGGGAGCGGGAACGGCTTCGGCTGTACAACTTCTACCTGATGCTGATCGTGGTGATCGAGGTCTACTACCGCGAGTACGCCGAGGCCGGTCACCGGGTGTGGGCGCACGAGCGGCTGGACGACGGCCTGGCCTTGTTCGGGCTGCGCCGCGCCTGAATCTGGAATTCAGGGGCGGGCGGGGCCGGTGCCGGCGCCGGTGTCCGTGATCGCGGCGGCCAGCTCATCCAGGTCAGCGTCACCGAGCCGCAGCGACGCCGCCGCGATCCAGTCCCGCAGCTGCTCAGGCCGCCTGGCCCCGACGATCGCGCCAGTGACCCCGGGCCAGGCCAGCGTCCAGGCGATGGCGACGGCGGACTGAGTCGTGCCGTGCCGCCGCGCTACCGGCAGCAGCCGCCGAGCCAGGTCCAGGTTCCGGTCGAACCGGTCTCCGGCGAACTCCGCGTTGCGCGACCGCCAGTCGTCCGCGGGCATGGCCGCGACTCGCTGCGCGGTCATCGCTCCCGACAGCAGCCCGGCTTGCAGCGGGCTGTACACGATCACGCCGGTCGCGTGCGCGGCACACCAGCCGATTTCGGCGGCGGCGGCGTCCCGCCTGATCATCGAGAACGGCGGCTGCAGGCTGTCAACGTGGCCGACCTGCTCGGCCTCGGCGAGCTGGGCGACGTTGTGGTTCGACAGCCCGGCCGCCCGGATCTTGCCCTGCTCGCGCAGCCGGACCAGCGCGCCCCAGTACTCCTCGATCGCGGTGCCGTCGTCGGCGGGCCAGTGCACCTGCAGCAGGTCGATGCGCTCGGTGCGCAGCCGCCGCAGCGAGTCTTCGACCTCGCCCTGGATCGAGTCGGCCGTCAGAGCCGTGCGCAACGGCGCCATCGGATCAGCCGGATCCCAGCGCCGGCCTAGCTTGGTGAAGACGTACGGCCGGTCCCCCTCCGCCATCTCGGCCATGACCTGGCCGACGACTTCCTCGGCGTGACCGTGCCCGTAGGCCGGGGCGGTGTCGATCCAGTTGATGCCCGCCTCGACCGCCGCGCGGATCGCGGCCATCGACTCGCGATCGTCCTGCGGGCCCCAGCCGGCCGCCCACCCTCCGCCGCCCTGCGCCCAGGTGCCGAGCCCGACCCGACTCAGGATCATCCCGGTCCGGCCGAGCTCGGCGGTGGACTGCTGGCTTACTGGATGCTGCTGCGGTGAGGGCTGCACGGGCCGAGTCTGCCTCATAACCGCTGCCGCTGTGCTCCGATGGTTGCTTCGGCAGCGACAGAAGGCCGTAGGCTTCTGCTGATCATCGGCTGACGGGAGTACACCACCATGGATGCTGACAGGGCTTTCGCGGCGGCACGCGCGCATTACCGGAAGGGTGTGCGCTTGCTGAATATCCATGAGGTCATTCCGATGGAAGAGCAGGCACTGAACTATTCCAGGGCGTCCGCGCATTTCGCCGCGGGCAGCCTGGCTATCGACATGGGCCGCGTCCAGAGGGAGTTCAACGTCTTTGACGATGACGATGACGATGACGATGACGATGACGACGCGTAGCTCTTAAAGGAGATTCGGTGATGTCGCGAGTTCGCGTGCACAACTTCGCTGTCTCGCTTGATGGCTTCGGTACCGGGGAGGACCAGCGGCTCGAGTCGCCGTTCGGCCATGCGGGCACCCGGCTGATGGAGTGGTTCTTCGCCACCCGCAGCTTCAAGCAGATGCACGGCGAGTCCGGCGGTAGCACCGGAGTCGATGACGCGTTCGCTCGTGACTTGAGACCGGGTGTCGGTGCCGAGATCATGGGACGGAACAAGTTCGGCCCGCAGCGCGGTCCCTGGGCTGATCATGAGTGGCAGGGCTGGTGGGGCGATGAACCGCCGTTCCGCACGCCGGTGTTCGTGCTCACGCATCATCCGCGGCCCGCGATCGTGATGAAGGGCGGGACGAGCTTCCACTTCATCGACGCCAGCCCGGCTCAGGCCCTGGCCACCGCCCGCGAGGCGGCCGGCGGCCAGGACGTCCGGATCGGCGGCGGGCCGGCGACGATCCGGCAGTTCCTGGCCGCCGACCTGATCGATTATCTGCACATCGCCGTCGTGCCTATCGTCCTTGGCCGGGGCGAGCGGGTCTGGGACGGTCAGGAAGGGCTCGAGGAACGCTTCCAGTTCGAATCGGTCAGTTCGCCGAGCGGCGTTACTCATGTCATCGGTACCCGCCGGTAACCAGTCCGGGCCTGACTCTGGCTGAGGCTCAATGCAGGTGCATGGGTTCGAGCACCGTATTGATGACGTAGATGGTGGCGTTGGCGGTCGCGATGTTGCCGCACACCACTTCGGCGGTGTTGACCTCGTAGACCGATCCCATCTTGGCGGGCTTGACGGTGTCGCCCTCGAGCGTCTTGAACTCCTTGACCGAGCCGAACTGGTCCGGGGTGACGTGGCCCTGGACGACGTGGTACTTCAGGATTCCGGCGAGGCTAGCCGGGTTGTCGAGCATGCTCATCGCCGATCCGTGCAGCTTGGCGAACGCCATGTTGTCGGGCGCGAAGATCGTGATGCCGCGGGCCGAGTTCAGCTGGCCGGCCAGTCCGGCCTTCCGCACCTCGGCGGCGAATTTGGTCAGCAGCGGATTGTGTTCGGCCGCGGTGACGGCCGGGTCCATGCTCATGCTGTGGAAGCTGCCCATGCCGTTTGAGGGGACCATTTCGCAGTCCGTGCCGAACCGCGCGGTCATGGCATGGGACAGGTGGTGGGAGTGCGACATGCGGTGAGAGTGTGAAACCGAGTGGGAGTGCGACGTCGTGTGTGAGCTGCCGCACGCGGTTGCGACCAGTGCCACTGCTCCGGCCAGCAAGCTCACGGTGGCGGGCCTTCGGTTACGCATGGCGCTCCTTTGTCTTCGCGTCTTATGGGCCATAGCCGTAACTCGTCACCGCGGATCTGACGGATTGGCCAAGCGAAGTGCCCGCCGGTGACGATTACTAGGTGTGGCTAGAGGCGAGGTGCGTCAGCTGGCCCGAGCGGCCGACGTCGTCGGCCAGGTTGGCGGCGACGACCCGGAAGTGCTGCTCGGCCGCGTGGCCAGAGGCGACGAGGCGGCGTTCGAAGCGCTCTGCAACGCCGTCGCGGGTATGGTGCTCGGGATCGCACGGGCCGTCCTGCGGGATTCATTCCAGGCCGAGGAGGTCTGCCAGGAAGTACTCCTCGAGCTATGGCGGTCGGCCTGCGGATTCAAGCAGGGGCAGGGCAACGCGATGGCCTGGGTGGCCACGATCGCGCACCGCCGTGCCATCGACCGGGTCAGATCGGAGCGACGGGCTGCTGATCGCGAACAGCGCGCGGCTTCGCACGGCATCGATTACGACCAGGTCGCGGAGAGCGTGGAGATCCGGCTGGACCGCGAGCGGGTCCGGCGGTGCCTGGGATCGCTGACCGAGCTGCAGCGGGAATCGGTGATCCTGGCCTATTACGGCGGCCACACATTCCGAGAAGTCGCGGAGCTGCTCGGGGTTCCCGAAGGAACGGTGAAGACCAGGATGCGTGATGGGCTGATCCGGCTGCGGGACTGCATGGGGGCGGAGTGATGCGACCTAACCGAACCGAGCCGCACAGCCTGGTGGGCCCATACGTGCTGGACGCGGTCACGCCAGAGGATCGAGCCCGCTTCGAGCGGCACCTGTCGACGTGCAGCGCCTGCGCGACCGAAGTCGACGAACTGCGTCGGGTTACGGCCGGGCTGGCGGCGGCCGTCGCCAGCCCGGTCCCCGATGGCCTGATCGCCCAGGTGGTCAGGTCGGCTGCGGCAACGCCGCAATTGACTGCGACTGCGGCCAGATTCGCCTGGGCGACTAAGACGGCGGCCGTACTGGCAGTCGTGTTGATGGCCGTCACGGCCGGTGCGGGCTTCTTCGCGGTGCGAGCGGACCATCAGCTCACCGTTACGCAGTTCCGCGAGCATCAGATCGCCGAAGTGCTGAACGCGCCCGACGCCATCATGAAGACCGTTCGCGCGCGATCCGCCGGGA
Source organism: Streptosporangiaceae bacterium (assembly GCA_035606435.1). GTDB lineage: Bacteria > Actinomycetota > Actinomycetes > Streptosporangiales > Streptosporangiaceae > Chersky-822. The sequence goes on along the minus strand of DATNFM010000029.1, from coordinate 9,854 downwards.
CGGTCACGGTCGTCGTCTCACGCAGGGAGCGGGCCCTGGTGTTCACCACCGAAGGGCTGCCCCGGCTGCCAGCCGGACATTGCTACCAGCTTTGGCTGGTCGGACCGGCTGGAGAAAGGTCAGCCAATATGCTCCCGCCGTCACGCAACGGAATGACCAGCCCGGTGGTGGCCGCCGGCCTGACGCAGGGGGACTGGGCGAGCCTGACCGTAGAGCCGGCGGGCGGATCCGAGCAGCCGACCACCGCTCCGATTCTGATGCTCAGCCTGGCCGGCTGACCCCTGATAGCCTGAGTGACGGCCAAGTCAATGGGAGACGGATGAGCGTCGAACAACGGCAGTACGTCATCGCGGATTTGCTGGATAACGCGATCGAGCCGTGGGACAGCCTCACGTCACGGGAGCTCAAGGCTCTCGGCGCGAGCATGGATCCCGACAACCCGCTGACCGCTCCGATCGTGATCGCGGCGTACGAAAACGAACACGGCCCGGTCCTCATCGACGGCAGCGAGCGGCTCCAGTGGATGGCCAGTCCGCCCCGCAACGAGACGGTCATCTCGTCCGACGACGTGCGGATCGACGAGGACGCGGTCGACGAAGAGTCCGCGCACCGGGCCGCGGTGGCCCTGCGCGTCAACCGCCGTCAGGCCTCGCCGAAGGCCAGAGCCGTCATTGCCCGCAGGCTGCAGGCCCAGTTCGGCTGGTCGCAGGCGACCATCGCCGAGGTCTTCAAGGTGCCCGGGCCGGCGGTGTCCAGGCTGTTCAGCCAGTGGGCCGGTGACATTCCCGAGGTGACCGGCGCGGACGGCACGAAGTATCCTGCGCGCGGGAAGCAGACGGCCGAGCCGGACAAGGCCGGCGCAGGCGGCGGCACGGGCAGTGGTTCGGGTGGCGGTTCAGTGGGCGAGGCGCTCAAGGTGCTGTACTCCGACTACTTGGCGGTTGCCCAGCGCGATACGTCGATCCGCCAGCTCAAGATCGACCGGCACGGCACGGCGAACCCGGACATCTGGACGGTCACCGTGCCGAGTCAGTCCGCCGAGGCCGCGGCCCGCCTTGCCGCCCAGCTCCGCGAGCAGGCCGCCGAGCTCACCCGCCTGGCCGGCAAGCTCGACCAGGCGAAGCCCTGACCCGCATCCGGGTATCAGAAGTGCCATAGGGCACCGTTCCAGTGCAAGAACTCGTTGTCCTGCTCTAGGGCCAGTTCGACTGTCCCGAGAGCAGCGAGCCCGACGCCAGCACGAGAGTCGTAGCCAAGCCTGATACCGATGACCCAGTTCTCATGACCGGTGGTACGCGCCCGCCCGGCGCCGGGTTCAGTCCGCGAGGGTCGGAGCGGTATCAAGCTGGCTGCGGGCAACCGGCCGCCGGCTCTTGCGGGCCGGAATGGTCCGCGCCGCGTCCGAGTCGCGGATCGTCAGCGAGCAGGCGGTGCCAAGCAGCGCGACCGCCGCCGCCACGAGGAAGGCAACCCGGTACGCGGTCAGGTTGGCCACCTGATGGCCACCGACAACGCGCACCGGCCCGACCGTGACGATGGCCGTGGTCAGCACGGCGACCCCGATCGCGCCGCCGAGCTGGCGGACGGCGTTGAACATCGTGGAGGCCCGGCCGGTGGCTTCCGGCGTGATCGTGGCGAAGGCCGCCGCCTGCACGGGCACGAAGACCTGCCCAACCGCTACCCCCAGGATCAGCATCAGCAGCCGGGCCCACCACAGGCTTGTTCCCGGTCCGAGCAGCGCGAGCAGGCCGATGGAGCACGCCATGCCGATCAGGCCGAAGGTGATGTGCCGGCGCGGTCCGAGCGTCGGATACAGCCAGCGCGTCGCCAGCTGGGCCCCGCCCATCACGCCGAGCGCCTCGGGAGCCGTGCTCAGCCCCGAGTTGAGCGCGCTCATCCCTCGGCCGTCCTGGAAGTACAGCGAGATCGCGTACAGGGTGCCGAGGAACGCGATCGAGTTGAGCACCATGACGCCGTTGCTCGAGCGGAACAGCCGGTTGCCCAGCAGCCGCAGGTTCACCATCGGCTCGTCGGTGCGCAACTCGACGATGACCGTCAATGCCAGCAGCACCGCCCCGGCCGCGATGGTGGCCAGCACGTCAGCGGAGTGCCAGCCCTTGATCGGGCCTTCGGAGAGCCCGTACATCGCGAGCCCGAGGCCGAGTCCGGAGAGGAGAAACCCGGGCAGGTCGAACCGCCCGGGATGAGGCTGCTGGTCTTCGCGCACGAACAGGAGCCCGAATAGCAGGGCCGCGGCGCCGATCGGCAGGTTCACGTAGAAGACCCAGCGCCAAGTCAGGTCGGTCGTCAGCAGCCCGCCGAGCGCCGGGCCGAGCGCGGGCGCGAAAGTGGTGGGCACGGTGAGGATCCCGGCGGCCCTGATCCGTTCCTCGGGCGGGAACACGCGGTACAGCATGGCCATGCCGACCGGCGCGAGCATGCCGCCGCCGGCTCCCTGCAGAACACGGAAGGCCACCAGTTCGCCGAGGCTGGTGGCGATGCCGCAGAGCGCGGACGCCACGGTGAACACCACGATGGCGATGAGCAGTACTCGCTTGCTGCCGAACCGGTCACCCAGCCAGCCCGAGGCCGGAATGAACACCGCCAGGCTGACCAGAAACGCGATCGCGATGCTGTCGATCGCGGTCGGGCTGACGTGGAATTCGCGCCCGATCGTCGGCAGGGCGACGTTGACGATCGTGGCGTCCATGATCGACATGAACAGGGCCGCGACGAAGACGACCCCTACCGCTACCTTCTGGCTGATCCGTGACTCCACAACACCCTCAATCAGCGACGCTCCTCCGGACCCCGGTTACAAGGCCAGGTGGGCAGAGGAAAATTCCGCTCACGGGCGCTTTGCGGCGTTACGATCGGCCAGCCGCACAGGACCCACTAGTTCCTGTGGATCGCTTTCGTCTCCCATCCAACTCCCGCCTCGGCCCGTCAGCCCTCACTTCGGCCGACTCTTCCCGGGTTAGGGACTTCTTTTCCCGGGTCCGGACGTCTTTTACCGGGTTACGCACTTCCAGATCGACCCAAATCGGGCAAATTTCTGCCCCAACTCGGGAAAAGAGCGCGCAACCCGGGAAAAGTGATCCCTAATCCGGGAAGAGTGCGGCTCGAACGGCCTGCCGGCCGGAGATTCGGGTCTGGCGACGAGCGCTCGGCGCCCGCGGCGTGCGTCCTGAGGCGCACCAGCATGCCCGTCCTGGGCAAGGTCGTGTTCCAGCCCGGCGGCAAGATCGGCTGGCTGGGCGGCGGCATGTTCACCACGGCGCTCTACCGGACCGGCGACGGCGGCCATAGCTGGCACAAGGTGAACCTGCGGGCACCGCGCGGGTGGCCAGCCCCGCGTGCCAGCTCGTCGGCGGCCTGATGCCAGATAGTCAGATAGCGCCACAGCGTCGGATGCGGCACCGAGTCGCCGTAGAACCGGTGCTCGACGCTGATCTGGTTCGCCCTGGTGATGGCGGCCGGAGTGGAGAGATAGGTGTTCTGCGGGCCGAGGAAGGTGTAGTTGAAGTTGGTACAGCTCCAGGTGCTGCTCGGGCTCAGGCCGCCTGCTCTGCCTGCAATTGCCTGACCATGTCGAGGGCCTGGTCGATATGGCTGCCGATGCGGGTCATCGATTTGAAGGTGTGGCGGACGACACCCTGCCGGTCGATGACATAGGTGACCCTCCCGGGTAGCACGCCGAGCACCGATGGCACTCCGTACGCCTTGCGAACCTGGCCGCCCTGGTCGCTGAGCAGCGTGAACGGCAGTTCATGCTTGCCTGCGAACGACGCGTGGCTGTCCACCGAGTCAGAACTGACGCCAATCACCTCGGCGCCGGCCTCGGCGAACACCTCATGGCTGTCGCGGAATGCGCAGGCCTCGGCGGTGCAGCCGGGAGTGCCGTCCTTCGGGAAGAAGTACAAGACAATCACGCGGTCGCCAAGGCGGTCCTGCAGTCGTACCCGCGTGCCGCTCTGCGAAGGGAGGGTGAAATCGGGAGCCTTGTCGCCGACCTGGATGCCGCTCGCCACGTCTGCCGCCTTTCCGTCGATATGCCTAAGTTTACGATTTCCATCAGCCCAGAGTTCACTTCCGCCAGCCCGGAGCCTCTTGCGTACTTGTGAAATTAGCCCTTATCGTGCGACAGCAGGGTGGAGGGGTGGGGGGAACCATGGGTGCTGACAGGATCGGCGTCGCATTGCGGCTGACGGTGGCTGGACTCGGGTCGTCGCTGGCGTTGCTGGGCATGACGCCGGCCGTCGCCGGGACTGTGCGGCCGGCTTCGACGCCGGTGATTACGTCGTTCAAGGTCGTGCCGTCGCCGGTGCGGGCTCAAGGCGGCGCCGTCACGGCGACGGCGAAGGTGCGGTCGGCGAAGACGTGCACGTTCAGCAGCAAGCCGAAAGTGACCGGGTTCCCGGTGACCAGGAACTGTTCGTCGGGCTCCGCGAAGGTGACGGTCAAGTTCCCGGCCAACGGCTCGATCTCGGCCCGGCGGTTCACGATCAAGCTGAGCGTGAGCGGCGGCGGCCACACCGTGACCGGCAGCCGGACCATCACCCAGCCGCCGCTCACGCTGGCTGGCGTCAAGGCCGTCGTCGGCCAGGGCCAGAGCTACTGCGCGCTGCTGACCAGCGGCCGGGTGGACTGCTGGGGGTTCAACGACCTGGGCCAGCTAGGCGACGGGAAGTCCAAGAACAGCAGCAGGCCGGTCCCGGTCACGGGAGTCGGCGGCAAGGGAGTGCTGACCGGCGTGGCGAGCGTGGTCGCCGACTCGCTCGGCTACGGAAGCCAGTACTGTGCGGTGCTGCGATCCGGCGGCGTGGACTGCTGGGGATTCAACCAGGACGGCCAGCTCGGCAACGGCAGCACCAAGAACAGCAACAAGCCGGTCGCGGTCAAGGGCGTCGGCGGATCGGGACTGCTGACCGGCGTGAGGCAGGTGCAGCCGGAGATCTACGGGTTCTGCGCGGCGCTGGCCTCTGGCGGGGCGGTCTGCTGGGGCCTGAACGAGAATGGCCAGCTCGGCGACAACACCGTGACCGGGCCGGGTGACTGCGGGGCGGTCGGCACTCCGTGCTCGACCACTCCGGTGACCGTCGCCAGTACCAGCGGCAGCGGAGCCCTCGGCCACGTCGCCCGCCTCGTCGGCGAAGGCGAAAACATATGCGCGCAGCTGACCACCGGGGGAGTCGACTGCTGGGGCTATGGCGCGAACGGCCAGCTTGGCGGTGGCGTCCTGGCCGGCAGTCCGTTCCCCGAGGTGGTCAAGGGGACCGGCGGTACCGGAACTCTCGCTGGCGTGACGAGCCTGACCGGCCTGGACAACGGCACGAACATCTGCGCCCGGCTGACCTCAGGAAAGACCGATTGCTGGGGCGAGGATTCCTGGGGCGAGCTGGGGAACGGGACGACCGGAATCTTCCACGACAGCCCCTTCCCGGTGGCGGTCAAGGGCCTCGGGGGTCACGGGACGCTGGGTTCTGTCGCGAGGGTGACCGGCGTTCCCGGACTGACCAACTGCGCCGTGCTCACGTCGGGCGGCGTGGATTGCTGGGGGTCCAACGGCGGCGCCGTGCTCGGCAACCCGAAGGTCACCGGCGTGAGCAGCAACGTGCCCGTGAAGGTCGTCGGGCCAGGCGGGAAGGGGACACTCGGCGGTGTCACCGGCCTGGTGACCGGCGACAACGGCCAGGGCCCGAACATCTGCGCGCTGCTGACCTCGGGCGGGGTGGCTTGCTGGGGATTCACGTCGGCCGGGTTCAGCCAGACGCCGAAGGCGGTGCCTGGATTCGGCTCTGGCAAGAAGCAGGTCCGGGTCCGCGGCCTGGCCAGCGACCAGGACGGCAGCACGTGCGCCGTCCTGGCGTCCGGCGGCGCCCGTTGCTGGGGTGAGGACGAGAGCGGCCAACTCGGGAACGGCACTATCAACGGCAGCCTGGTCCCGGTTAGAGTGCTGGCGCCGGCGTAGCCGGACCCGCGCAAATCTTTTCTGCCGGAAAAGGTCTTAGGGGTTTGTCAGTTCGACGGTTCCGTTCTTGACGACGTAGCTGATCGATGCCGGGTCGGCGAGGGCGGCGATGCCATCGAGCGGGTCGCGGGTGAGCGCCACCAGGTCGGCGAAGGCGCCGGGCGCCAGCGTGCCGAGCTTGCCGGGCAGGCCGACGATCTCGGCACCGACGGTCGTGGCGGACCTGATGATGTCGAGCGGAGCCTGGATCTGCCGGCGGATCACGAACTCCTGGCTCTGATGCCGGTGCATGCCGCCGAGCAGGTCAGTACCGTAGCCGATCTTGATCCCGGCCGTGTGGGCGAGTTCGAGTGCGTGCAGGCCGGCGTCGAGCACCTCGGTCACCTTGCGCCAGGAGGCTTCTGGCAGGCCGAACTCGCGGCCTTCCCACTGCAGCGCCCAGTAGGTCACCAGGTTCATGACCAGGAAGGCCTGCTTGCTGCTGACCAGTTCGGCCGTGGTCGGGTCGAGCAGGTTGGCGTGCTCGATCGTGCGAACGCCGGCGTGCAGCGCCCGGCTGATGGAGTCCGGCGTGTAGGCGTGCGCGGCCACGTACCGGCGCGCGGCGGTCGCTTCCTCGACCGCGGCCGTCAGTTCGGCCAGGGAGAACTGGGTCGAGTCGATCCGGTCGGTGGGCGAGGCTACCCCGCCCCCGGCCATCACCTTGATGTGATGGGCGCCGCGGCGCAACTCCTCGCGGGCGGCCTTGCGCACCTGATCGACCCCGTCGACGATCGCGGACATCTCGCCGCAGGCGGGATGGGTGTCCAGGAGATGCTCGCCGGGCCCGCGGTGGTCGCCGTGTCCGCCGGTCTGGCTCAGCGCGCGCCCGGCGTAGAAGAGCCGAGGACCGCGGACCAGTCCCTCCTCGAGCGCGCGCCAGGTGCCGTAGTCGCCGCCGGCCATGTCGCGGACGGTCGTGAATCCGCGGTCGAGCATCTGGCCGAGCAGTCGCGCGGTGTGGTACGCGTTGTAGGTCACCGGCCAGCTGGCCAGGTCGGCCAGGTCAGCGGTGCTGGCCATGATGTGGACATGAGAGTCGATCAGGCCGGGCAACACGAAGGCACCGCGCAGGTCGACCCGTTCGGCGGCCGTCGGCGTCGCCAGTTGCGGCCCGATCTCGCTGATGATGCCGTCGTCCGAGCGCAGGTCGCCTTCGGTGTAACCGCCCGTTTCGACGTCCAGGAACTGGCCATTGGCGAAAATCGTCGTCGAGTTGCTCACCCCGGAACGTTAACCTGAGGCGGACGCGCTTAGCCGCAGTGCTCGATCAGCGTCCGGTCGAATTTGCCGCTGGTGAAGTCTCCTACCGCCCAGATGCTGGTGGGGGACTGCGTGTATATGGCGCTGAGGGTGTTGCTGGTCCCCGGATTCGGGCTGGGCACGACGCCCCAGTGCCTTCCGTTCCAATGCAGGACGAGCGTCTTTGAGCGTGAGCCGACGATTATCTGCCCGACTGCGTAGAGGTTCGCGGCGGACGTGCCGCCGATGGCGCTGAGGTCGTTGCTGCCCTTGCCGACGTTGGGGGTCGGAGCTACCCGCCAGCGCTTCCCGTCCCAGCGCAGAGCCAGTGTTTTGTCGACCATGCCGTTGTAATAGACGCCGACCGCCCAGGCGTCGGTCGATGACGAGGCTCGCACTCCGGCGAGCACATTGGAATCGGTGCCGACGTTGGGGCTGGGGATGATCCGCCAGTGGTTCTGGCTCCAGTGCAGGATGAGCGTCTTATTGATGTTGTTCTTAACCTGGCGGCCGACGGCCCACGCCTCGGTCGGAGAAACTGGCCGGACGCCAGTCAGCAGGTTCGGCTCGGCCGGCACGCTCGGGCTCGAGAGCATCCGCCAGTGCTTTCCGTTCCAGTGCAGGACGACCGTCTTGGCAATCGGGTAGTTGGTGACGGCGTCGCCCGCGGCCCAGATGTCGTTCGCCGAGTTGCCCCGGATCGAGGTGATCTCGTTGGACCCGGCTCCGAGATTCGGGCTCTTGACGACCGACCAGGACTTGCCGTTCCAGTGCTCGACGAGATTGCGGCCGGCCGTGCCGTTGAAGTAGCTGCCGACCGCCCAGACGTTAGCCGGCGACACGGCGTAGACAGCCTTCAGCGTGTCGCCTGTGCCCGCGTTCGGGCTCTTGACGACCCGCCAGGACTTGCCGTTCCAGTGCTCGATCAGGTTTTTGGTGCTGCTGCCGAAGAAGGCATAACCCACCGCCCAGGCATCGCTGGCCGAAGTGGCGGCTACTCCGGCGAGGTTGTTGTCACCTGGGCCGGGATTCGGGCTTTTGACATGCGTCCAGGCCGTGCAGGCCGCCGGCGGTTTAGCCTCGGGGCGCGCCACGGCCGTCGCCGCTGGCGTCAGCAGCGCCGCTAGGAGGAGCGGGGCCAGATACATCCCAAGTTTGCGCGCCACGTGCCCTCCTCGGTCCGGCTGATCCGACCCTAACCGGAGACCGGAGGCCGGCCAACCAACTCCCGTGCCCGCGCGTCTGTTTAACGAGCGAATTCGTGGCTGGAGCAAGTCATCGGACGGAGGATGCCGTGAAGAAACAGCTGGTCGTGCTAGCTTTTGGTGTCGGAATTCTGACCCTCGCCATTCCAGCGGTGGCGCAAGCGGGAACGGGCGGTGAGTCGCCGCCAGTCGGCGTCGTGTCGGCTACGCCGCCCAGCAACTTGCCGCACCTTCCGGTCACCACCAGCCAAGTCGAGCAGATCCGTCAGCTTGTGCAATGCGCTGGCACGATGTACGCGGTGGGTACCTTCACCACGATCAGGCGGAACAGCACGACCTACACCCGCGACAACGTCTTCAGCTTCAGCGCTACCGCGCCTTACGCGGTTACCAGCTGGGCCCCCGATGTCGTCGGCACCTATGGGACGACCTCCAACCCGAGCAACACCGTAAACACGATCGCGTTCGAGGGTGGCAACTGCGCGAACGCCTATATCGGCGGTCACTTCTCCTCCGTCAACGGTACGGCCGTCAAGAACATCGCCGAGATCAGCACGACGACCGGGAAGGTGGTCACGGCATTCAAGTCGAACGCGTCCGGGCCGGTGGAGACCATCGTCCGGGCCGGTAATCACCTGCTCGTAGGTGGTCGTTTTACCACCATCAACGGCGACACGACCGATCCCTACCTGGTCAGCCTGAGCCCTTCGACGGGCAAGAGCGACGGATTCCTGCACCTGAACGTCCACGGGAATTACCGGTTCTCCGGAGTGTCGCCGAACGCCACGCACGTCTACAACCAGCAACTCAGCCCTGACCACACCCTTGATCTGGTGGAGGGGGACTTCACCTCGGTCGGCGGGCGGGCCCGGCAGCAGGCGTTCATGCTCAAAATAAGCGGCACGTCCGCCGTCGTGACGGGCTGGAACGTCCCCGAGTTCGACACCAACTGCGCCACGATCGAGCCGTTCTACGTGCAAGATGGTGCCTGGAGTCCGGATAGCGCCACCGTCTATTTCGGTACCACTGGCTTCAGCGCGAACGGCCGGCCGACCGGCGCCACCGCGCGAACCGGGCCATGCGATGCGGCGCTGGCCTTTCCGGCTACGCAGACCGCCGTGACCGCTCGCTGGACCAACTACACCGGCTGCGACTCCCTGTACTCGGCTGCCGCCGACGCCAAGGCGGCCTACTTCGCCGGGCACGAACGGTGGTCCATGAACCCCGCTGACTGCGATGGCGCGGGTCCGGGCGCCTATCCCGCGCCGGGCATGGAGGGGGTTGACCCGGCTAACGGCGCTCTGTATCTCAGCGCGGCCGGTACCGCCGGCTACTACAGCCACGACCGCGGGCTTGGCACGGACGATCTCCTGATAACAGGCGCCGGCCTGTGGATC
>DATNFM010000028.1:0-2141 GCA_035606435.1 Streptosporangiaceae bacterium | reverse complement strand
CCCAGTGAACGTTCACTTCTGCGCCAGCAGCGGCGAGAGCAGGTAGACCAGTTTCGAGGTCAAGCGGTTGGGCGCCTAGTGGGAGGCCGAGCCCGGCACAGACGCGGCTTGCGATAGTGAGGAATTGTCGCATAGCACTGGCAAATTCAGCGTAAGCATCTAGACGTTTGGTATCCCAACGGAGGCTTTCTTCTCTCCTCCATCGATTGCGATCAGTTAGCCGCGTCGATACGAATGACAGAAGTGCGCCGACCGCAACGGCGGCTAGGGTAATAAGCGATGTGCTCCAAGAAGTCATGGCAGTTTCACGATCTTCAGTTAGTTTGCCTACATCACTCTTACTATTCGATTGTCAACCTGACAGGACACTATGTAGCAGCTCGACCCTTTTCGGGTCAAGTAGATCTTCGCGCAGTTTACGCGACAGGCTGGTGGCTCGGCCCGGCGGCTGACGTCGCCACTCATTTCCCTTATACAGCAGGTCGCAGCCCGGACCGCGTCCAGCATGGTGAGCCAGAAGAGCTGCATATCGTGCTGGCTCGGCGTGTCCATTCACGGGCCTGGGGCGGTCTTGAGCTGGCGTCACTGAGCGTAGGTTGATCTTTGTTGTGAGTGCGTTGTTCCCTGGTGGGCTGGCGGCCTCGTTTCCGCGGGATGCGGTCGCCTGAGTTCCGCAGTTGATCGGCATCCTGGTGTGCGTCCCGGACTGAATGCGCAGCTCAGCAACGTCCGGCGTGGTCAGAATCTTGAGAACCCCTAGATACACGCCTGATCATCGTTCTGCTGATCAGGCGGGGGAATAGCGGTATCTTCTAGTCCATGTACCTGCGGTCGACGCCGAGGCGGAACAAGGACGGATCCGAGGTCCGCTACCTTCAGCTCGCCCATAACGTGTGGGATCCGCAAAAGCGCAGGTCAACAGTGCAGGTCGTCTACAACTTCGGCCGCGAGGACGCCGCGAACCGCGAGGCCCTGCAGCGGCTGGCGGCCTCGGTCACCCGGTTCCTGGACCCGGACGCGGCCCTGGCCGCGCCGGCTGACGGCCTGGCCTTCACCGAGTCCCGGCCGCTCGGCGGCACCTGGGCGCTCGACGCGCTGTGGGCGCAGCTCGGCATCGGGAAGGAGATGTCCCGGCTGCTCAAGGGCAGCCGCCGCGACGCCTCCGCCGAGCGGGTGCTGTTCGCGCTGGTCGCCAACCGGGCGCTCGCGCCGTCGTCGAAGCTCGCCGCCTCCCGCTGGGTCAGCGAGGACGTGCTGGTCACCGGGCTGGCAACCACGACCGACGACGCCTGCTACCGGGCGATGGACTGGCTGGTGGAGATCCGCGGCGACCTGGAGAAGAAGGTCTTCGACAGCCTGGTCACCCTGCTCAACCTCGAAGTCGACGTGCTGTTCTTCGACACCACCTCCACCTACTTCGTGACCGGGGACGAAGATGATCCCGTCGCCCGCGATAAGAACGGCATGCCCCTGGCTAGCGGGAACGCCGCCGGCGACGAGGACGGCAAGCGGGAGCCCGCCGCGTTCCGGACCTGGGGAAAGTCCAAGGACCACCGCGACGACCTGCCCCAGGTCGTCATCGGCATGGCCGTGACCAGGGACGGGGTCCCGGTCCGGGCCTGGTGCTGGCCCGGGAGCACCAGCGACTCCGCGCTGATCCGCCAGGTGAAGGACGACATGCGGGACTGGTGCCTGTCCAAGGTCGTCTGGGTCGCCGACCGCGGCTTCAGCTCGGCGGAGAACCGCCGCTACCTGCGCAAGGGCGGCGGCAGCTACATCATCGGGGAGAAGCTGCGCTCCGGCTCCGCCGAAGCGGCCGCGGCCCTGTCCCGGCAGGGCCGCTACAAAGACATCGCGCAGAACCTCAAGGTCAAGGAGGTGCGGATCGCCGAGGACGAGCGGTTCGTCATCTGCTTCAACCCCGAGGCCGCCGAGCGCGACGCCGCGCTCCGGGCCAAGATGATCGCCCGCCTCGAAGACGCCATCGCAGGCTCTGACCAGCTCAGCCGGGACAAGCGCGCGGAACTGCGGGGCGTGATCTCGACGAAGCCCGGCCTGAACCGCTACCTGCGGGCCACCCCCGGCGGCCTGCTCCGCGTCGACGCCGCCAAGGCGAAGGCCGAGGAGAACCTCGACGGCAA
>DATNFM010000027.1:0-22842 GCA_035606435.1 Streptosporangiaceae bacterium | reverse complement strand
GCCCGCCGGTCATCACCGACGAGGGCCGTCGACGCGGCGAGCTGTACCTCCAGCGTCAGGCTAGGCAGGAGGAGGCGAAGGCGTTCGGCGGGTCGGCGGACGAATTCCTGCGCACGGTCGGCACGAAGGTCGCCATCGGACCGGCCAGCCAGCAAGACGGGCCACGGCTCGCCGAACTCTCGGTCCGCACGCACCAGTTCAACTCGGCCGGCATCGAGGTCAGCCCGGAGACCTTCGCCGACCTGATCCGCGATCCCAGCCAGCCAGGCCGGCGGGTGATCACCGTCCGCCTCAGCGACAAGTTCGGCGACGACGGCATCGTCGGCGGCTGCATCATCAAGATCATCGAGACCGGCCCGGCCTACCAGGTCCCGCTGCTCATGATGTCCTGCCGCGCGATTGGCCGTGGCGTCATCGACGCCCTGCTGACCTGGATCTGCCTGACCGCCAAGGGCGAGGGCGCCGAGAGCGTGATCGTGCCGTGCGTCATCAATGACCGCAACGTGCCGCTGCGGATCGCCCTGACCGGCGCTGGGTTCCGGGCCGGCGATCGCCGGGCGGGCCAGAACCAGGCCAAGGCCGACTACGTCCGCTCGCTTGCCCACCTCCTGCCCGAACTACCCGACTGGGTGGTCACCAGGTGAGCATCGAGCCAACGCAAACCGAACTCCGCCGGCTCCTGGCCGAGCTGACCAGCAGCGATCTGGCGCTGACCGCGCCGGCGGACACCCCGCTGCTGCGCGAGGGACTCGGCCTCGACTCACTCGGTGGGGCGCTGCTGCTCAAGCAGGTTCGCTCAAGGTTCGGCGTCGACGTGGCCGATGAGGACCTGAATCTGGACTGCCTCGCGACAATCGGCACGCTGGCCGCTTTCATCGCTATTCGGCGAATTAGCCGCTAGCCCCCGCCGACGCCGGTCTAGGGTGTCAGTCGGCTCAGTGTCAGACGGCTAATGGGACCCCGGGTAGCGGACGGCGTGAAGACGGAGGATGCATCATGAGGCTAAGCCAGGCGGCACGAACCGGCGTGCGGATCGCGAGCGTAGTGACGCTCGGCGCCGCCGCCACGCTCGGCGTCACCGCCGCCCAGGCCGCCGGAGCCAGTCACCAGGCCAGGTCGGCCGACATCCCGTCCGGCCCTGTCATCGGGCATCCCGCGACCACCACCCCGCGTCTGCCCGACAACGACAATCCGCCCGAGCAGGTACGCCAGATCGTGCAGTGCAAGGGCACGATGTACGCGGTCGGCACGTTCAAGACGGTCCTGCAAGGCTCGAACACCTTCACCAGGACCGACGTGATGAGCTTCAGCGCCAAGGCGCCGTACAAGCTGACATCCTGGGCCCCGGGCATCCGCAGCGGCACCGTCAACTCGATCACCTTCGCGGGCGGCAAGTGCGACAACGCCTACATCGGCGGCTTCTTCAGCCGGGTGAGCGGCACCAAGGTCCAGAACATCGCCGAGATCAGCACGCGCACCGGCAAGGTCGTGAACGCCTTCGCGCACAGCGCCAACAAGACCGTCGAGACGCTGCGCAGCTTCAGGAATCACATTCTGGTCGGCGGCGACTACACCACGATCAACGGCAGCACGTCGGACGCGTACATGACCAGCCTGAATCCGGTCACCGGCAAGAACGACAAGTACCTGGACCTGAACATCTCCGGCAACTATCAGTTCCCGGGAGTTTCCACCAACATCACCAAGGTCTACAACCAGGCGATCAGCCACAGCGGCACCCTTGACCTGGTCATGGGCGACTTCACCAAGGTCGGCGGCAAGGGCAGGCAGCAGATCTTCATGCTCAACCTGGGCCCGCGCCACGGCCGGGTCACCGCCTGGACGTCGCCCGAGTTCGACGGCAGCGACGGCAACCTGCCCGGCGGCTATCCGTATCAGTGCCACGCCAGCACGCCGTTCTACGTCCGGGCGGCGGCCTGGTCGCCGGACGACTCGACGATCTACTTCGCCGACACCGGCTATCACCCGTGGAACCTCACGACCAACCCGCCAAGGAGCGGGCTCTGCGATTCGGCCTCGGCGTGGCCGGCCACCCAGAAGTCGGTGCTGCATCTGTGGATCAACTACACCGGCTGCGATTCGCTCTACTCGGTAGCGGCCGACAAGCACACCGTGTACTTGGCGGGGCACGAACGGTGGTCGGAAAACCCGCTGGGCTGCGACAGCCAGGGGAGCGGCGGGATCCCGGCGGCCGGCTTCGAGGGCCTCGGCCCGGTCAACGGGAAGCTCAAGTTCAACCCCACCAGGGACCGGGGCCTAGGCGCCGACGACATGCTGCTCACGACCTCGGGTCTGTGGGTGGCGAGCGACAACTTCGAAGGCAGCAATAAGTGCGCCGGCGTCGCTCACCTCGCCGGGATTTGCTTCCTCCCCTATTAAGACCCTCGAATTAAGGTGAAAGCATCGCAGGGGTCTTAAGCCAACTGGGTGAGGTGGGTCATGTCAGCCGTATTCGCCATAGACGCATGCCGGACGCCGATCGGCAAGATCAAGGGCGCCCTCGCGGGCGTACGGCCTGATCACCTCTCGGCCGATGTGCTCGCCGCACTCCTGGCCAGGAACGCCTGGCTCGATCCGGCCAGCATCGACGACGTCTACTGGGGCGCGGCCAACCAGGCCGGGGAAGACAACCGGAACGTGGCCAGGATGGCCGTGCTGCTGGCCGGCCTGCCGGTGGACGTGCCGGGCGCGACGGTTAACCGGCTGTGCGGTTCTGGCATGGAGGCGATCTGCTCGGCCGCCCGGGCGATCGCGGCCGGTGACGCCGACATCTGCGTCGCCGGCGGGGTCGAGTCGATGACCAGGGCGCCGTTCGTGCTGCCCAGGGCCAGCGAGCCGTTCCCGCGCGAGGCCGGCGTCGTCGACACCAGGCTGGGCTGGCGCCTGGTCAGCCCTAGGATGGCCAAGCTCTACCCGCCGATCAGCCTCGGCGAGACCGCCGAGAACGTCGCCGACAAGTACGGCATCGACCGGCAGCGTCAGGACGCGTTCGCCTTGGCCAGCCACCAGCGCGCGGCCGCTGCCGCGCAGGCGGGCCGGTTCGACGCCGAGATCGTGCCGATCGAGGCCCCGTCCGGGCCGGTCACCAAGGACGAGGGAATCAAGGCGGACCTGACCGCCGAGGAACTCGCCGCCAAGAAGCCAGCTTTCCGGCCCGATGGAACGGTGACTGGCGGCAACTCCTCGCCGCTCAACGACGGCGCCTCCTGCCTGCTGCTGATGTCGCAGAAGGCGATGAACCTGGCCGGAGCCGAGCCGCTGGCCAGGTACGTGGCCGGGTCGTCGGCCGGCGTGCATCCGGACTACATGGGCATCGGCCCGGTCCCGGCCATGGCCAAGGCCCTGGCCAGATCGGGCTGGCAGATCGACGAACTGGCGCTGCTCGAGATCAACGAGGCCTTCGCCGCCCAGGCGGTCGCCGTGGTCGACCAGCTCAAGTGCGACCCGGACCTGGTGAACGTCAACGGCGGCGCGATCGCGATCGGTCACCCGCTCGGCTGCTCGGGCGCCAGGATCACCACCACGCTGCTGCACGAGCTGAAGCGTCGCGGCGGCGGCAAGGGCGCCGCCACGATGTGCATCGGCGTCGGCCAGGGCATCGCCAGCCTGTGGGAGACCAGCTAAACCGGTATCCAGCTTCCGCTCCCGCACCTCGCGGCCCTTGCGCGCTACCGAGATCGCGGCCAGCGGGTAGATCAGCACTGACAGCGTCCCGGCGCCAACTAGGCCACGTCGAGGGACATGCCTGAGGAAACGAAGAAGATCGGGATGAACACTCCGTAGCCGACCGCGTCGAGCCCGTGTTCGAGCGGTGTCAGGTGCGTATCACCGAGCCCGAGCACCGCCGGGCCGATGATGATGCCGCAGAAAATTAAGATAACGACCTGCGGCGGCCGAGGCCGCGGCAGCAGCGACACGATCGTCGGCGCCAGCGCGGCCACCACAGTGACGGCCAGCAGCGTTTCAAGACCTTTGTTGTCCATGGCATTGTCCCCCCGGCAGATGGCGTACAGATTCCCTCCCCGGTGCGACCAGAACCTCGGGGGATCACGTAACGTCTGGCGCGTGAGGGATGTGAACATATGACCGGTGAATCCGACGGGGGCGGGCGGGTCTTCACCATTCCCAATCTGATCAGCATGGCGCGGCTGGCCGGGGTACCGGTGTTCTTGTGGCTCGTGCTGGCGGTGCGCAGTGAGGCGGGGGACTGGTGGGCGCTGGGACTGCTGGCGGCCGCGAGCGCGTCCGACTGGCTGGACGGCAAGATCGCCCGGGCGCTGAATCAGCAGAGCAGGCTGGGCGAGGTACTCGACCCGGCGGCCGACCGGCTCTACATCGTCTCGACGATCATCGCGCTGGCCGCGCGCGGGATCATCGGCTGGTGGCTGGTCGCGATCCTGGCCGCGCGCGAATTGACCCTGGCGATCGCGCTGGCATTCCTGCGCCGGGCCGGCTACGGACCGCTGAAGGTTAGCTTCGTGGGAAAAGCCGCCACTTTGAGCCTTCTCTACGCATTTCCGCTGCTTTTTTTGGCGTCACATCCGAGTTCGTATGCGAGTGTTGCGCGGGTCTTCGGTTGGGCCTTCGCTCTGTGGGGAACTGCACTGTACTGGTGGGCTGCCGCGCTCTATCTCGAGCAGACCCGCCGCCTGCTCGCTTCTGACCGGGCAGGTGGGGGCGCCGACATAGACAGCGCCCGGGCAGCGCACCATGGTGAGGGGGGCTAGCCGGAGAGGAGCGCTGGCAACGGTGAGGGCTGTAGTCATGGCAGGAGGGGAAGGCACCAGGCTGCGCCCGATGACCGCCAACCAGCCGAAACCGCTGCTGCCGGTGGTCAACAAGCCGATCATGGAGCATGTGCTGCGGCTGTTGCGCAAGCACAACTTCGACGAGACGATCGTCACGGTCCAGTTCCTGGCCTCGATGGTGCGGAACTACTTCGGGGATGGCGAAGAGTGGGGCATGAGCCTGCAGTACGCCACCGAGGACATACCGCTCGGCACGGCCGGAAGCGTGAAGAACGCCGAGGACGCACTTCGGGACGGCCCCTTTCTGGTGATCTCCGGTGACGCGCTGACCGACATCGACCTGTCCGACCTGGTCAGGTTCCACAAGGACAACGACGCGCTGGTGACGGTCGCGCTCAAGCGAGTGCCGGATCCGCTCGAGTTCGGCATCGTGATCGCCGACGAGGACGGCCAGATCCAGCGTTTCCTGGAAAAGCCGAGCTGGGGCCAGGTCTTCTCGGACACGGTGAACACCGGCATCTACGTGATGGAGCCCGAGGTACTCAAGCACGTCCCGCTCGGGGAGGTAGTCGACTGGTCCGGCGACGTGTTCCCGAAGCTGCTGGACGCTGGCGCCCCGGTCTACGGCTGGGTGGCCGAAGGCTACTGGGAGGATGTCGGCACGCACGAGGCCTACCACAAGGCCCAGGCGGACGTGCTGTCGGGCAAGGTCGCGGCCCACATCGACGGCTTCGAGGTCTCACCCGGGGTCTGGCAGGCCGAAGGAGCCGAGGTTGACCCGGACGCCGTACTGACCGGCCCGCTGTGCATCGGCGACTACGCCAAGATCGAGGCCGGGGCGCAATTGCGCGAGTTCACCGTGGTCGGCAGCAACGTGGTGGTCAAAGAGGGCGCGTTCTTGCACCGCGCCGTCGTGCACAACAACGTCTACGTCGGAGTCGGCACGACCCTGCGCGGCTGCGTGATCGGCAAGAACACCGACATCATGGCGTCGGTCAGGATCGAGGAAGCCGCGATCGTCGGGGACGAGTGCGTGATCGAGCCCGAGGCCTACATCTCCGCGGGCGTGCGGGTCTACCCGTTCAAGACCATCGAGGCCGGCGCCGTGGTCAACACCAGCGTGATCTGGGAGTCCAGAGGCCAGCGCACGCTTTTCGGCCCCCGCGGCGTGTCCGGACTGGTCAACGTGGAGATCACGCCCGAGCTCTGCGTCCGCCTGGCCAGCGCGTATGCCACCACGCTGAAAAAGGGCTCGGCGGTCACCACCTCGCGCGATGTGTCCAGGGCGGCCAGGGCGCTGAAGCGCGCCGTCCACGGCGCGTTGAACGCGAGCGCGATCAACGTCGTCGACCTCGAGGCGCAGCCGCTGCCGGTCGCCCGGTTCGAGACGGCGCGCAGTGAGTGCAGCGGCGGCATCGCGATGCGCACGACCCCGGGTGACCCGCAGTCGGTCGACATCATCTTTCTCGACGAGCACGGTGCTGACCTGTCCGAGACCGTCCAGCGCAAGCTCGAGCGGGTGTTCTCCCGGCAGGAGTACCGGCGCGCGTTCCCCGGCGAGATCGCCGAGCTGAGCTATCCGCCCCGGGTGATCGAGGCCTACACCGGCGACCTGCTCAGGCAGGTGGACATGACCGGGGTCAGGGACGCCGGGCTCAAGGTGGTCGCGGACTGCGCTGGCGGTACCGCCTCGCTGGTACTGCCCGGCCTGCTCGGCCGGATTGGCGTCGACGTGCTCACCGTGAACAACCGGCTCGACGAGGTCACCCCGACCCAGTCGCCGGCCCAGGTAAGGGCCGACCTGCACCGGCTGGCTGAGCTGGTGTACTCCTCGCGGGCGGCGTTCGGGGTCAGGTTCGACCCGGTCGGTGAGCGGATCATGCTGATCGACGACAAGGGTGCCCTGGTCAGCGATGACCGGGCGCTGCTGGTCGTGCTCGACCTGGTGGCCGCCGAACGCAGGTCGGGCCGGGTCGCGCTGCCGGTCACCACTACCCGGGTGGCCGAGCAGGTGTGCCGCTATCACGGCGTTCAGGTCGACTGGACGCCGACCTCGCCGCACGGACTGTACGAGGCGACCGCCGACGACGACGTGATCTTCGCCGCCGACGGCCGCGGCGGCTTCGTGGTAACCGAGTTCTCCCGGTCGCTCGACGGGATCGCGGCGTTCACCAGGCTGATCGGGCTGGTCGCCAGGACCAGGCTGACGCTCAGCCAGATCCACGCCAGGATCCCGTTCGCGCATCTGCTCAAGCGATCGGTGCCGACGCCGTGGTCAGCTAAGGGCAGCGTGATGCGCACAATCGTCGAGGCGGCCGGGCAGCGCGAGATCGACACGACCGACGGGGTGCGGGTGATCGAGGCCGACGGCGGGTGGGCCCTTGTCCTGCCTGACCCGGCGCTGGCGATCACTCATCTATGGGCCGAGGCCTCCAGCGGGGATACCGCGCAAGAGCTGCTAGATGAGTGGGCTAGTGTAGTTGAGCAGGCTGGGAGGGAGCGCGGCGGGTCACGGTGAAGCACCGACGCGGCACTACCTGCGCATGAGACAATTACCGTGGTTAAGTGACGGTTGTCTGTCCAGCAGGTATCGGCCGAGTGATAAGGCGGCCCGGCGTCGGAGGTGACCAGCGTGATCTGGCGATGGCGACGCAATCGGAAACGGCCGGTTGCGGCACGTCCAGCCGGAGCCGATGCCCCATCTGGCGGTGTTCCATCGAATAGTGGCGCCATGCCACCTGGTGGCGCGTGGCAGATGGACCAGGGACGGCAACCGCCGGTAGCGTGGAGTCCGGACTCAGATGCGGGCCGTTATGATGCCCGCACGGATGTCTACTCGATCAGCGCGGCAAGGCCGGCGAACGGGAGTCTGGGCGGTCAAATGGGCGGGGCGGGGCGAGTGGGTTCGGGTGCGGGTGGGTCGGGCGGCATAATCTGCCCGGCCTGTGGCGCTGAGAACGCCGACAACGCCCGGTTCTGCTCGCAATGCGCCACTCCGCTGACCCGGGGCGCCGCGGATCGGGGCAGCTTCGGCGAGACCACCTCGATGATCTTCACCGGGGTCGAGCCGCCTGAGGCCGAGCCGTTCGACCCGAGCGCAGTCGATGCGTCCGCGGTCGACACTCTGCCGCCGAATACGGCGCTGCTTGTGGTCAGGCGAGGGCCGAACGAGGGCAGCCGGTTCCTGCTCGACAGCGAACTGACCGAGGTCGGCCGCCGGCCGGACAGCGACATTTTCCTCGATGACGTGACGGTCTCCCGCCGGCACGCGGAGTTCTACCGGCAGGGCGGCCGATTCGCGGTGCGCGACGTGGGCAGCCTCAACGGCACCTACGTGAACCGGGAACGGATCGAGGAAGTCGCGCTCAACGGCGGCGACGAGGTCCAGATCGGGAAGTTCCGGATGGTCTTCCTCCAGGGCCGCCTTTCGCACGCCGAGAGCGGCGTCTAGGCGCACGGGACGGGATGAACGCTTCGTTTGCGCGGGCCTACCTCGGCATTGGCGAGGTTCTCGTCGAGCTGCGGGCGGAATTTCCGGATATCAGCGTCTCGAAGATCCGCTTTCTTGAGTCCGAAGGACTGATCAGCCCCGCCCGCTCGCCATCAGGCTACCGGCGGTTCGGCCCATCCGACGTCGAGCAACTCCGCTACGTGCTCACCGCACAGCGCGATGAATATCTGCCGCTGCGGATCATCAAGGAACGGCTCGATCAGCGAAACGCGGGGGTTCACAGGGGGTCGCCCCCCTCGGCCAGCACTGCGACCGCCAGCCAGGACGCCGGAGGCGTTCGCACCGAGATGCTGAGCCGGCGGGAGCTGCTCGACGCGGCCGGAATCGACGAGAAGATGCTGGCCGAGCTTGAGGCCCACGGCCTGGTCAAGCGCGCGGGACGGCTCTACGGCCAGGATGCGGTCGACATCGCCGCCACCGTGGCCGCGCTGACCCGCTACGGCGTCCAGGCCAGGAACCTGCGCACCGTGGGCACGGCCGCCGACCGGGACCTGTCGCTGATCGAGCAACTGGTGGGCCCGGTGCTGCGCCAGCGCGACCCGGCCGCGAGGCAGACGGCGGGACAGACGGCCGCCCAGGTTGCCACGTTGCTGCTGCAACTGCATCGGTATCTGCTCGACGCTGGCCTGGCCGAGGCCGGGCTGGTCGGCGCCAACTCGACCGAGTCCAACGGCGCGCAGTCTAGCCGCAGGCATGATGTGAAGGGCGCGAGCGCGTGAACCGAGGGCTCCCCTCACGCGTGCTGGATTGCGTCAACGCAGGTGCTGGCTCACGGAGTCAAGGGGTGTACGTTGGCTAGGGAGTGCGGCCAGCACGGCCGGGAATAACTGGGCGGTAGGGACCAAGCGGACCGGGACGGGAAACACCGACTAATGGCGCAGGTGAGGACGGAGTCGCGGTGAAGGAGATGGAGGTCGTGGGCGTCCGCGTCGAGATGCCAACGAACCAGCCCATCGTGTTGCTGAAAGAGACCGGGGGCGAGCGTTACCTCCCGATCTGGATCGGGCCGATGGAAGCTACGGCCATCGCCTTCGCTCAGCAAGGGATGGTGCCAACTCGTCCGCTCACGCATGACCTTTTGAAGGACATCCTCCAGGCTTTGAAGGTTGAGCTCCGCCAGGTCAACATCACGGCGCTGCGGGACGGGATCTTCTTCGCCGACCTGGTCTTCTCCAACGGCGCCAAGGTCAGCGCGCGGCCATCAGATTCGATCGCACTCGCGCTGCGCACCGGGACCGCGATCTACGCCCACGACGAGATCCTCGACGAGGCCGGCGTCTCGATTCCTGATGAGCAGGAAGACGAAGTAGAGAAGTTCCGCGAATTTCTCGACAACATCACCCCCGAAGATTTCGGCTCCGCTACATAGGCGACGCGCCGGGGCAGGTCGTTGACGATGCGTGTTCGGCGGCTTAACGTGCCAAATGCTGGAGTTGCTGGCCGGAGGTGGGTGTGGCGGTAACAGACGGGCATGAGGAGCGGACGCGACGGGATGCGGCGCTTCGGGCCGGAGAGCAGGGACTGCTCTTCGACGATGAGGTCATGCCGCTGGCGGAAGACGTTGGTTATCGTGGGCAGACCGCGTGCACGGCGGCCGGGATCACTTACCGCCAGCTCGACTACTGGGCCAGGACGGGCCTGGTCGAGCCGAGCATCAGGCCCGCTCGCGGCTCGGGCACTCAGCGACTCTACGGTTTCCGCGACATCCTCGTGCTGCGGGTCGTGAAATCGCTTCTGGACACGGGTATCTCGCTGCAGCAGATCCGCGCGGCCGTGACGGTCCTCCGCGAGCACGGCCTCACCGATCTCGCCAGGATCACGCTGATGAGCGACGGCGCCACGGTTTATGCCTGCACCTCCCGCGACGAGGTCGTCGACCTGCTGCAGGGCGGCCAGGGCGTATTCGGGATCGCGCTCGGCCGGATCTGGCAAGAGGTCGAGGGCTCGCTGGCCGAACTCCCGGTGGAAGCCGGAGAAGCCCAGCCGCAGTCCGCCGCCGACGAACTGGCCAGCCGCCGGGCGAGGAAGATCTCTTAGTAAGAGCTTCCTTGTCATCCGTTCGGCTAGATCTCAACGGCATCATCCGACACTTGCGTCATATCCTGTTATTGTGCGCCCGTGGTTAGATCTACAGCGTCTGAGACAGCCGCCATTTCCGTACGCGATCTGCGTAAGCGCTACGGCGACGTCGAAGCCGTAGCCGGGGTCAGCTTCGACGTCCAGCCGGGGGAGTTCTTCGGAATCCTCGGCCCCAACGGCGCGGGCAAGACCACCACCCTGGAGATCGTCGAAGGCCTGCGCAAGCCAGATTCTGGCCAGGTCAGCGTGCTCGGGATGGCCGCCTGGCCGCGTAACCCCGGCCTGCTGCCCAGGATCGGCGTCCAGCTCCAGGCGTCGTCATTCTTCGAGCGGCTTACCGCCAGGGAGCAGCTGCGCACGTTCGCGTCGCTGTACTCGGTATCGGCCAGGCGCGCCGACGAGATGCTCGGGACCGTGGGCCTGACGGAGGCAGCCGGGACGCCGACCGAGAAGCTCTCCGGAGGCCAGGCCCAGCGGCTGTCGATCGCCTGCGCCCTCGTGCACGATCCCGAGCTGCTGTTCCTGGACGAGCCCACCGGGTCGCTCGATCCTGCGGCCAGGCGGAATCTGTGGGACCTGCTGCGGCAGATTTCAGGGGAAGGCCGGACGGTCGTTCTCACGACGCATCACATGGACGAAGCCGAATCGCTGTGCGACCGGGTCGCGATCATGGACCACGGTCAGATCCTCAAGGCCGGCCCGCCGGCCACGCTGGTTCGCGAGCTCGATCAGCCGCTGCGGATCAGCGTCCAGTCCGGGCTGGTCCCCGCCGGCGAGTTCGGCGGCGAGGACGACGGCGTCTCGCTCACGATCGCGACCACCGATCCGGCCGACGTGCTGGCCGGGCTGGCCCGGCGAGACGCACTCGCCGGGCTTCGAGTGCAAGGCGCGACCCTGGAAGATGTCTTCCTGAGCCTGACCGGACGGGAGTACCGCGCATGAAACTGGTCAGCCTCTCAAGGGCAATGTTCCTGGGCTTTGTCCGGGACCGGGCCGCGCTGATTTTCTCGATCCTGCTGCCGGTGCTGTTCCTGCTGTTCTTCGGCTCGATCTACAAGAACTCGAACACCCCGAAGATCGACCTGATCGCGGTCGGCCAGGTCAGCCTGATCCAGCAGGCGCAGGCCCACGGCGGCCCGCAGCTCAGCAAGATCTTGACGGTCACCCATGATCTTTCGCTGTCGGCCGCGCTCGCGTCGGTCCGCAAGGGCAACGCCGATGGTTTGGTACAGCAGGAGGGCAACCAGCTAGCGCTGCGCTACTCGGTCGCTGACCAGACCAAGGCGAGCATCGTGCAACAGGTAGTCAGCTCGATCGTGCAGGTGGCGAACGAGGCCGGGCATCCGGCCACGTACCGGCTTACCTCAAGCCAGGTGGAAGACAAGACGCTGAAGCCAATCCAGTACGTCACCCCCGGCCTGCTCGGCTGGGCGCTGGCCTCGGGCGCCGCGTTCGGCGCCGGGATCACGCTCGTGAGCTGGCGGGAAAACAAGCTCCTGCGGCGGCTGCGGCTCGCCCCGGTCGGCACTGCCCAGGTGGTCACGGCCAGAATCGGGATCAGCGTGGTGGTCGGCCTGATCCAGATGGCGGTGTTCCTGGCCATCGCGGTCACGCCGTACTTCGGCCTGAAGCTGACCTCCGCCTGGTGGATGGCGATCCCGCTGGTCGTGTGCGGCATCCTGGCGTTCATGTCGATCGGCTTGTTCGTCGGGGCCGTGGCCAAGACCCAGCAGGCCGCCTCGTCGATCGTGAACCTGATCATCTTGCCGATGGCGTTCCTCGGCGGCGCCTTCCTCCCGCTGGACTTCGCCCCGAACTGGGTCAGGGATGCGTCCTACGCGATGCCGCTGCGCTATCTGGTGGTCGGCATGCAGGACGTGATGGCGCGCGGCGAGGGACCGTCGGCCGCGCTGCCGGCGATCGGCATCCTGCTGGGGTTCGCCGCGATCGTCACGCTGATCTCGGTGCGGGTTTTTCGCTGGGACGACGCGTAGGTAGTAGTCTTATTACCAGCTAGTGACACCGTCCGGGAGAGTCCGCGCGCAGCCAGCGTCCGGCGCCGAAGGGGCAACATCCCCGGAACCTCTCAGGCACCAAGGACTGGACGGGACAAGCATCTCTGGAGTCTTGTCTGTTTGGACACAGCACGACAGAGGGGGAGCTCATAACAGCGACCCCGACTCCAGGAGCCAGGCGTGAACTTCTCCGATCGGCACATCGGTCCAGACCCATCCGACCAGCAGCGGATGCTGGACGTGACCGGCTATGCCAGCCTGGACGAGCTGACCTCGGCGGCCCTGCCGGCCGGGCTCGGCGGGGGCGACCTGAGCTTGCCGGCCGCGCTCAACGAGGATGAGGCGCTGGCTGAGCTACGTCGGCTGGCGGCCAAGAACCAGGTCCTGACCTCGATGATCGGCCTTGGCTACTACGGCACGATCACGCCGCCGGTGATCCGCAGAAACGTGCTGGAGAGCCCGGCCTGGTACACCGCTTACACGCCGTACCAGCCAGAGATCAGCCAGGGCCGGCTGGAAGCGCTGCTGAACTTCCAGACCATGGTCGAAGACCTGACCGGGCTGCCGGTCGCCGGGGCTTCGATGCTCGACGAGGCCACGGCCGCCGCTGAGGCGATGACGCTGGCGCACCGGGTGACCAAGCGCGGCTCGGTGTTCCTGGCCGACTCCGACTGCCTGCCGCAGACCCTGGCCGTGCTCGCCACGAGGGCCGAGCCCCTCGACTTGACGCTCGTGACCGGCCAGGTCACGCCCGAGCTGATCGCCGCGCAGCCCGAGGGTGAGCTGTTCGGCGTATTGCTGCAGTATCCGGGTGCCAGCGGCGAGATACGGGACCTGCGGCCGGTGATCGCGGCTGCCCACGAGGCCGGCGCGCTGGTCGCGGTCGCCGCCGACCCGCTCGCGCTGACGCTGCTGACGCCGCCGGGCGAGCTCGGCGCCGACATCGCGGTGGGCAGCACCCAGCGGTTCGGCGTCCCGATGGGCTACGGCGGCCCGCAAGCGGGCTACATCTGCGTGCGCGATGAGTACAAGCGCCAGCTTCCTGGCCGTCTGGTCGGGGTTTCCCTGGACGCGGACGGGCATCCGGCGTACCGGCTCGCCCTGCAGGCGCGCGAGCAGCACATCCGGCGGGAAAAGGCGACCAGCAACATCTGCACCGCCCAGGTACTGCTGGCGGTGATCGCCGCCATGTACGCCGCCTATCACGGGCCGGACGGGCTGGCGGCGATCGCTAGAAGAGTTGCGGGCAAGGCAGCTAGCCTGGCCGCGACGCTGCAAGCCGGCGCCAATGTTTCTCCTATAAAAAGCGAGTTCTTCGACACCGTAGCCCTGTCGGTGCCCGGCGGAGCGGCGCAGGCGGTGGAGCGGGCCCGCGCGGCCGGTTACAACCTGCATCTGGCCAGCGCCGACGTGGTCCAGGTGGCCTGCGATGAGACTACGACTGATCAGCACCTGGCCGAAGTGGCCGAGGCGATCGCGGGACGCAAGGTCGAGCTGGTGACGGCGGAGGCGGCTATTCCGGATGGCCTCGAGCGGACGAGCGCCTTTGCATTCCTTACCCATCCGGTGTTCTCCGCGCATCGCAGCGAGACCGCGATGCTGCGGTACCTGCGCAGGCTGTCCGACTTCGACATCGCGCTGGACCGCTCGATGATCCCGCTCGGCTCGTGCACGATGAAGCTGAACGCGACCGCGGAGATGGAGCCGATCAGCTGGCCGGAGTTCGCCGGGCTGCACCCGTTCGCGCCCGCCGACCAGGCGGCCGGCTACCACGAGCTGATCAAGGGCCTGCAGGACGCGCTGATCGAGATCACCGGCTACGACGCGGTCAGCCTGCAGCCGAATGCCGGATCGCAGGGGGAGCTGGCCGGGCTGCTGGCGATCCGGCGTTACCACCAGTCCCGCAGCGAGCCCGGCCGGGTCGTGTGCCTGATCCCCGAGTCCGCGCACGGTACCAACGCCGCCTCGGCGGTGCTGGCCGGGCTGGCTGTGGTCGTGGTCAAGTGCGGCTCGGACGGAGCCATCGATCTTGGTGACCTGAAGGCGAAGCTGGATACCCACGCCCGCACGGTCGCGGGGATCATGCTGACCTACCCGTCGACCAACGGGGTGTTCGAGTCGACGATCGGGACCGTCTGCGAGTTGGTGCACGATGCGGGCGGCCAGGTGTACGTCGACGGGGCGAACCTCAACGCGCTGGTCGGGCTGGCCAAGCCCGGCCGCTTCGGTGCCGACGTGTCGCACCTGAACCTGCACAAGACGTTCTGCATCCCGCATGGCGGCGGCGGCCCTGGGGTCGGGCCGGTAGCGGTCCGGGCGCACCTGACGCCGTTCCTGCCGCGGCACCCGGTGCTGGATGATGTGGCGGTCGTCGGAGCTTCGACTGGTGAGGTGGCCGCTGGATTGAGGACTGGGCCGGTGGCGGCGGCGCCGTTCGGGTCGGCCGGGATCTTGCCGATCTCGTGGGCGTACGTGCGGATGATGGGCTCGCAGGGCCTGCGGCGCGCGACGCAGGTCGCGATCCTGAACGCCAACTACGTCGCTGCGCGGCTAGGACCGCACTATCCGGTGCTGTATACCGGTCAGGCCGGGCTGGTGGCGCATGAAGCCATCCTGGACCTGCGCCAGATCACCGCCCAGACCGACGTGACCGCCGAGGACGTGGCCAAGCGGCTGATCGACTACGGCTTCCACGCGCCGACGATGTCGTTCCCGGTGGCCGGGACGCTGATGGTCGAGCCGACCGAGAGCGAGACCCTGGCCGAGCTTGACCGGTTCTGCGACGCGATGATCGCGATCGCGGGGGAGATCGCCAAGGTCGGCACCGGCGAGTTCGACGCCAAGGACAATCCGCTGAAGAACGCGCCGCACACCGCGTCGATGCTGCTCGTCGATGACTGGAAGCTGGCGTACTCGCGGACCGACGCCGCCTATCCAGGCGGTGGCGATCGCCGCGCCAAGTACTGGCCGCCGGTCCGCCGGATCGAGGCTGCTTACGGTGACCGTAACCTGGTCTGCGCTTGCCCCCCGCCGGCGGCGTTCGAGTAGCGGCCCTTCCATTCGCCGCCCTGGCCGCGACGGTGGCGGCGGGCCGAGCTGATCGTCATGCCCACGTAGAGGCCGGCGATCAGCGGGAGAGTCGGGGCTCGCAGCGGATTCAGGCGGTTGAGCCTGAGCATCGGCAGGTAGGTGATCGACATCAGCGTCCAGGCGGCGGCCCCGAGACCGGCCAGCGCGATCGCTGCCGGGTTCGGCAGGAGAGCCAGGCCAGCCAGGGTGGCGGCGGGCGGGAGCAGGTAGAGCCAGGCTAGGCCGATGACCGTGCCGGCGAGCAAGGCCGGGGAGTAGCTGAGCTGGGTGTAGGCGCTCCTGGCCACCATGTTCCAGACCTGGGTGAAGTCGTAAGGGCGTCTGCTGGTCACGTCCGTGGTGAAGCCCAGCCAGGTGTCGTGGCCGGCGCGCTTGAGCAGGGTGCCGAGTGCGACGTCGTCGATCCTGGCGCCGCGGATCTCGTGGAGCCCGCCGGCCTTGATGAGGGCTTCGCGCCTGACCAGCATGCAGCCTCCGGCCGCGGCGGCGGCCTTGTCCCGGCTGCTGCTCACCCGACGGAACGGGTAGAGCTGGGCGAAGAAGTAGACGAAGGCCGGGATCAGCAGGCGCTCGGCGGCGCTTTCGCAGCGCAGCAGGGCCATCTGGGAGACCAGGGCGCGGTCGCCGGCCGACTCGACCAGGCTGGCCAGGGTTCCCTGGGCGTAGCCGATATCGGCGTCGGTGAACAGGATGTAGTCGGCGTCTGCGGCCGCGTCCAGGCCTTGCCGCATCGCCCAGACCTTGCCAGCCCAGCCTGGCGGCGTCGGACTGCCTTTGATGACCTTGAGGCGGCCGTCACGGTCGAGGGCTGCCGCGGCTTCGGCGGTGCCGTCCGTGCTCTCGTCGTCGACCAGGATCACGCTGAGGCGGCCGGGATAGTCCTGGGTCAGCAGGGTCGGCAGTGTCTGCGGGAGGATATCGGCTTCGTCCCTGGCGGGGATGACGGCGGTGACGCTGGGCCAGGGGTCTGGCTGCCGTCTGGACGCCGGGAGTCGATGGCTGGTGCGCCAGAACCCGCCGTGCCCGACGACGAGGTAGATCCAGGCGAGCACGGTGAGAGCCACGGGGACGGCGATCGCTGCAGGCACTCGGACAGCGTGGCACATCGGGTTCTCCGGGCCCGGCGTAGCTAGGCTGCCACCATGCAGGTGATTGATGGTGCGGGGAAGTTCACCAGTCCGGTTGCTCCGTTTGACACCCACTGGGTCGAGCAGTTCCGGGTTCCTGACCTTTCGGTCGGGACGTACTCGATTCCGGCGGGAGGCACCGACGATCAGGTCCCGCACACCGAGGCCGAGATTTACGTCGTGACGGCCGGCCGCGCGATGTTCGAGGCCGAGGGAAGGCGGGTCGCCGTCGAGCCGGGGATGGTGATCTTCGTGCCGGCCGGGGAGGAGCATCGGTTCGCCGATGTCACCGAAGACCTCGCCCTTCTGGTGGTGTTCGGCCCGGCGGAAGGATCCAGGGCCGAAGTGACCTAGTGGCGTCGTCAACCGGGTCATGGCGATATGCGTCTTACTTCTCGAGCTAGTCGAGCGGGAGTAAGAGATGCGGAAAGGCCTCTTGGCGGCCGTGGCAGCGGCCACTGGGCCAAGGCCAGGCAGATTCCCGGCCTCGAATCCCTCGACACCGCCAAGGCCTCCCAGGTCCTGTCCGTGTCGTGTACGTCCGGCAAGTGTGCCGCCGGCGGAAGCTACTCGGTCGGTGAGCCGTTTGCCGGCCCGGCATTCCTGACCTTCGAGAAGAACGGCACCTGGGGCCAGGCCAGGACGGTCCGCTTCTGACGAGTTGTACCCGGTCCCGGCGGCTGGCCAGTCCTGGCAGTCGGTGGGACTGATTAGAGTTGCTGGCGTGGCAGATCCGGCAACTTACCGCCCGGCGCCCGGCTCCATTCCTGAATCGCCCGGTGTCTACCGATTTCGCGATTCCCGGGGTCGGGTGGTCTACGTTGGCAAGGCCAAAAGCCTGCGGTCTCGGCTGAACTCTTACTTCGCCGATTTCGCCAGCTTGCATCCGCGTACCCAGATGATGCTGACCGACGCGGCCAGCGTGGACTGGACGATCGTCGGCACCGAGGTCGAGGCGCTGCAGCTCGAGTACTCCTGGATCAAGGAGTTCGACCCGCGCTGGAACATCAGGTACCGCGACGACAAGAGCTATCCCTATCTCGCGGTCACCTTGAACGAGGAGTACCCGAGGGTCACCGTGATGCGCGGAGCCCGTCGGCGCGGGGTGCGGTACTTCGGGCCCTACTCGCACGCCTGGGCGATCAGGGACACGGTCGACACCTTGCTGCGGGTCTTCCCGGTGCGTACCTGCTCGGCCGGGGTGTTCAAGCGGGCCGGGCAGATCGGGCGACCGTGCCTGCTCGGGTACATCGGCAAGTGCTCGGCCCCCTGCGTCGGCCGGATCAGCGCCGACGAGCACCTGGAGCTGGCCGAGGAATTCTGCGACTTCATGGCCGGGCAGACCGGCAAGTTCACCAAGCGGCTCGAGGCGCAGATGCGCGAGGCCGCGGCGGCCGAGGAGTTCGAATTGGCCGCCCGGCTGCGCGATGACCTGCAGGCACTCCAGCGGGCGCTGGAGAAGCAGGCGGTCGTGCTGCCCGACGGGACCGACTGCGACGTGATCGGCCTGGTCGAAGATCAGCTTGAGGCGGCCGTCCAGGTGTTCTACGTGCGCGGCGGACGCGTCCGCGGGCAGCGCGGCTGGGTCGTCGACAAGGTCGAGGATGTCAGCACCGCGGAGCTGGTCGAGCATTTCCTGGGTCAGGTATATCGAGACGACCCCGTATCGCAACAGCGAGTCGCGGATCCTGGTGACCCAGGTCAGGACACCTCGATCGAGCCGGATCGGTCGGCCGTGCCGCGCGAGGTGCTGGTGCCTGAGCTGCCACCTGACCCCGAGTCCGTGCAGGACTGGCTGGCCGCCCGCCGGGGCGGGCGGGTGACGCTCAGGGTGCCGCAGCGCGGCGACAAGCGCGCGCTGCTCGACACCGTGACCCGGAACGCGACCGAGTCGCTCGCGCTGCACAAGACCAGGCGAGCCAGCGACCTGACCACCCGCAGCCAGGCGCTGCACGAGATCCAGGAGGCGCTCGGGCTCGACGCGGCGCCGCTGCGGATCGAGTGCATCGACGTGTCCAACCTGATGGGCACGAACGTGGTCGCGTCGATGGTGGTCTTCGAGGACGGTCTGGCGCGCAAATCCGAGTACCGCAAGTTCCAGATCAAGGGGACCGCGACCGACGACCTCGCGGCGATCTACGAGGTCGTGACGCGGCGGTTCCGGCGGTACCTGGCCGAGCGGGACAAGTCGGCCCTCATCGAGGCTGGGGCCGCCCCCGAGGATGAGCTGGTCGATGGGTCCAAGCGAAAGTTCGCCTATCCGCCCGGGCTGCTCGTGATCGACGGCGGCGCCGGCCAGGTCGAGTCGGCGGTGCGGGCGCTGAGCGACCTGGGCATCACCGACGTGGCCGTCTGCGGCCTGGCCAAGCGGCTCGAGGAAGTCTGGCTGCCCGGGGAGGACAGCCCGGTGATCCTCCCCCGCAGCAGCGAGGGACTGTATCTCCTGCAGCGGGTGCGGGACGAGGCGCACCGGTTCGCGATCACCTATCACCGGGCCAAGCGCGGCGCGGCCCAGACGGTCAGCGAACTGGACGGCCTGCCCGGGCTCGGCCCGGCTCGGCGGACCGCGCTGCTCAAGCACTTCGGCTCGGTGCGCAAGCTCAGGGCCGCCTCCGCCGAACAGATCGCCGAAGTCGATGGGTTCGGCCCGCGGCTGGCCGAGACGGTCGCGGCGGCACTGGGTCAGCAAACACCGGCGGCGCGGTCTCCGGGCGAAAGTCCGGAGATCGCGCCGCATGAGCGGCAGGATGGGACGTGACGCAGAAACGGGGGCAGTGAAGCGATGGATCACTACGGCGGTGCGCCGGAGATCGTCATCATCACCGGCATGTCCGGGGCCGGGCGGTCGACGGCGGCCAAGTCGCTTGAGGACCTTGACTGGTTCGTGGCCGACAACCTGCCGCCAGCCATGCTCGTCACGATGCTCGACCTGGCCCGCCGGGCCAGGGCAGCGGTGCCGCGGGTCGCGGCCGTGGTCGACGTCCGCAGCCGGGCGTTCTCCACCGACCTGAAATCAGCGCTCGCCGAGCTTGAGTCCATCGGGGCGCACCCGTACGTGGTGTTCCTCGAAGCGAACGATGAGGCGCTGGTGCGCCGGTTCGACAATGTGCGGCGACCCCATCCGCTGCAGGAGAACGGCCGGGTCGTCGACGGCATCATGGCCGAGCGAGAGCAGCTTCACGGCATCAGGGCCGAAGCGGACCTGGTCATCGATACCTCGACGCTGAACATCCACGAGCTGCGGGCCCGGATGCGCGACATGTTCGGCGACGAGCGGGCCGCCGCGATCAGGGTCACCGTGGTGTCGTTTGGCTTCAAGTACGGCCTGCCGGTCGATGCCGACATGGTGGTGGATTGCCGGTTCCTGCCCAATCCGCACTGGGTGCCCGAGCTGGCCCCGCTGACCGGGCAGGACCAGGCGGTGCGCGACTACGTGCTCGGCCAGCCGGGAGCGGGCGACTTCCTGCGCGCATACCTCGAGGCACTGGAGATCACGCTGTCCGGCTACGAACGAAGCGGCAAGCACTTCATCACGGTCGCCATCGGCTGTACCGGCGGCAAGCACCGCAGCGTGGCCATATCGGAGGAGATCGGAGCCAGGCTGGCGGCGAACTGGCAGGAAGTGCAGGTCAGCCATCGCGATCTCGGACGTGAGTAACCCGGCGTCCTCGACGGCGGTGCCAGCTTTGTCCGAGCCTTCGGCCGGAGGGGGCCGGCCAGCCAGGCGCCGGGTGGTGGCTCTGGGCGGTGGACACGGCCTGTTCGCGTCGCTGTCCGCGCTGCGGCGGGTCACCCGTGACCTGACCGCGATCGTGACGGTGGCCGACGACGGCGGCTCAAGCGGCAGGCTCAGGCGCGAATACGGCGTGCTGCCGCCGGGAGACCTGCGGATGGCGCTGGCGGCCCTGTGCGGCGATGACTCCTGGGGCGAGACCTGGAGCCGGGTGGTGCAGCACCGGTTCACCGGCAACACCGAACTCGGCGGACACGCCGTCGGCAACTTGCTGATCATCGCGCTCTGGGAACTGCTCGGCGACACCGTGCAGGGGCTCGACTGGGTCGGCCGCCTGCTCGGCGCGCACGGCCGGGTGCTGCCGATGGCGTCGGTCCCGCTGGAACTTGAGGCCGAAGTGGAGGGGGTTGACCCCAAGTTTCCCCACCACATCAGCACCGTTCGAGGCCAGGTAGCCTGCGCGAAGACGACTGGGCGGGTACGGTCGATGTCGTTGGTCCCCGCCGATCCGCCCGCATGTGCGCAGGCAGTGCAGGCGGTCGCGGAGGCGGACTGGGTCATTCTCGGGCCAGGTTCGTGGTTCACCAGCGTGCTGCCGCACCTGCTGGTACCCGAACTGGCCGATGCCCTGGTCGCCACCCCGGCGGGCAGGCTGGTCACGCTGAATTTGGCGCCCCAGCCAGGGGAAACCGAGGGGTTTTCCCCGCACGCGCATCTGGAGGTGCTCGCCAGCCATGCCCCGGACCTCGCATTTGATGTCGTGCTAGCCGACCGCACCGCGGCCAGGGACACGACACGCGAGCTTGAGGAGGCGGCCGAGAAGCTCGGCGGTCGGCTGGTGCTCGCCGACCTCGCGATGGCAGACCGGCCAGACCGTCATGATCCGAGACGGCTGGCTGGCGCTTTCGCGCGGATTTTCGAGGGGGAGTGAGATAGTGGCCCTGACCAGTCTGGTCAAGGACGAGCTAAGCCGGGTCAGCGTGCTCAAGCCATGCTGCCGCAAAGCAGAGGTTTCGACGCTGCTGCGATTCGCGGGCGGATTGCACCTGAACAACGGCCACATCATGGTGGAGGCCGAGCTCGACACCGGCGCGGCCGCGCGCCGGCTGCGCAAGGACATCAGCGAGATTTTCGGGCACACATCCGAGCTCATCGTCCTGGCCCCGAGCGGCTTGCGTAAGGGCAACCGCTACGTGGTGCGGGTGGTCAAGGACGGCGACAGCCTGGCCAGGCAGACCGGCCTGGTCGATGCCAGGGGCCGCCCGGTGCGCGGGCTGCCCAGGCAGGTCGTAGCCGGCAGCACCTGCGACTGCGAGGCGGCCTGGCGGGGCGCGTTCCTCGCCCACGGCTCGCTGACCGAGCCCGGCCGGTCGATGTCGCTCGAGCTGACCTGCCCAGGGCCCGAGGCGGCGCTGGCCATGGTCGGCGCGGCCAGGCGGCTGAAGATCGGCTCGAAGGCGCGGGACGTCCGGGGCGTCGACCGGGTGGTGATCAGGGACGGGGACGCGATCAGTGCGATGCTGACCAGGCTAGGGGCGCACGACAGCGTGCTGACCTGGGAAGAGCGCCGGATCAGGCGGGCCGTGCGCGGCACCGCCAACCGGCTGGCCAACTTCGACGACGCGAACTTGCGCCGCAGCGCCCGCGCCGCCGTGGCGGCGGGCGCGCGCGTGGAGCGCGCACTTGAGATACTGGGTGAGGAGGCGCCAGAGCACCTCATCGTGGCGGGCCAGCTCCGGATCAAGCACCGGCAGGCCAGCCTTGAGGAACTCGGGCAGCTAGCCGAGCCGCCGCTGACCAAAGACGCGATCGCGGGCCGGATCAGGCGGCTGCTGGCGCTGGCCGACAAGCGGGCAATGGAGCTCGGCATCCCGACCACCGAGGCGCACCTGACTCCTGACATGCTGGTGCCCTGAATCCGCATCGCGGCAATGCGGGTCGAATTTACGAGCTGAAGTTACGAGCTGAAAGAGAGAGCATCGCGTGACTGTCCGAGTAGGAATTAACGGGTTTGGACGGATTGGCAGGAACTTCTGGCGCGCGGTGCACGCCATGCCTGGTTCGGGGATCGAGATCGTCGCCGCCAACGACCTGGGCGATATCGACACCTTCGCTCACCTGCTCAAGTTCGACACGCTGCTGGGCACGCTCGACGTCGACGTGAAGGTGGACGACGGCAGCATCGCGGCCGGTGACTCCAAGATCAAGTGGCTCGCCGAGCGCGACCCGGCCGACCTGCCCTGGGCCGAGCTCGGCGTGGATGTCGTGATCGAGTCCACCGGCCGGTTCACCGACGCCGCCGGTGCCGGAAAGCACCTCTCCGCGGGCGCGAAGAAGGTCATCATCTCGGCCCCGGCGAAGGGCGAGGACATCACGGTCGTGATGGGCGTGAATGACGACAAGTACGACCCGGCCGCGCACAACATCATTTCGAACGCGTCCTGCACGACGAACTGCGTCGCGCCGATGGCCAAGGTCCTGCTCGACAGCTTCGGCATTGTCCGCGGCCTGATGACGA
>DATNFM010000026.1:0-2604 GCA_035606435.1 Streptosporangiaceae bacterium | reverse complement strand
CTGTGGGGCCTGTCCTGGCGGCCGATCTTCCTGGTCAACGTCCCGGTCGGGCTGGCCGTGCTGGCGCTGTCCAGGCGATTCCTCCCGGCCACCAGGTCGTCCGAGCCGGCCGGCGTCGACCTGGCGGGCACCGCGCTCCTGGGAATTGCCCTGGTCGCCCTGCTGGTCCCGTTGACCGAAGGCAGCGCCCTTGGCTGGCCGGCCTGGATGTGGATGCTGCTCGCGCTCGCCCCGATCGCCGGAGCGGCCGCGATCGCGGTGGAGCGGCGGATCGAGCGCCGGGGCGGCGCCCCGCTGATCGCCCCTTCGCTGGTCTCGCTTCCCTCGATGCGGCGCGGGCTCGCGCTGGCCATCCCGTTCTTCGCCGCCTTCGGCGCGTTCATGTTCGTGTTCGCGCTCGCGGTGCAGGACGGCCTGCACTACTCGCCGCTGCGCTCGGGCGTCTCGCTCACCCCGATGATGGTGACGTTCCTGACCGGCACGGTGGTCGCGCCCAGGCTGGTCGCCCGTTTCGGCGGACGCGCGATCGCGGTCGCCCTGGCGGCCGAGGTAATCGCGCTGGCGGGCCTGGCGATCCAGGTGCTGGTGCAGTGGCCGCACATCGGCACGTTCGCGATGGCACCCGAGTTCGGAGTCGCCGGGTTCGCCCAGGCGATCGCGATGGTCACGCTGCTGCGGACGGTGCTCTCCGACGTGCCGAGCCGGCTGTCCGGCATCGGCAGCGGCATCCTGGTGACCGTCCAGCAGGCCGCGCTCGCGCTCGGCGTGGCCAGCCTCGGCTCGGTCTACCTGAGCGTCGCCGTAACCGACCCCGCCCGAGGGTTCGGCCTGATCATCGCCGCGATGGCGGTGCTGTTCGGCGCCGTCGCGGCAGGCAGCTGGTGGCTGCTGTCCGGGGGCCGGCGCGAGCTCAGTCGCCAGGCCGGAACCTCTGAAGAGGCTGAGGCGGTGGCCGCGATCGAGCTCTGATCCCTACCGAACGTTTCGGCTGAACGCGGTGCTCACGGTGATGATCGCCGTGAGCACCGGTACGAAGATCAGAGCGACCCGCAGCGAGGTCGCCTGGGCGATCTGCCCGATCAGCACGGGACCGCACATGAACCCGGCCCAGCCGCAGGCCGACACCAGCGCGACGCCGGTACCCGGATGGATGCCAGGCACCCGTCCAGCTGCGCTGAACACGACCGGGATCACCGCCCCCAGCCCGGCCCCGAGCCCCGCGAACCCGATCAGCACCACCGGGACGGAATTCACCGCCAGTCCGACCGCGAACATCACCGTGGCCAGCGCGGCGAGAGCAGGAAGCAGCCGTTGCGGGCCGAACTTGTCCAGCAGCCGGTTCCCGGCCAGCCGGACGGTGACCATCCCCAGCGAGTAGACCGTGAATCCGAGCGCGGCGACCCCCAGGTTGGTCCCGATGGACGTACGGAGATAGACCGCGGCCCAGTCCGCCGCCGCGCCCTCACAGAGCATGTCGGCGATCGCGATCCCGCCCAGGATCGCGATCGCGACCCAGATCCGGCGACGGGCGCGGGCATCGCCAGAACCGCTCGCCTCTTCCGGCTGGCCGGGGTGGTTATCACCGATCATGGCGAGCGTCAGCCACCCGCCGATCAGCAGGCAAGGCGTGGCCAGCAGCAGCAACTGGCTGCTCAGCGAGACCCCGGTGGCGACCCCGGCCGCCCCGAGCCCGGCCCCGGCGAACGAGCCGATGCTCCACGACCCGTGGAAGCCAGGCATCAGTGCCCGGCGGGCCCGCCGTTCCACGCTGATGGCCTGGGTGTTCATCGACACATCGAGCGTCCCCTGGAACGCGCCCCACACCGCCAGCGCCACGAACAGCATCGCCTGCGATCCGGCCAGCCCGACGAACGGCCCGGCGGCGCAGTAGCCGAGCAGCGTCACCCGCACGATCGAACGACTGCCGAAGATCGGCAACAGCCGGGCCACGAGCAGCATCGCCAGGCACGACCCGACCGGCGCCCCGAGCAGCGCGATGCCGAGCGGCCCGTCCTCCAGCCTCAGGGCGGCCTTGACGTGCGGAATATGCGCCGTCCAGGAAGCGAACAGCACCCCGTTGACAAAGAAGATCACGGTCACGGCGACCGAAGGGGAGCGGAAGAAGCGGGTACGCTGCCGCGGCGCGACCGCCGCCGTGGCAACCTCCGACAAACCGACCCCCGCTCAAGCGCAGCGCCCCCAGCCTACGCCAACGCCACAACTCGCCCATCGCCGCCCAAATTTCGCAGAGCAGAAGAACCTGGCCGGACTCAATACGGACGATGCCGTGCTCCGGTCAGGCGGCCCCGGTAGCTGACGGCTTGGAATAGTTTTAACCTATTTTTATTTGCAAATATTTACGAGATCTGCGCCCTCAGTAGAAGGAAGCGTTGTGAAGCAGACAGTCAGGTGGTGCATTGCCGGGTTAGCGACCGCCGCGACGTTCTCGGCGGTTACCTGGATCGGCGGAGCGCTGGCCCTGTCGGCCCTGCGGTTAGATTCCGGCGCTCGCTGGGGGATTGCCGGCGGTGCCGGGGTCGCGGTGGCGGCGCTGACCGCTCTGTGGGGCCACGGATTCGCTACCCGGGCGGAAGAAAACGCCGA
>DATNFM010000025.1:0-22768 GCA_035606435.1 Streptosporangiaceae bacterium | reverse complement strand
TCGACAGCGCGGTGCTGTCGCACCGCGTGTGATCGACGTCCTAAGAAGTCCCAAGAAGTCCTAAGAAGGAGACGCCCACTGTGTCCGACGCACAGTCATCCAACGCTCAGGCCAAGTCCCGTTCGCGCATGTCCCAGGAGCTGGCGAAGGACCGGCTCGGGGTGCCGTCCGTGCTGTTCTTCGTGCTCGCCGGGGTGGCGCCGCTGACCGTCGCTGCCGGTGTCATCCCGACGGCGTACCAGACGACCGGCCTGACCGGCATCCCCGCCGCATTCGTGGCCATCGCCGTGATCCTCGGCCTGTTTGCCGTCGGCTACGTCGCGATGACGAGGCACATTACGAACAGCGGAGCCTTCTACGCCTTCATTTCTCGCGGCATCGGCCGGACCGTGGGCGTCGGTGCGGCGCTGGTCGCCCTGCTGTCCTACTCGCTCTTGCAGGTAGGTCTCTACGGCGCGTTCGGGCCGAACGCCGCGAGCGAGGCGGCGGCGCATCTGGGCCTGCACGCCGCGTGGTGGGCATGGGCACTCGGCGCGTGGGCGGTGATCACCGTGCTGGGACTGCTGCGCGTCGACATCACCGGCTGGGTGCTCGGCGTGCTGCTGACCGCCGAGATCGCCGTGATCGGTGCCGAGACCGTCTCCGGTCTGCTGCACCCGGCGGGCGGGCACCTGAGCTTTGGCACCCTCTCCCCCGCCGACCTGACCTCGGCCGGAGTCGGCACGTTCGGCGTCCTCGCGGTCGTCGCGGTGCTGGGCTTCGTCGGGTTCGAGCAGGCGCCCGTGCTCGCCGAGGAAGCCAAGCGAGCCCGCCGGACGATCCCGACGGCAACGTACCTGGCCCTGGGCGTGATCGCCGTCGTGTACGCCGGAGCGGCCTGGGCGATGGCGGCGCACGCCGGCCAGTCGCACGTCGTGGCGGCGGCCGGTCAGGAGGGGCCAGGGCTGCTATTCGGGCTCGGCGATGGATTCCTCAGCAACGCCGCCCAGTTCCTGTTCCTGACCTCGCTGTTCGCGGCCGCCCTGGCCTTCCACAACGTCGTCTGGCGCTACATGTACGCGCTTGGCCGCGAGCACGTGCTGCCAGCCGCGCTCGGCCGCACCGGCGGCAACAACATCCCCAAGGCCGCCTCCCTCGTCCAGAGCGCGACCGGCCTGGCCGTCATCGTGGCCTACGCCATCGGCGGCTGGCCGCCCATGACCAACCTGTTCTTCTGGCTGGGCACCACCGGCGGGTTCGGCATCTTGCTGCTGCTGGCGCTAACCTCGATCGCCGTGGTGGCTTTCTTCGCCCAGGACGGTCGAGGCGAGAGCCTGTGGGCCCGGCTGATCTCCCCCATCATCGCGGCGGCCCTGCTGACGCTGATCGTCGTACTCGCCGTCCAGAACTACGCGACGCTGCTCGGCGTCCCCGCGGGCAACGCGGCCTCCTGGATCCTCCCGGCCAGCTACGGACTGGTCTTCGTGGTCGGGCTCGCCTGGGGTTCCCTGCTCAAGGCCAGGCGACCGCAGCTCTACTCCGCCATCGGCCTCGGCGCCTACGCCGCCACCGGCCAGCTCAAGCCCGCGACCACCGAGCCAGTCCAATGAGCGAACCGGAGGCTGTGGTTGACGTGATTCGTGCGGAGGAGGCCGACGCGGGGGTACTCAGCCAGCTCGTTGCCGACGCGTTCCTCGATCTCCCGCCGTCCTGGTGGCTGATCCCCGACCAGGCCATCCGCCGGCGGGTGTTCCCCGACTACTTCCGGATCTTCGTCGATGCCGCCCTGGCCGACGGCATCGTCCAGACGACTCCCGACCGCTCGGCCGTAGCCATCTGGCTCCCGTCCGGCCATTCCGCCGAACCACCGCCGACGGCCGATGGCCGCCCGTCGCTGCCTGCCGATGACCCGCCGCCCGCAGATGGCCCGTCGCCGACCCATGAGCCGGATGACTACCTGGCCAGGCTGACCGCCATCACCCAGCCGTGGATCGACCGGTTCCTGGCGTTCGACGCCGCCATCGAAAACCGTCACCCGCACGAGCCGGCACACCACCACCTGGCCTTCCTCGCCGTCCGCCCGGATCGCCAGGGTCTGGGCATCGGCTCGGCCCTGCTGCAGGCCCACCACCAGTTCCTCGACACCCAGAACCTGCCCGCCTACCTCGAGGCATCCCACCCACGCAACCGTCAGCTCTACCTGCGGCACGGCTACACCGATCTCGGCCCGCCCAACTACCTTCCCGACGCCGGCCCACCCATGTACCCCATGTGGCGCGACCCAAAGCTGCCGTAGCCGGTTCCGCCAGCCGGGAGAATGGTGTGCATGGCTCTCCGGGAACGACAAGCAGCCCGCGTCGTTCTGCTCGATCCGCAGGACCGGGTGCTGCTGATGCGGTACGACGACAGCCCGCCGAACGGACCGCACTGGACGACTCCGGGCGGTGGGCTGGAGCCGGGCGAGACTTTCCCGCAGGCCGCGTTGCGCGAACTGGCGGAGGAGACCGGCTGGTCGGACATCGAACTGCTCGACGAGATCCATCGCCGGAGCCACACCATGGAGTGGAGCGGCATTCTCGTCTTCCAGCACGAACGCCTCTATCTCGCCAGGACCGAGATCCCAGCCCGGCCGATCACCGGCGTCGATGCCATGCACCAGTCCGACGGCATCGCCGCCTGGCACTGGTGGACGCTGACCGAGCTGAAGACGACGAAAGAGGCCATCTGGCCCAAGGTGCT
Organism: Streptosporangiaceae bacterium; assembly: GCA_035606435.1. Taxonomy (GTDB): domain Bacteria; phylum Actinomycetota; class Actinomycetes; order Streptosporangiales; family Streptosporangiaceae; genus Chersky-822. The sequence continues at coordinate 20,050 of DATNFM010000025.1, read as the reverse complement.
GCCCAAGCTAGTCCGCCAGCACTCAACCCGGCGACGGAAGCCCGACGTGCCTAAGCAATGAGGCCCATCGCCCCCGGTAGCCGGTGGCTGGCACGGCCACCTCAACCATGCCAGCCACCGGAAAGAGCTAGCGCCTGAGGAATTCGTTCATGGTCGGGACCTGGGCGTGGTCGCTGGTGAACGCCAGTTCGGGCAGGCCCCAGGCGTCTTCAATGGTGCGCAGTAGCGAGTAGTGGTTGTAGTCGACGTCGCTCACGAAATGACGCGGACCGCCTTGATCGATCACGACGGCGGGCACTAGGCCGCCGCCGTAAACGCCGCCGGGCCAGGATGCGCTGATGTCCGGATCGCCTGCGGGCAGCACGGGCGAGTCACAGCAACCCGCCGGCGAGTCCCAGCCGCCGTTAACGGCGTTGCCAGTGAAGTCACCTTCATCGGCCACGATGAAGATCGCGCTGTGCCTGGTCCAGGCCCGGCTCGACATGATCGTGCTGACGGCGGACTGAACGAACGCGTCGGCTTTCTGCTTCAACGCGACGTCGTTCGGATCGTCATTGGCGCTGTTGAACGGGCACGGCGTCTCCGGGTGACCGGCGATCGCATGGTTGACGCCACCGTGCATGTCGTTGCACTCGTCAGGGACGATGTACGCGAAGCGCGGCGCGTGCCGACTGTTCAGGTCGCCGGCCAGATCGGTGTACGGCTTGACGTTGGCTAGTTCGGCCGGGTTATTGCGGATGTCGTTGAACAAGACGAACGGGTTGTGCTTGGAGACGTAGAGAGGATCGGCGCTCGATGGCCAGAAATCGGTCAGCGGATCGTCAGTCGGCATCGCCTCCATGTAGGCGCCCCAGGGAATCCTGGCCTGCGTCAACTCGTCGACCAGGTTGGTGTGATCGAACCGGTTGGCCGGGCTGTCGTTGTTGGTAAACCAGTTGGAACCGCTGATCGAGGCGATGTAGTTGGGTTCGCTCGGGTGCGTGACACCGAAGTAGTTCGCCGCTTCCCCGTACTTCTGGGCCAGGGCCGTGATAGCGGGCGTATTCGGGTCTCCGATCACGCTCTTCTCCGAGTGGTTCTCCAGCATGATGATGAACACTCGGTCCAGCCGGACCGCGTCATGGTCGTGCGGTCGGCTGCGGGCCGCGGTTGCCACGCTCGCCGCGCTGAACGCGGCGACCAGGCCAACCGCGCTGGCGAGGGCGGCCAGCTTGATCCGGGTCACCTTGATAGACATTGCTGCCTCCTTGTGACGTGGCCGTACCTAACCGGCCAATTGCGAGGTTCGTCTAACAAGACGGCATCGATCGGGTGAACGTCAAGCGGCTTGTACCAAAACGCCAGACGAATCGGCGATCTAGTCCGGGAGCACGCTCAACCGCTGTTGCCCCGGCTGGCGGTGGGACGCAGGTACGCGCCGTTTCCCCATGCCCAGGCATTGCCGTGGCCACGTAGGAGGTGCCAGGTGGTGCCTCCGCTTTTCACTCCGGCACAGTTCCCATGGGCTCGCTGGCCGTAGTGCAGGAAGTCAACCGTCGGGTAGTCGAACCCAGGTCCCGACCGAAGCCACAGGCGAGGGTTGGCTTCCACAAGCCAGTTGCAGGTACTCACCGACCCAGTCGAGGGAGCGGCCAGCAGTCGATGCCGGGCGGCTGTTACCAGCCTTCCGGCGGCTAGGCCACGGCCCGGGCCGAAGAGATCGGCCCGCTGGATCGACGCGAGTGTCCGGCCGGCGCCCAGCTCGAAATCCGGCACATCGCAGTCGTCGAAACGGACTGGTATCAACCACCGACCAAGCGGTCCGCGCAACCGCAACTGCTCAATAGCGAGCAGAAGTTCCTCGTTCTGATAGCTCGTCAGGCGCGCAACACTATGGCTGGAGAAACACGCTATGAACACCAGCGCGTCGCGAGTGATCGCCTCCCGGATCCTGACGCGCCAATCCTCGCCCGGCCACAGGCTGGCAGTGTCACGCCACACGGGAACCTCAGCGGCCTCAAGCGCACGCTGCAACTCGTCGACTCGGTCCGAGTCCTCCCTGACATATGAGAGGAAGGCATGGCCGCGGACATCGCCCGAGCTGACTGACATGCCGACCGTCTCCTATGGGGCGAAATCACGCGCCGGAGGTAACCGCGATCCGGAGCGGGGTGCACTGTCCTTCGTTCATTGGCGGGTAGTCGACAGCGCATGAGGTGACGACGACAACCACATCTCGCAGCGCCAGGAAGCTGACCTCGTCACCGGCCTTCGACAGGGCGGGCCCGATGACCAGCCGACCGTCGTCGCGCGGACCTGAGTTCTGGAACAGGTTCACCGGATCCGGTACGACCGGCAGGTCAATTCCCTCCGATGCCACCGCGGCCAGAAAGTTGTCCCGGCAGTTCGGATGCTCGTGCAGGCCAACGGCCGCGTACATCTGCGGATCGCAGGCCGGAAACAAGGTATCGTGCACGCCCGGCGAGGTGTCGCCGACCAGTCGAAGGATCGGCTCGCCGATCTGATCGCGGAAGTCCTGACCGACGTTTGGGAACAGCCGCTCCAACCGGTCCCTGGTGTGCCCGCAGGAGAGCCACTGGCCGTGATCACCGGCGTCAATTGCCCACAAGTCGCCAACTTGATGCCCCTCCACGTCGGTCACGACGATCAACTCGCCCCGGTCGGCCCGCACGGCAGCCCCGGATTGAGGTGGCACTAGGACGACCCGGCTACCGCCTTCATTTGACACCAGATCACTGAACCAGAAGAAGGCAGTCGACGTTCTGACTCTGACATAGATCAATCGCCTCGGTAGAGGGTCGATGGGCTGGAACGCGGGCGGTTTCGGGCGAATGTCCTTTCCCAGTACCGGGGCCGTGGAGGAATGGCGGTCGGTCCAGCGCCTAACCGTCGCCACCGGCCAGCATGAAATCGAGCAGGTGCGCCTTTGCCTGTGACGCCCTCGCTCCGACACCTTGGCGCACAGGTCCAGCGTTGCTGATATCTGTGGGCGATGGCTATTCCAGAACTACAGCGACGACTGCGGGAATTCGTGGCGGAGCGGGACTGGCAGCAATACCAGAATCCGAAGAACCTGGTCATGGCGCTGACCGGCGAAGTGGGCGAACTGACGGAGATCTTCCAGTGGCTGACCAGCGATCAGTCGGCCAGCGTGATGAGCGACTCGCAGCGGGCCGAACACGTCCGCGACGAGATAGCCGACGTCCTCGCCTACCTGCTTCGCCTGTGCGACGTCCTAGGCATCGACCCGGAAGCCGCGCTAGCGGAAAAGATCACCAAGAACGCCGCCAAATACCCGGTACCGACGGCGACTTCCCCATGATTGCGTCGCACTTCCCCATGATTGCGCCGTCACAAATACCCCTAAGACCGACAAAACTACAGCGCAACCATAGGGAAGTCAGCCCCAACCAGGGGTAAGTCGGCGCGACCAGCCACAGACCTAGGCCGCAAATCGACCCCACCACCCCGGTGATCGCGGCCGCCGACGGGACGAACTGTCGGTAGGGCAGTGCAGGATGGAACCATGTCAGCGCAGCCAAGCCCAGCCAGCGGTGCCGCAAACAGCGGGGCTGCAAACGGCGGGGCTGCAAACGGCGGTGGTGCTGCGGCCGGCGCCGCCGCCACCGGGGCGCTGGCTGGCTTCAGCGAGCCGACCGCATCGTGGTTCCGGGCCGCGTTCGCCGAGCCGACCACGGCTCAGACCGGCGCGTGGGACGCGATCGGCAAGGGCGAGCACGCCCTCGTCATCGCGCCGACCGGCTCTGGCAAGACGCTGGCCGCGTTCCTCTGGGCGATAGACAAGCTCGCCGCCGATCCGATCCCGGCCGACGCGGCCGAGCGCTGCCGCGTCCTGTACATCTCCCCGCTCAAGGCCCTGGCGGTCGATATCGAGCGGAATCTTCGCTCGCCGCTGGCCGGCGTCAGCCAGGCCAGGCGCCGCCTCGGCCTGCCGGAGCCGGAGATCCGGGTCGGCGTACGTACCGGTGATACCGCCGCCGACGAGCGGCGCCAGCTCGCCAGCAAGCCGCCGGACATCCTGATCACCACGCCGGAGTCACTGTTCCTGCTGCTGACCTCGCGGGCCAGAGACGGCCTGCGCAGCGTCCAGACGGTGATCATCGACGAGGTCCACGCCCTGGCGGGCGGCAAGCGCGGCGCCCACCTGGCCCTGTCGCTTGAGCGCCTGGACGCCCTGCGGGGAGGCAAGCCTGCCCAGCGGATCGGGCTGTCCGCGACGGTCAGGCCGCCCGAGGAGGTCGCGTCCTTCCTCGGCGGCTCGCTCCCGGTCAAGGTAGTCGCGCCACCGTCCGAGAAGCGGCTCGACTTGAAGATCGTCGTACCGGTCGAGGACATGTCCGACCTTGAGGCGGTCCGCACCCCCGGCGGCATCCCCGGCAACGGCGCGGGCGGTTCTCCGTTCGGACCGGCCGAGGCGATAGCCCAGGCAGGCGTCGGCAACCCGGGCGCGGCCGCCAAGCAGCCCGCGAACGCCAACGCCAACGCCAACGCGAACGCCAGCGCCAGCGCTGCCTCGCTCTTCGACGAGCGAACCGGCGACCCGCGGCAAAATTCCATCTGGCCCCACGTCGAGGCCCAGGTGCTCGACGCGATCGAGCGGCACCGGTCCACGATCGTGTTCGCCAACTCCAGGCGGCTGGCCGAACGGCTCTGCGCCCGGCTCAACGAGCTAGCCGCCGAGCGCGCGGCCGAAAAAGCCGAGTTCAGCCCAGAAACCGACCACGACCACGAGCCCGCTAGCCCGCCGGTCGTGGCCCGCGCCCACCACGGCTCCGTCTCGCGAGCCGAGCGGAGCCAGATCGAGGAAGCGCTCAAAGCCGGACGGCTCCCTGCCGTCGTCGCCACCTCAAGCCTCGAACTCGGCATCGACATGGGCGCGGTCGACCTGGTGATCCAGGTAGAAGCCCCGCCGTCGGTGGCCAGCGGCCTGCAGCGCACGGGGCGGGCCGGTCACAACGTCGGCGACGTGTCGCGCGGGGTGATCTTCCCCAAGTACCAGGGCGACCTGGTCCAGGCCACCGTCGTCGCCGGGCGGATGCGAAGCGGCCAGATCGAGGAACTGCGCATGCCGCGCAATCCGCTGGACGTGCTCGCCCAGCAGATCGTGGCGATGACGTCGATGGACGACTGGACCGTCGAGGAGACGCAGGCACTGGTCCGCCGCGCCGCTCCGTTCGCCGGGCTCACAAGGCCGGTCCTGGAAGCCGTGCTGGACATGCTGGCCGGGCGGTACCCGAGCGAGGAATTCGCCGGGTTGCGGCCGCGCCTGGTCTGGGATCGCACCACCGGCACCCTGCGCGGCCGGCCGGGCGGCCAGCGGATCGCGGTGACCAACGGCGGGACGATTCCGGATCGGGGCCTGTTCGGCGTGTTCCTGGTCGGCTCGCAAGACAAGTCAGGCCGCCACTCCCGGCGGGTCGGCGAACTCGACGAGGAGATGGTCTACGAGTCGCGGGTCGGCGACGTGTTCGTGCTCGGCGCGAGTTCGTGGCGGATCGAGGACATCACCGCCGACCAGGTCCTAGTCTCGCCCGCACCTGGCCAGCCGGGCCGGCTGCCGTTCTGGCACGGCGACACCCCTGGCCGGCCGGCCGAGCTGGGCCGGGCGATCGGCGAGTACTGCCGCGAGCTGGGCGCGGCCGAGCCCGACCAGGCCACCACCCGGCTGCGCGAGGCCGGGCTCGACTCGCTCGCGACCGCCAACCTGCTGCGCTACCTGGCCAGCCAGCGCGAGGCCACCGGCTACCTGCCCGATGACCGGACGCTGGTTCTCGAGCGGTTCAGGGACGAACTCGGCGACTGGCGCCTCGTCCTGCACAGCCCCTACGGATCGAAGGTGCACGCGCCCTGGGCGCTGGCGATCGCCGCCCGGCTGCGCGAGCGCTACGGCGGCATGGACGTGCAGGCCATGTATACCGACGACGGGATCGTAATCAGGGTCCCGGACGCCGACGATCCACCGGCCGCTGGCTTTGCCCTGCTCGATCCCGAGGAAGTCGAGCAGCTCGTCACCGCCGAGCTGGGCTCCTCGGCCCTGTTCGCGTCCCGGTTCCGCGAGTGCGCGGCCCGGGCACTGCTGCTCCCCCGCCGCCAGCCCGGTCGCCGTTCGCCGCTGTGGCAGCAACGGCAGCGAGCGGCCCAGTTGCTGGCCGTGGCCAGCGAGTTCGGCAGCTTCCCGATCGTGCTGGAGACCATGCGCGAGTGCCTGCAGGACGTCTTCGACGTGCCGGCGCTGATCGGGCTGATGCGCGACCTGTCGGGGCGCAAGATCCGGCTGGTCGAGGTCGAGACGCCAACCGCCTCGCCGTTCGGCCGGGCGCTGCTGTTCCGGTACGTCGGCGCGTTCATGTACGAGGGCGACGCCCCGCTCGCCGAGCGCCGCGCCCAGGCGCTCGCCCTCGATTCGGCCCTGCTCGCCGAGTTGCTCGGCCAGGCCGATCTGCGCGAACTGCTCGACCCGGCGGTTGTCGCCGACACCGAGCGGGACCTGCAGCGGCTGTCCAGCAGCCGGCAGGCCATTTCGCTCGAGAGCCTCGCCGACCTGATCATGCAGCTAGGCCCGCTATCAGCCGAGGAGATCACCGCCCGCTGCGCCGGCCAAACCGACACAGCCAGCCAACCCGACCAGACCGACCAAGCCGACGCAGCCAGCGAAGCCGACCAAGACCAGAAAGCCAACGGCGCCGCCTGGCTGGCCGAGTTGGTTCGCCAGCGCCGGGTAATCGAGGTCAGGGTCGCCGGAGAGTCTCGCTGGGCCGCGATCGAGGACTCCGGCCGGTTGCGGGACGCGCTCGGCGTCGCACTGCCCACGGGAATCCCGGTCGCCTTCACCGAACTGCTGCCCGATCCGCTCGGTGATCTCGTGGCCAGGTACGCGCGCACGCACGGCCCGTTCACCGCCGCCGACGTGGCCAGCCGCTACGGCCTGGGCATCGCCGTGGTGATCGGAATGCTGCACCGGCTCACTGCCGACGGCCGGTGCGTGGAGGGCGAGTTCCTGCCCAGCCTGGCGGGGCCGCAGTGGTGCGAGGCCGGCGTCCTGCGGCTGCTCAAGCGGCGCTGCCTGGCCAAGCTGCGGCACGAGGCCGAGCCGGTGCCGCCGCAGGTCTTCGCCGCGTTCCTGCCCGCCTGGCAAGACGCGCTCCACGACACCGCCAGGCGCGCCGGGATCGGGGCCGCAGCCGGAACCAGCCCAGGATCGGGTCCAAACGGCGGCTGGCAGCCAAGACGACGCGGCCGGATCGCCGGACCCGACGCCGTCTACAGCGTGGTCGAGCAGCTCGCAGGCACAGCCGTCCCAGCTACGGCCGTCGAGTCCCTGGTACTCCCGGCCCGGGTCGACGGCTACGCCCCGGCGATGCTGGACGAACTGACGGCCGCCGGCGACGTGGTCTGGGCCGGGGCCGGGGCGCTACCCGGTGGCGACGGCTGGCTCGTGCTCGCCCCAGCCGAGTCGGCCGGGCTGCTGCTCCCGCCGCCCGGCGAGATCACCATGACCCCGGTGCACGAAGCCGTGCTCAGCGCGCTCGACGGCGGCGGTGCGCTGTTCTTCCGCGCCATCGCCGATCGGGTCGTCGCGCGCATCACCGACTCCGCGACCGATCCGACCATCCCCCAGGCCAGCCCGGCGGGGGGATCCGGGGGGTCGGCCCCCCGGGCTAGCACAGCCGCCGAACGCATCCGGGTTCTCAACCGGGTCAGCGATCAGGCCGTCGCCGCCGCGATGTGGGACCTGGTCTGGGCCGGACTGCTCACCAACGACACCCTGGCCCCATTGCGCACCGTCCTCGGCTCCGGCCGCGCCCTCACCCAAGCCCGCCAGCAGTCCTCAGCCGAGCTGAGCAGCAGCGGCGGCGGCAGCAGCAGCAGCAGCCCCGGCAACGGAACGCCGCCCGGACTGACCGCTCGCCCAGCCCGCACTGGCGGCGCCAGGCCGGGCTTCCCTGGCCGCCAGGGCCACCCCGGCAGCCCCGTCGGAAGGCGGCCGAGCTTCGGCCGGGGCGCCATGCCCTCGAACGCCGGCCCGCCGATCGTGAGCGGCCGCTGGTCCCTGGTCCCGCCGGTCGAGCCCGACGCGACCCGCCGCCTGCACGCCCGCGCCCTGTCCCTGCTCGACCGGCACGGCATCGTCATCCGAGGTGTCGCCGCCGCCGAACGCGTGCCCGGCGGATTCGGCGCCCTCTACCCGGTGCTGCGCGCGATGGAAGAAACCGGCCAGTGTCGGCGCGGCTACTTCGTCGAGGGCCTGGGTGCGGCCCAGTTCGCCCTCCCCGGTGCCGTCGATCGCATGCGCGCGATGGCCGACTCGGTCCCCGGCGCGACGACGCCAGCCGTCGACACCCCAGCCGCAGACGATGCTGCTCCATGGCTAGCGTCGCGGCCGGCAACGACCTCAGCCTCGGCCCGCTCCGCGACCGAGCCGACCGTGCTCGTGCTTGCCGCCGCCGACCCGGCCAACGCCTACGGTGCCGCTCTCCCCTGGCCGCCCCGTCCCGATGAGACCCCGGGCGGGCACCGCCCCGGCCGCAAGGCCGGCGCCCTCGTCATCCTGGTCACCGGCCAGCTGGTCCTCTACGTCGAGCGCGGCGGCAAGACCCTGCTCTCCTGGACCTCGGACCCCGCCCTGCTGGCCCCGGCCGCTGCGGCCCTGGCTGGCGCGGTAAGGGCCGGAGCCCTGGGCAAGCTCACCGTCGAGCGCGCCGACGGCGCCGGGGTCTACGACTCCCCGCTGGCCCAGGCCCTGGAGTCGGCGGGCTTCCGCCCCACCCCGCGAGGCCTCCGCCTGCGCGGCTAGGAGAAGTTTCAGCCGAACAGCCCGCCGCCACCGCGATCATCCTGCTCGCGTTCGTTGTGAATCGCGTCGATCGCGAGCACGACCGCGAGGATAAACGCCTGGCTGATGTTGTCGTCGATATCCACCAGGAATTTCTCGCGGAACGCGAACTCCCTGGACACCCGGGCGATTGGCATGCCCTGCTGGTGGATCTCATAGTTCCAGCCGCCGAAGTGCCCTCGGGCCGAGATCTGCCCGTAGGCCGAGTCGACCTCGTACCGGTCGCCGAAGAATCCCTCGTGGTGGATCTCGGCGATCTTCTGGCCGCCCATCTCGATGTCGTGCCTGGTGGACATCAGGTGCTTCCTGATGTGCGCGACCTCCCGGCCCGACTGATCACGCATGGTCAGGTGCTGGCTGAAGCCCAGGTTGCCGCGCACATCGAACGCTGGCGTCCCCACGCCGTCATGGATAACGAAATGCTCGATCATCGACCACTTGCTGGCTATTTGGTAGCGCATCCCTAAATACTCGTCTATGCCTGAAGGTGCTGTGTACGAAAAGGACCGCGACACTGATTTTTATGGAGAAACGCATTGCGCGGGTTCTCCGCGTACGATCCAGAACCTGGTCGCCCGGGTGCGACCCGAGCCAGGAGTCGTTACGGCCGACGACGGTCCGTACGGCCGCGTTGTCCGGATCGGTGACCTGCGCGGTCCAGGTCACACGGCATAATGCTGGGTATGCGTCTGTCAGCCCGAGCGGATTATGCGTTGCGTGCCGCGATCGAACTCGCGGCATCCAAGGAGGGTCACGTCACTTCCGACCAGCTCGCCAAGGCCCAGCAGATCCCGGCCAAGTTCCTTGAGGCGATCTTGACCCAGCTGCGCCGGGCCGGCCTCGTACGCAGCCAGCGGGGGCCGGACGGAGGCTTCTGGCTCGCGCGGCCAGCCGACGAGATCTCCCTGGCCGACATCATCAGGGCGATCGACGGGCCGCTGCTCGGCGTGCGCGGCGAGCGCCCGGAGAACCTCGGCTACATCGGCGCGGCCGAGCCGCTGCAGACGGTCTGGATCGCGCTCCGGGCCAACGAGCGGGCCATCCTCGAAGAAGTCACGCTCGCTTCGGTCGTTACAGGTCCGCTGCCAGAACGCGTGCAGCTCCTCGCCGACCAGCCCGGCTCCTGGGAAGCCCGGCTGGCGCACTAGCCCGCAAGCCCTCCAGCTATCACACTGGGACCATGTCGGTGATCTGGCGGGCAACCCTGGCGACCTGGTCGAACGCCGGGTCGTCGAGACCGGCGCCGATGACGCCGACCTTGTGCGCGACCGGTACCTGACCGGACCGCAACTGGGCGCCGCGCAGCTGGCCCGCCTGAATCTGGGTACCTGGCTGCACGCCGACCCGCTCCGGCACCTTGCCGGCAACGGCGCCGACCATCCGGGTCGGGCCGACCGGGCCAACCGCACCAACCGGGGCAACTGGAACCGCGCCGTCGTCCTCGTCGCGCTCGATCGGGTGGCCGCCAGGCGTGACTTCGATCGCCGGCTCGATGACGTCGGCGAACACCGGCTCGGTCTGCAGTTCCACGAGCGCGAAGTTATCGGAGACCTCGCGCAGGACCTGAGACAGCGGTGTGCCGAGGGCCGTGCAGATGGCGGCAAGCAGTTCCGATGAGGCCTCTTTCTGACCGCGTTCTACCTCTGACAGGTACCCAAGGGACACTCGCGCCGACGCGGAAACCTCGCGGAGGGTGCGACCCTGCCGCAGGCGAAGCCGCCGGAGCGCGTCACCTAGCAAGTGACGAAGCAGGACCATCGTCGCAATCCCTTCCCGAGACTGGCCGCGTACACCTCCACCGTACCTGGACTAACTAAGGGTGCGGGAGAGGGCGTCTGGGCGTGTTCTCATGTGTAACGCTGTAATCACCGATTGTCTTCCGCCGGTTCCGGTTCAAACGCGCTTACGAGCAGTCCCAGAACATGCCTAACCGTGTCATGTCGGATCTGAGCTCGGTCGCCCTCGAGCGTGAGCGCCAAATGAAGTTCGCGCTCAGCGAAGCTGACGGCGACGTACACGATGCCGGGCGGCAGGTCTCCGACCGGGTCGGGTCCGGCCACTCCGGTCGTCGCGACCGCGATCTTCGCCCCGAGCCGCTGCCTGGCCCCCCGCGCCATGGCAACCGCCACGTCAGGATCGACGGTACCAACCCGGTCAAGGAGTCCGGTGGGGACGCCGAGGAGCTTGGCCTTGAGTTCGGCCGAGTAAGCCACGATCCCGCCGGCGAAAACCTTCGACGCGCCGGGCACCGAGGTGAGCGCGGCGGCAACCAGGCCGCCGGTGAGCGATTCGGCGGTGGCGATCGTTGTTCGCTCTCGGCTGAGCAGGCTTACGACCTTGTGCGCCAGCGAGCTGGTGTTCACTTGGTGGACTCTTTCGTAGTCGCGACCGGGGGCGGCCCGGGCACGGCGCGGCGCAGCCGCAGCGCTCGCATGACGTAGTCGGCGCCGGTCACGATCGTCACCGCCACGGCCGCGCCCATCGCCGCGATCCGCACCGGATCGATCGAGAACGGCAGGATGTACAGCCCGATCGCGACGATCTGCAGGACCGTCTTGATCTTGCCGCCCCGGCTGGCCGCTATCACGCCGTGCCTGATCACCCAGAAGCGCAGCAGCGTCACGCCGACCTCGCGCACCATGATGACCCCGGTCACCCACCACGACAGCATGCCGAGCGCGGACAGCGTCACCAGCGCCGAGCCGGTCAGCGCCTTGTCCGCGATCGGGTCGGCAATCTTGCCGAAGTCGGTGATCATCCCGCCGCGCCGGGCCAGCTCGCCGTCGAGGAAGTCGGTGACCGACGCGACCCCGAACACGATGAACGCCGCGGTCCTGGACGTGGTCCCGTCCGAGACCAGCAGCACTACGAAGAGCGGCACGAGGACGAGCCTCAATACCGTCAGCCCGTTCGGGACGTTGATGGTGCTCGGCTTAGTCTCCGGGCTGCTCATGTACCAGTTCCGCCACCAGGTCCACCCCCTCTGAGCCTGATACCCGGACGCACACCAGCTCACCTGCGGCCAGCGGCCTCGGCGAGAGCACTTCGGTCGTCCCGTCGACCTCCGGTGCTTGATGCGCCCCGCGACCGTTGTACCGGCTGGGCTCATCGCTGTGCTGGCCAATGGGGGACGACCCCCATGATCCCCCGCTGGGCTCTTCGATCAGCACCTGGTGCAGCTCGCCGATCCGGTCGGCCGCCCGCTGGTCCATCAGCTCGTCGGCCAGCCCGGCCAGCGCCTCGACCCGGTCGGCGATCTCCCGCTCGTCGAGCTGGCCGGGCAGCGACGCCGCCTCGGTGCCGTCCTCGTCGGAGTAGCCGAAGATCCCGATCGCGTCCAGCCGGGCGTCGACCAGGAACTGCTCCAGCTCCTCAACGTCGGCCTCGGTCTCGCCGGGGAAGCCGACGATGAAGTTCGACCGGATGCCGGCCTGCGGCGCCAGCTTCCTGATCTGCTCGATCAGTCCGCAGAACCGCTCACGGTTCCCGAACCGGCGCATCGAGCGCAGCACCTTACCGCTGGCGTGCTGGAACGACAGATCGAAGTACTGCGCGACGCCGGGTGTCGACGCCATCACCTCAATGAGACCCGGCCTGACCTCGGCCGGCTGCAGGTAGCTGACCCTTACCCGGTCGATGCCGGGCACGGCCGCCAGTTGCGGCAGGAGCGTCTCCAGCAGGCGCAGATCCCCGAGGTCCTTGCCGTAGGAGGTGGAGTTCTCGCTGACCAGCAGCAGCTCCCTGGCACCGTGATCGGCGAGCCAGCCCGCCTCGGCCAGCAGATCGGCCGGCGGCCGCGAGATGAACGCGCCGCGGAACGCCGGGATCGCGCAGAAGCTGCACCGCCGGTCGCAGCCGGAGGCGATCTTCAGCGGCGCGACCACGCCTCCGCCGAGCCGGCGCCGCAGCACCCTCGGGCCGGATGCGGGCGCGATCCCTTCTGGCAGGTCCTCGATTGAGCCGTGACCGGGGACGTGAGCGGTCGAACCGCCCGGCCGTCCGGCCGGCGAGATCGGCAGCAGCTTGCGGCGATCGCGGGGCTCGTGCGCTTCCCAGCGCTTGCCCGCATGCACTTCATCCAGCCGGTCGGCGATGCTGGCGTAGTCGTCGAAGCTCAGGATCTGCGCTTCGGGCAGGGCCTCGGCGAGCCCGCTGCCGTACCGCTCGGCCAGGCAGCCGGCCGCGACCACGGCCGCGCCGGAATCTGAGGCGGTCAGCAGCTCGTCGATCGACTCCTGCTTGGCCGCCTGGATGAAGCCGCACGTGTTGACCAGGACGACATCGGCCTGATCACCTTCGGTCAGCGACCAGCCGCCGGCTTCGAGCCGGGCGGCCAGCTCCTCAGAGTCGACCTCGTTACGGGCACAGCCCATCGTCACCAAGCGCACCGAACGCCCCGCGGGGGTTCCGAGGGGGTCGCCCCCCTGGGACAGCACTGCGGGTACTAGTGGCTTGGAAACGCTCGATGGCACACCGGAAGACTACCGGTAGGTCAGGAGCGGCTGCGCGTCCCGTGGTCGAGCGCCAGGGCCAGCGTGACCGGCTGGGTGACGCCCCGGGCGATCTTGCTCTTGCCGTTGACGACGACCTTGACTCCGGCCGGGTTGCCCAGCTGCAGGCTGACCGCGCGTCGCTCAGACCAGTGCTTGGTCGAACCCGGGTAGACCATGCCCTGGAACAGCGTCTGGCCGGTCTTGGTGGTCAGCGAAACCCAGCACGGCTGAGTCGCGGTGAGCGTGATGTCAAGCCGGTGCGTGGCAGGCTGCGCCGTCTTCGCCGGCTTGACCGTCTTCTTCTGCGGATGGTGTGCGTTGGCCGTCTGCACGTCGCTGTTATTGGACGACTGAGCGGTCGTCGTACGGCTGGCGAAGTGGACGTAGGCGAACACGCCTCCGGCTACCACCAGCGCCAGCGCGAGCGCCGCCGTCCAATTCGGCTTGCGCCGTTCCTTCAGGCGCACCGGCGTCACCGGCTGGAACACATCGGCGGCGCTGATCGCCCGGGGCGCGCCTATCGTCGCGTCGTACTCCGCGATCAGCGGCTCGGGGTCAACCCCGACCGCCATCGCGATGCTGCGGACATGGCCGCGGGCATAGAAGTCACCGCCGCATCCGGCGAAGTCGTCGCGCTCGATGCTCCGGATGATCGTCTCCCTGATGCAGGTGCGCTGGCTTACCTGCGTCACGGACATTCCGGCCTGGCGGCGTCCCGCTGCCAGTGCGTCACCAATGGTCACGCCACGCCTCCACGCTTGCTCATCAATGGCTGCAATGCGGTCTGCGGACTGCCGTCCGCAGACCGCATTGCCGGTGTTGGCCTACAAAGGTCTATCAGATTCGAGCACATGACTAAGCTCTCGCTCCCCCGTTCCCCTTATTCAGGGGACGATGACCCAGTGTAGACACCCAGCTACCGGCCGGCGACCTCCGGATGGGGTGTCGATGAGTCAATACCGACCAAGCATTTGCACTACCCCATGCTCTTAGGCTCATGCCCCTGACCAGCACAAACAACCTCGCGCCGGGGTATGGCTTTGGTAAGGGCCGGTAAATGCCGAGCGCGTAGAATCAGGTGCCGCGGAGGGATTCGAGGAGCTCGGCCAGGTCTTCCGGGCGGATCAGGACGTCTCTGGCCTTGGAGCCTTCGCTGGGGCCGACGACGTCGCGGCTTTCCAGGAGGTCCATCAGCCTGCCCGCCTTGGCGAAACCGACCCGCAGCTTGCGCTGCAGCATCGAGGTGGAGCCGAACTGCGTGCCGACGATCAGCTCGGCCGCCTGCAGGAGCAGGTCGAGGTCGTCGCCGATGTCCGCGTCGATGTCGCGCTTCGGGCCGTCGCCGACCGTGACTTCTTCTCGGTAGTCCGGCTCGGCCTGCTTCTTGCAGTGGTTGACGATCTCGCGGATCTCTTTTTCCGTGACGTAGGCATTCTGCAGCCGGATCGGCTTGCTCGCGCCCATCGGCAGGAACAGCGCGTCACCCTGCCCGACCAGCTTCTCCGCGCCCGGCTGGTCCAAGATGACCCGGCTGTCGGTCAGGCTCGAGGTCGCGAACGCGAGCCGCGAAGGCACGTTGGCCTTGATCAGGCCGGTCACGACGTCGACGGACGGCCGCTGGGTCGCCAGCACCAGGTGGATGCCGGCCGCCCGGGCCAGCTGGGTGATCCGGACGATCGCGTCTTCCACGTCCCTGGGCGCGACCATCATCAGGTCGGCCAGCTCGTCCACGATCACCAGCAGGTACGGATACGGCACGTACTCCCGCTCGGACCCGGGCGGCGCCGTGATCTTCCCGGCCCGCACCGCCTTGTTGAAGTCGTCCATGTGCCGGAACCCGGACGCGGCCAGGTCGTCGTACCGGCGGTCCATCTCCCCGACCACCCAGGCCAGCGAGTCCGCCGCCTTCTTCGGGTTCGTGATGATCGGCGTGATCAGGTGCGGGATCCCCTGGTAGGCGGTCAGCTCGACCCGCTTCGGGTCGATCAGGATCATCCGCACCTCGTCGGGCGTGGCCCGGATCAGGATCGAGGTGATCAGCCCGTTGATGCAGGTCGACTTGCCCGCTCCAGTCGCACCAGCGATCAGGATGTGCGGCATCTTCGCCAGGTTCGCCACCACCGTGCGGCCCTCGACGTCCTTGCCCAGGCCCACCACCATCGGGTGATGATCGGACTCGGCGACCTGCGACTTCAGCACGTCGCCCAGGCTCACGATCTCCCGGTCGGTGTTCGGGATCTCGATCCCGATCGCGGACTTGCCGGGAATCGGCGACAAGATCCGGACGTCCGCGCTCTTCACCGCGTAGGAGATGTTCTTCGACAGCGCGGTCACCCGCTCGACCTTGACCGCCGGCCCGAGCTCGATCGCGTACCTGGTGACCGTCGGACCCCGGGAGAACCCGGTCACCTGGGCGTCGACCTCGAACTGGTCGAGCACCGTGGTCAGCGCCTCGACCATCGCATCGTTGGCCCGCGTCCTGGCCTTGGGCGCGGAGCCCGGCTTCAGCAGCGCTGACGGCGGCAGCGTGTAGCTCGACGACGTCGTCCCGGCCAGCATCAGCTGCTCGCCCGTGCGGCTGGTCTTCGACTCCGCCGACACGGGCTGGTCGATGACTGAGCTAGCCGCCTGCGCCGCCGATGCTCCGGCGGACTCCTCATCCTCGTCGCCGTCGCCGCCGAACCAGGACTTGCGCCAGGACGCCTCCGCCCCCGACGCGGCCGGTCCTGGCCTGGCCGTATCGCTAGCCCTGGTCTTCACCTGCGGGTCGGCTGACCCGGCGCCGAAAATCAGTGCCTCGGCCAGCACCTCGTCGTCGGATGCGGTGGTAGCCGCCGCCTTCGCGGCCGGAGCACCCGCGTCCTGGGGTGTCCTGGAGCCGGTGCGTCCGGCGCCGCGCGGGACCAGGCCGCCGAGCAGCGGGGTGTCGTAAGGCCGGTCGCTCTCGCCCGCTTCGAGCGCGCCCGCGCTCCTACGGCGGTTGAACCGCACGGGCGGCAACTGCGCGTCGTCGTCGGTCTCGTCGAAGTCGTCATCCTCAAGGTCGAACTCTTCGTCCACCTCGGGACCGCGCAGCTGATTCCAGATGAACCCGACCTCGGCGAACCGCTCCCGTACCCGGTGCAGCGGCGTGCCGGTCACCACCAGAAGCCCGAACGCGCATACGAGCGCGAGCAGCGGCACCGCCACCCAGGCGGTCAGCAGCGCCCGCAGCGGCTCGGACGCCACGTAGCCGATCAGGCCGCCGGCGCCCTGCATCGCCTTGTTGCCGTTCGCCGGCGCCGGACTGCCCAGCGCGATGTGCACGATGCCGAGCGAACCGAGCAGCAGACTTGTCCAGCCGATCACCATCCGTCCCGGATGGGCGTTCTTGTCCGGGTGCCTCAGCAGCCTCCAGGCGAGCAGTCCGAGCAAGATCGGGAGAGCCGCCGCACCGACGCCGAACGTGCCGCGCACCAATCCGGTCAGCGCGTGGCCGAACGGCGAGCCCAGATGCCACCAGGCGGCACCGGCCACCACGATCGCGGCGGCGAGCACGCCGAGTCCTACGCCATCGCGGCGGTGCGCGTCGTCAAGCTCTCGCGCGCTGTTGCCGAACAGCCTGGCCACGTACCCGGCACCGCGAGCCAACTCCAGCCAGACCGACGCGATGATCGCGAGGATCCAGCCGATCAGGATCAGGATCGGGTTGCTGGACTGCCGCATCATCGCGGCCATGCTCGTCTTCGGCGCCGGAGTCCGGCTGCGGTAATAAGGCGTGCTGCCCTTGCGCGCGGCCGAAGACCGGCCGGCCGAGCCGCTGCGGGCCGAGCCGGCGCGGGCCGAGCCGGCGCGAGTCGACGACCCCGACTTGGTCGAGCCGGTCCTGGCGGAGCCGCCCTTGGTGCTGCCGCTACGCGCTGTGCTACCGCTGCGAGTCGTGCTTGCCCGCGCTGGGTTGGCCCTAGATGGCGCGGGAGTGCGCGCGGTCGACGAACGGCCGGCCCCGCCGGGCGCGGTGTTTGCCGACGCGGAGCCGCTGCGCGAGCTTGAAGTTCCTGCGCCCCCCGGAGGGCGGCCTGATCCGCCTGAAGAGCGGGGACGCCCGGCGGCCCCGTTCGTCGGGCGTGATGCACCCTTGGGCGCACGAGTCGCCATGATTAACACGGTAATCAAGCTTCGCGCAATGCCCAAGCACCCATAGATCCGGCGTGTCGCCCCCACCCGCTACGCCCCTCACCCACCACCCATACCTCTGGGGCCGGTCACAGGGAAAGCCTTGGGGGTAGATTGACGCGCGAACGGGCCGGTCATAGCTTCGGGACGTGCGGATCGCGGTGATTGGGGGCGGGCCTGGCGGGCTCTATTTCGCGGCGCTCGCGAAGCAACTGGGTAGGCAAACACAGTCAGTACGGTCTGCGGACGCCAGTCCGCAGACCGTACTGAGTCCGGAAGCTGAGATCAGCGTCTGGGAGCGCAATGCGGCCGATGACACGTTCGGCTTCGGCGTGGTGTTCTCCGACGAGACGCTCGGGGGCATTGAGCACGCTGATCCGGCCGTCCACGCCGCCATGGAGCGCGAGTTCGCGCGCTGGGACGACATCGACGTGCACTACCGAGACCGGGTGATCACCAGCGGCGGACACGGGTTCGCGGCGATCAGCCGGAAGCGGCTGTTGCAGATTCTGCAGGAGCGGTGCGGTGAGCTGGGCGTTTCGATGCACTTCCGCACCGAGTCACCGTCACCGGTGGCACTGGCCGCCGACTACGACCTCGTGGTGGCGGCCGACGGGGCGAACTCGGCGACCCGGGGGGCGTTCGGGGCGGCGTTCGACGCCTCGGTCGAGGTGCGGCGATGCAAGTACATCTGGCTCAGCACGGACCTGGTGTTCGACGCGTTCAAGTTCTACATCGTCGCCACCCCTTACGGCGTGATGCAGGTCCACGGCTATCCCTACGACGCGACCGCGAGCACCTTCATCGTCGAGATGCACGACGACGTCTGGGCGGCGGCCGGCTTCGGCGACCTCGAACCCCGCTCGCTGCGGCCGGGTGAGTCCGACGGGGCCTCGATCGACCGGATCGGTGAGCTCCTCGCGCACATACTCGGAGACCACCGCATATTTTCCAACAATTCGAAATGGATCAATTTCGGAACGCTGCGATGCACCAGTTGGCGGCACGAGAACGTGGTGCTGCTCGGGGACGCCGCGCACACCGCGCATTTCTCGATCGGGTCGGGCACCAAGCTGGCCATGGAAGACGCGCTGGCGCTGGCCGCCTGCCTGCACGAGCAGCCGGGCCTGGAGGCGGCGCTGGAGGCGTACGAGGCTGAGCGGCGGCCGGTGGTCGCGTCCACGCAGCGGGCGGCCCAGGCCAGCCTGGAGTGGTTCGAGAACCTCGGCCAGTACACCGATCAGGACCCCGAGCAGTTCGCGTTCAACATCATCACCAGGAGCCGCCGGGTCACCTACGACAACTTGCGGCTGCGCGACCCCGAGTTCACCGCGTCGATCGACGCCTGGTTTGCCGACTCCTGCAAGGCGGCCGGGCTCGGGGATGGCGAGGTGGTGCCGCCGATGTTCCAGCCGTTCCGGCTGGCCGAGCTTCCGCTGAAGAACCGGGTCGTGGTCTCGGCGATGGACATGTACTGCGCCATCGACGGGCTGCCGTCCGACTTCCACCTGGTCCAGCTGGGCGGAAAGGCACTGGGCGGGGCCGGGCTGGTGATGACCGAGATGGTCTGCGTGTCCGCGACCGGCCGGATCACGCTCGGGTGCGCCGGGATGTACGCGCCTGAGCATGAGCAGGCCTGGCGGCGGATCGTCTGGTTCGTGCACTCGGAATCGACCGCCAAGATCGGGCTTCAGCTCGGGCACTCCGGACGCAAGGGCTCCACCAAGCTCATGTGGGAGGGGATCGACGAGCCCATGGATGCCTGCAACTGGCAGGTCTGCGGCCCGTCACCGCTGCCGTACCTCGCCGGGGTCAGTCAGGTGCCCCACGAGCTGACCGTGGCCGAGATGGACGTGATCAAGGGCGAGTTCGTGGCGGCGACGCTGTCGGCGCAGCGGGCCGGGTTCGACCTGATCGAGTTGCACTGCGCGCACGGGTACCTGCTGTCGTCGTTCATCTCGCCGGTCACGAACCAGCGGACCGATGCCTACGGCGGGTCGCTGGAGAACCGACTGCGGTATCCGCTTGAGGTGTTCTCCGCGATGCGGGCGGTGTGGCCGGCCGGGCGGCCGATGACGGTGCGGATCTCGGCGACGGACTGGGTGCCGGGCGGGCTGAATGGGGAGGACTCGGTGGCGGTCGCTCGCGCGTTTGCTGCTGCTGGCGCGGATGCGATCGACGTGTCGACCGGTCAGGTGACACCTGATGAGCGGCCGGCGTTCGGCCGGTCGTATCAGACTCCCTTCGCCGATGCGATCCGCAACCGGGCCGGGCTGGCGACGATCGCGGTCGGCGTGATCTCGTCCTACGACGACGTGAACTCCATCGTGCTGGCCGGGCGAGCCGACCTGTGCGCGATCGGGCGGGCGCACCTGTATGACCCGAACTGGACGTTGCACGCGGCGGCGGCGCAGGGGTACTCCGGGGCGGCCGCCGCCTGGCCGGATCCGTGGGCAGCGGGCAGCCGGGCGCCGCAGACCGGGCGGAGCGACGGGCCAATGCCCAGGTTGCAGCTGATCCGCTACCTGGCGGCCGGCTCGGGCGGGAC
>DATNFM010000024.1:0-22799 GCA_035606435.1 Streptosporangiaceae bacterium | reverse complement strand
CCAGCGTTGCTGCTGGCGGGGAGGTACCAGTAGCGACGGAGGACCAACGTTGCTAGCTGTGCTGGCTGAACGGCTTGCGGACCGGACCTGGCCCGCCCCGTGCCGCCAGTCATGCTGACGATTGATAGAAGGCTGTGGTTTCACGTGAAACGGTCGGGCGGCAGGGCGGCAGGCCCGGGCGATGGCCGCCGGGACCAGGTGGTGGCCGATTGACTACGGCGTCGATGGGCCTGAATCGGCAAGAGAGGGATCGGCCAAGATACGAGCGGTTGCTGGCCGCAGGGGCGAGATGGCTCCGAATGGCGGCAGGGCCGGGCGAGGCATCGTGCAGGTGTTCCCTCCGTCACAGGTGATCACGGACTGCGGGGGGTGATGGGGTGCTGGCCGCCACCAAAGACGCGGAGTGACCCGCCCAGGTTTGGCCAACGGCAATCAGCCACCTGAGCCAGAGGCTCCTGGCCGGTTAGGTCCAGGGAAGGTGGACCGGGCCTTGTGGCCGCTCGCCGCCCAGTAGTCGCGGCACGAGCCCGGCCAGTCCGACGGGGAGCACGAGGTCCGAAGTCTCGCAGAGTTCGTTGGCATTCCACCAACGTTGCCTGAGGAGACTGCGGCGCTCGCTGTTGCCCTGGCCGGACAGGCTGATGCGAGAACTGCCCGCGCGGGCGAAGAAATACCAGCTCGCCGTGGTGATCGTGGTTCCGGTCGCGTCGTACCAGCGGCCCGAGCTGACCGCGACCGCCAGCCCGATGCTGGCCGCCGGGAGCAGGCACCCGGTCTCCTCGGCCAGTTCCCGCGCTGCGGCTTGCGCTGGGGTTTCGCCGGGATCGATCGCACCGCCTGGCGTCAGCCATCCCTCTCTCGCCCACGGAGCCGGAAGGAGGTACCTGAATAGCAAGACGCGATCATCGGGACCGGCCAAGATGACGCGGGCGGTGTCTCGGCGAGAACCCGGCGGCGGCACCTTCCCAGTAAAGCAGTTCAGCTGAGGTCGTCCCGCTGATCCAGATCCGGGATTTAACGATCGCACGGAGCGACCGGAACTCCGCGCTTGCGCACCAATTTGAGCCAACTGAGTTCATACAGGGGCGGCGGCTTGAGTGTTGCCCGCAGACTGCTGCGGAGTGGGACCGATGCCGAGCTCAATGGCAGGCAGGTCATGGATCAGCCCATCGATCGACTCGCCTCTGGCTGCCGGCGGGGATCGCCGGGTCGTCCGGCTAGCCGTTCAGGCGGCCGGGCGAGCCGGGATCCCGCGCGACAAACTGAAACAGCTCAAGACCCAGCCCGCAGGGCACCGGCCTCTGGACCCGAGGCGCAGCCCGGTACTGGAGGAAGAACTGGCGACGACCGGTCCGCTGTTTCACGTGAAACGGCGGCTACTGGGACGCGTTTGGCTGATCTGGGGTGATCGTTTTTACGATTCGGTCCAGGTCGTCTAGTGAGGCAAACTCGACAACGATCTTGCCCTTGCGCTGTCCCAGCTCGACCTTGACCCTGGTGTCGAGCACATCAGAGAGCCGACCGGCGAGATCGGCCAGGCGTGGTGCCACCGGCTGGCGTCGAGCCTGCTGTCGCTGCGGCTTCGCTGAATCGGCGGCGCCCATGGCGACGATCTCTTCCACGGCCCGGACCGACAGTCCCTCGGCAACGATGCGATGAGCCAGCAGTTCCTGGGCTTGGGGATCGGCGACGGCAAGTAGCGCTCGAGCGTGCCCCGCGCTGAGGACTCCGGCCGCGACCCGGCGCTGGACGCTCGGCGGCAAGTTGAGCAACCGGATCGTATTGGTGATGTGCGGCCGAGATCGACCAATCTTGCGCGCCAGTTCTTCGTGCGTAGCGTCAAAGTCGTCGAGTAGTTGCTGGTACGCCGCAGCCTCCTCCAGTGCATTCAGCTGCTGGCGGTGCAAGTTCTCGATGAGAGCGTCCCGCAACAGGTCACTGTCCGACGTTTCCCGGACGATCGCCGGAACGACCTCCAGCCCGGCCAGCTGGCTTGCGCGCCATCGGCGCTCTCCCATGACAAGCTGGAATTCACCGTCGGCGATCTTGCGGACCACGATTGGCTGCAGCAATCCGACGACCTTGATCGAGGCGGCCAGCTCGGCCAGGGCCTCCTCGTCAAAGATCTGCCTTGGCTGGCGTGGGTTCGCGGAGATCGCGTTGACCGGGACCTCGTCGAAGTAGGCGCCAGGAATCGCACCGAGGCTAGGCGAACCCGACTCCACCGACTCGGTCGAACGACCGCCATCGACCGGCGCGTCCGCCACGCCAATCGGAGTTGTCGGGATCAGAGCACCCAAGCCCTTACCGAGACCCCGCTTCTGCTGCGCCATGTACCTCTCCCTGCTGCAACCATCGACGCCGATCAAGAAACTCACCGACCTGCCGGCAGGCTCCATCCTGCCAGGCCAATAGCAAGCGCGGACAAGATCTGCACATGCCCTGTGGATAAACTCCCGCCCGCTCTGCTCGTCTATCCCATCACCTACCTGCGACTTGCCGACTCACCAGCCCTGACCCGAAAGTCTCATCCACAGCTAATCCACCGGTCCCAGCTTCCAGAAGCCGGTGCGACCGGGGCCAGTTTGCCGCCTGTCAGGTGTCCCGGAGGACTGTGTCTTGGCGGGCTAGTCTTGTATCTGTTTCAGTTTGTCGCGCGGGATCCCGGCTCGCCCGGCCGCCTGAACGGCTTGCCGGACGACCCGGCGATCCCGCCGACAGCCAGAGACTGGTCGAACCGTCACTGATGTCGACATCGATGCTGTCGGCCGAGCAGTCCAACCAGTTGGCACTCGCGGCTGGATCTCTCACATCGTCGTCCGCGCGCTCTGCTGCTGTTAGTTGATGTCGAATTCGGTGCCTTCTGGGTCTCGCATGGCTTTCCGGCAACCCAAAGTCGCGCCGGTAGTTATCCCCGCTGGCGAACCCACTCGGCGGCGGATCAACCACATAGCCCAGCGCAGCTGCCCAAAATGAGCGAGCGGCTCTGGCTCAGTGCAGTCGGTCACGAGCTGGAATCGCACGCTCACTTCATGTCTCCCATCACTCATCGAGCCCGCTTCCAGCCTGACCAGCCCGAACTGGCTCCCAGGACTGCCTCCAGCTAGAGCCAGGATGAGCTGGAGTCCTCCCAGCCCAATCGACGCCAGTCGTAAATCACCCGTCCCTGGCCGCCCGGCCGGGATCGCCGGGTCGTTCGGCCAGCCGTTCAGGCGGCCGGGCGAGCCGGGATCCCGCGCGACAAACTGAAACCGACGTGAGATCAACCCACAGGGCACCGGCCTCTGGAAACAGCGATCAGTTACGCAGTTGCAGCCGGAGTGTTCTTGAAAGCCATTTCTTTGGCTGCTTCTAGGTACGCGAGCGCCCCGCTTGAACCTGGGTCGTAGGTCATGACGGACTGGCCGTAACTCGGGGCCTCGGAGACGCGGACGCTGCGCGGGATCACCGACTGGAGCACCATGTCACTGAAGTGGCTGCGTACCTCGTCGGCTACCTGCGACGCAAGACGAGTCCTGCTGTCAAACATCGTGAGCAGGATCGTGCTGACCTTGAGATTTGGGTTCAGGTGGTTCTTGACCAGGTCGACGGTCCTGAGCAACTGCTCCAGTCCCTCAAGCGCGTAGTACTCACACTGAATCGGAATCAGGACCTCGGGTGCCGCGACTAGAGCGTTGACCGTCAGCAGGCCTAGCGATGGCGGGCAGTCGATGAAGATGTAGTCCAGGTTCGACGCGTCGTACTCGGTGACGGCCCTGGACAACCTCGACTCTCTCGCGACAAGCGGGACCAGCTCAATTTCCGCACCCGCCAAGTCGATTGTGGCCGGTGCGCAGTGCAGGGTCGGGAACCCTTGCACAGCCTTGACCACCTCGGTCAGCGGCAATCCGTCCACAAGGACGTTGTAGATCGATTGCGTTCCTGACCGATGTTCCACATCGAGCGCCGTCGACGCGTTGCCTTGCGGGTCCAGGTCTACGACGAGTACTCGCGACCCGTGCATGGCCAGGCTGGCCGCCAAGTTGACCGCCGTCGTGGTTTTCCCGACGCCACCCTTCTGATTGGCGATCGTGAGGATCCGGCACGACCGAGGACGCGGCCACGTCCCACCGACCGACCGCGCCTTCATCGCGGCCTGAGCCGCTCGCGCGATCGGCGTGTCCGCCGAGGCATCCGGCGCTACTGGAATGGCCACCTCATCCTCACTCTCGATATGAGCGCGCTCAGCGCCGAGATAACTACCCGCGATCATAGGCCCGTCTGAGACCATCGGCGCCGGGGCGCCGTGAAAGGGCTGCTCAGCGGAAGCGATCGATCCGGGACTGGCCGACGAACTCGCGGGAGCGGCAAATTCCACGGTATCTTCATTCGTCATTTCAGCCGCCCCCGATGAATACCAGCCCAGCGGGCGTCCATGGCGCGGGCTCGCCGAGCCCTCCCCGCCCACGTCTGCCTCACTCGCACCCGGCTCGTAGTAACCCGCATCCCGCGGATGAGCAGCGCCTGGCCCGGAGTCGTTCGCGCCAGGTCCATAGTTACCGGCGTCGGCCAGGTGATCTCCCGACGGCGTGTATTGACCCGCGCCCGCATAGGGATCGACGCCCCGCGCGTAGAGATCGGTGCTTCCCGCTTGAGGATCAGGGCCCGGCCCGCCTGGGTCCGCGCGCCGCACCTCCGGAACGGCGCCCCGCCCGTGGAGATCGACGCTCTGCCAACCGCCGTCAGCGTACGGACCGTTGGAATCGACGGGCAGTCCATCGGAGTCGGATTCCGGCCAGCCCGAGCCGACTTGCGGCGCGCCCGCATGCGGCCGACCGGAATCGGCATGCAGGCCGCTGGCATCGGCGTCCGGCCGACCGGAATCGGCGTACTGCGTCTGAAGATCGGCCGAGGGGAATTGCTCCCGAACGGGAGACCTCCGGTCGGCCGCCGTCGCGAGGTGGGGCGACGTCGGCTCGGGCTCGGAACTGGCCCAGCCCGGCATGCTGACATCGGCTGGTCCGAAGTTGCTGCCTGACCGGTCCGAGATCCCATGCGCGCCACCGCCCCTATCCGGGGCTGCAGCTACCTTGACACCGGGCACCGCAAACCCGGAATGAGCGGCTGACTTAAGGGTTTCACGTGAAACGAGCGCCAGACCTGGTTGCCGTCTCGACTCCCGGAAGGAGCTCGGCTCAAGCCAGGAGTTGGACTCCGAGCGCCCATCGGCCCGGGCCCGATCACGCCGACTTCCTTTCGTCGGCCAGCCAAGGCCAGGCACGCCGGCCGACGGGTCGCCCGAACTCGCCGACGGCCAGCCCAGTCCCGATCCAGAACCGCTCATCGCCCGCATGGCGGTTGCCCCCTCCCCATCGACGTTGCGGCTCCATGCCTGGCCATTCAGGCTCTCGCTCTTCCCGCCCCGCTCGCGGCTCTCCGCTACTCGGCTCTCCGCTACTCGGCTCTCAGCTGCCTGGCTCTCAGCTGCCCGGCTCTCCGCCGCCGGACGCTCTGTTGTCCGGCTCTCCGCCGCCGCACGCTCTGTTGTCCGGCTCTCCGCTATCGGACGATCCGCTATCGGACGATCCGCTGTCCGGCGCTCGGCCGTCCGGCGATGGCGACCGACGACATAGTTCGAACGGCCGGCACCATCGGACACCGTCTCACCTGGCACCGTCCCTCCGGGCCCGACTTCGCCGACGCGATTGGCCGGACCTGCCGTAGATAGCGGGTTATCTCCGCGTTCGTCGCCGTTTGGCCACCCAATCGACTCAGCGTCACCACAGCTGAGATCGGCCACAGGCTCCCAGGCGCGGCCGTCTTCCGGCCATCCAAGACCAAATCCGGCGGGCGTCATCCAGCGCGTCCCCTTGCCAGCTCGGTAGGTGCCCACTGACCGACAGCGACCCGCCCGTCGGTTAGATCGGATCTAGCCTAAGCTGCCCGGACCCTCATCGGGGAGCCCTGCCGCTCTTCTTGCGGACCACCGGACTCTTGCGGACCACCGGTACCGGACTCTTGCGGACCACCGCACTGGTCACGAAGCGAACGACAGTAGTCGGCTGGTCCAGCACGTCATCACCGAGACTCGCTATGGACACCTCGGTCGCCCCCAGCCGCCTTAGCACCGGCTCCGCCTGCGCTACCTCACTCACCGCACCCGCACCCTTGATCGCGAGCACAGGACCGCCCGGCTTCGCCAGGCCCGCCGCTAGCGGCGCGAGCCGCTCCAGCCGGGCCACCGCTCGGGCGGTCACCACGTCAGCGTTGATCTTTCCGGCCAGTTCTTCGGCCCGTCCGCGTTCGATCCGCACGTTGGCCAGGTCAAGCTCATAGACGCATTCGGCCAGGAACGCCGTCCGGCGCGCCATCGGCTCCACAAGGATCACCTCGACCTGCGGACGCAGCATCGCGAGAACAAGTCCCGGCAACCCCGCCCCAGATCCGAGATCCGCCAGCCGCCCGCGATCTGGCACCAGTTCGGCGACAACACCACAGTTCAGAAGGTGCCGGTCCCAGATCCTGGTCGTCTCATCGGGCCCGATCAGCCCCCGCTCTACCCCAGGCCCGGTCAGCAATTCGGCGTAGGCCTGAGCGGTCGGCAAGACAGAGCCAAAGATCAAGCGGGCAGCATCAGACGGTGCCTGCCCGAGCGAAGCGGTCGGATCAGCCGAGTTAGCCGACAGGAAGAACGACCACCCTGCGGTTCGGATCGATCCCCTCGGACTCGCTACGCAGTCCGGCCGCCGCGATCGCGTCGTGCACGATCTTGCGCTCGAACGCGTTCATCGCCGATAGCGCCTTCGCCTCGCCGGTCCGCTTAACTTCCTCGGCGATGCTGGTGCCCAATTCGGTGAGTTCTGCCCGGCGCTGGGCGCGATATCCGCCAATATCCAGCATTAGCCGGGTACGACCGCCAGTCTGGCGGTGCACTGCTAGCCGGGTCAACTCCTGGAGCGCATCGAGCACCTCGCCGCGCGAGCCGACCAGTTCGTCGAGCGTTGCCCCGACCACCGACACCACCGCTCGGTCGCCTTCGACGTCCATATCGATGTCGCCGTCTAGATCGGCAACGTCAAGCAGTCCCTCGATATAGTCAGCCGCGATCTCGCCTTCCTGCTCAAGGTCGGCTATATCCGGCTCGGGCGAGCCGTCGTCAGCGTCGCTCAGCTCGACGGCGCCATTGGATTCGCTTGAGTCCTGGGCACCGGGGGCAGCAAGCTCATCGGGCGCCAACTCCGCCGAGTCGGCGAGAACGTTCTCCCCTTGGCCCACGACAAAATCCTCCTAGCTGATAACACGCCTTCAGGCAGGCGTCAAGGGCAGTGCGCCGACGCAAGCCAAGCAGATCCGGTTAGCGCTTACCGGAGCGCTTGCTGCGCGACTGGCGCTGCGGCTGTTGCCTGACGATCTTAGCCGTCGGCTCCGGCTCGACGGGCGCCTCGGGTTCCGGCCGTCGGCCGAACCGCCGTAGCACTCCGCCAGCCTCGGCTGGCTTGTGTCCGTTCGTGGGCGACGCGCCGTTCCGCGACGCCGCGGTGGTGGCCGGCTTCGCCGCCGGTTTCGCCGCCGACGACTTGGCCGTCGCCGCCGGCTTCGCAGTGGCCGGCTTAGCAGTGGCCGGCTTCGCAGTGGCCGGCTTCGCAGTCGCCGGCTTCGCCGCGGCCGGTCTAGCCGCGGCCGGCTTCTTGCCGTTAGCGCTGCCCTGCCCGTTCGAGCTAGCGACGGAGTCCGGCACAGCGTCCTGCACCCCAGATGATGAGGCCGCGTCGGTCGGCACCGCGTCGCTGACCGGAGCGGACGGCTTGCTCCTCTTAGCCGCGCTGCCGGTGCTCGGCTTCGCCTGGTCGGGCTTGCTCATCGGCAGGTTTCCGCCGGTGGCAGCCGCCGCGGCGCCAATTGGGTACTTACGCAGCAGCACGTACTGCTGGCCAAGGGTCCACAGGTTGGTCATGACCCAGTACAAGACCAGGCCGAACGGCCAATATAGGCCGGTCAGCGCGAACAACGGCATGACGTAGGCCATCAGCTTCTGCGACTGGCCCATCGGGCTGTCCGAACTGCTCGGCATCATGCCGCGCTTCATGCTCTGCCGGACCGTCAGGTAGGTCGTCCCCATGCTGAGCAGGACCACTAGCGCCACGACGATATGAACGTGCAGCGAGGTCCCGTGCAGGAAAGTGTCCTTGATCTTCACACCGAAGATCTCGGCCTGGTTCACGTTCGTCACGAACGACTTCGTGAGGTTGTACTTAAGCGGCGTGTGCGGGCTGTACTCGGCGATCACCCGGAGAACGCTGAACAGGGCGAAGAAAAGCGGCATCTGGAGCACGACCGGCAAGCACCCCATCAGCGGGTTCACGCCCGCCTCCTGGTAGAGCTTCATCGTCTCCTGGTTGAGCTTTTCCTTATCGCCCTTGTACTTCTTGCGGATCTCCTGGATCTTCGGCGTCAGCGCCGTCATCGCCCGCTGCGTGTGCATCTGCTTGATGAACAGCGGCAGCATGATCAAGCGCATCGCGATCACAAGGAACGCGATCGAAAGCACCCAGGTCAGGCCGCTGGTCTGGCCGAAGACAGGGCCTATCACGCCGTAGATGTGCATGATGACCCAGGCGACCAGGTCGTTGATTGGGTTCAAGATGCTCAATGCGCTAGTTCCCTTGCTTGTGCTTCAGCGGCACTCTCGTCTATTCGCCTGTCCTGCGGCGCGGGCGGAACCGGGTCAAGACCACCCGGGTGGAACGGATGGCATCTGCTCAGCCTCCGAACAGCCAGCCAGCTCCCACGTCCAGCTCCGTGAAGCTGAATCGCCTCCAGGGCATAGGCGCTGCAGGACGGGTAGAACCGGCAGCGCGGGCCTAGCAGCGGGCTGACGAATTTGCGGTAGCCGGAGATAAGCCCGGCCAGCGATCGCGCCAGCACGGACATCTGGCCGACCCTCTCGCTGCCGGCTCGCTCGTGATCCGTCACACCGCACCACCCTGCCGCCGCAGCAAAGCTCGTACCACGACATCTAGCTCGGCAGCCAACTCCGCTTGTCTTGCCGTCGCGGCCTGGGGATTAGCGCGCAACACAAGCAGGCTACCTCTAGGAAGGCTGTGCAGATACCCCGCGGCCAGGTGACGAAGGCGGCGTTTGACCTTGTTTCTGACCACCGCCTGACCGACCGCGCGGCTCACGATGAAACCGATCCTGGGCGGCTCATCGACGTCCGCCCGTACACGCAGGTACCCGGCCAGCAACGATCTGCCTGACCTGCTGCCTCTCTCGATGGCAGTGGAAAAGTCCGCCTTGCGGCGCATCCGTGCGGCAGCGGGAAGCATCGCACGCCACCGTCACCGAGACGGCTTGGCGCTGGTCAGACGCTGACCCGCGCACGGCCCTTGCGGCGCCGGGAAGCGAGGACTGCGCGTCCGGCCCGGGTGCGCATGCGCAGCCTGAACCCGTGCGTCTTCGCGCGCCGGCGATTATTCGGCTGGAACGTGCGCTTGCTCACTTCAACTCCAGTACACGTCAGTGTTTCGGCGCCAACGGTTTCGGCGCCCGTCGTCAGAGGTTCCCACCACGGCGTTGCTCGACCTCACTACAAGGTTAGCGTGCACGCGCTCACGGTAAACGGGCAGCGTGGCAAGACGGGTGGGCAGGTAAAGCCAGACTAGCGAACGTTACGCTCACTTCCGACTTACGTCAAACCGCCTGACCAGGCAACCTGGCCCGGCAAAGCAGTGACACTCACCGTTTCCCTAACGTACTTCCCCCGGCAGCCCTAGGCTGTGGAAAGCTCGGTCAGATGCTGTGGACGGCAAGCGTGCGGTCTGCGGACACGCGGCGCGGGGGGCGAGCCGCAGCATTACACATGCTGTGGAAAAACCTGTTGAACACGTTGGGGGGCGCGGGGTGATCGTCAGATGAGCGAACCGGACCTCGCCGAGATCTGGGCCAGATCTCTCAACGACCTCGCCGGAATGCAGATCGAACCGTACCAACGGGCGTGGCTGCAGCTCACCAGGCCGCTCGGCCTAGTCGAGAACACCGCGCTGATCGCGACCCCCAACGAGTTCGCCAAAGACCAGCTCGAGAACCGGCTGCGGGCGCTGATCACCAACGCGCTCTCGCGCGAGCTGGGGCGCAACATCCAGCTCGCGGTGATCATCGACCCCATCGCCACCTCGGGGGGTTCTGGGGGGTCGCCCCCCTGGGGCAGCACGGCCGTCGCGCACTCCGACCCAAGATCCGATGGCGCCGAGGCCCCGCCCGAGCCGCTGGGCATCAGGATCCCGTTCGGTACGGCGGCCGATCAGGCTGGCGATGAGGATCCGGCCGACGGTCAGGAGCCATCGCCGGCGCACTGGGGTCACTCAACCAGCCCGGGCATCAACGGCCAGCCGTCCATCGGCGGAATGCGGACCGGGCAGTTCCCCCTGCAGCCGGGGCCGGCTGGACTGCCGCACCTGCCCACGCAGCGCCAGGGCCAGTTCGATGGCCAGGATCACGGGCACGACCAGCAACTGACCGGCAGCCACCGGCCGAGCGGCCAGCGCAACGGCCTCGGCGCAGGCCAGTCAGATTCTCGCCGACCGGCCGACGGCCGTTCCTCCAACCAGGGCGGCAACCAGATTCCTGGTCAAGGCGCCGCCCGAGCGACTCAGGCCCAGACCCGGCTCAACCCGAAGTACACGTTCGACACGTTCGTCATCGGATCGAGCAACCGGTTCGCGCACGCGGCCGCGGTCGCCGTCGCCGAAGCGCCGGCCAAGGCGTACAACCCCCTGTTCATCTACGGCGACTCCGGGCTGGGCAAGACTCACCTGCTGCATGCGATCGGCCACTACGCGCAGAGCCTGTACCAGGGCGTGCGAGTCCGTTACGTCAGCTCGGAAGAGTTCACCAACGACTTCATCAACATGATCAGGGACGGCAAGCAGGACGGCTTCCGGCGCCGCTACCGCGACGTCGATGTGCTTCTCGTGGACGACATCCAGTTCCTGGAGAACAAGGAAGGAACCCAGGAGGAGTTTTTCCACACCTTCAACACCCTGCACAACGCCGAGAAGCAGATCGTGATCTCCAGCGACCGGGCGCCTAAGCGGCTGGTCACGCTGGAAGACCGGCTGCGCAGCCGGTTCGAGTGGGGCCTGCTGACCGACATCCAGCCGCCCGAACTCGAGACCAGAATCGCGATCTTGCGCAAGAAGGCCGTGCAGGACCGGCTCAACGCG
This sequence comes from Streptosporangiaceae bacterium, assembly GCA_035606435.1. GTDB lineage: Bacteria > Actinomycetota > Actinomycetes > Streptosporangiales > Streptosporangiaceae > Chersky-822. The sequence continues at coordinate 11,598 of DATNFM010000024.1, read as the reverse complement.
CCGCCCGAGGCGCTCGAGTACATCGCCAGCCGGATCTCGACCAACATCAGGGAGCTTGAAGGTGCCCTGATCAGGGTCAGCGCGTTCGCGAGCCTCAACCGGCAGTCGGTCGATCTGCAGCTGGCCGAGTTCGTGCTGAAGGATCTCATCCCGGAGTCGCAGGGGCCAGAGATCACCGCGGCCACGATCATGGGCCAGACCGCGTCCTATTTCGGCCTGTCGATCGATGACCTGTGCGGTACCTCCAGGTCGCGCGTGCTGGTCACGGCCCGGCAGATCGCGATGTACCTGTGCCGCGAGCTCACCGACATGTCGCTGCCGAAGATCGGCCAGCAGTTCGGCGGCCGCGATCACACCACCGTCATGCACGCCGACCGGAAGATCAGGTCGCTGATGGCAGAACGCCGGTCGATCTACAACCAGGTCACCGAGCTCACGAACAAGATCAAGCAGCAGGCTCTGCCTACTTGAAGGTATGCGGGGCCTGCGGGGGGTAGTCCCCCCGCAGGATATTGAGCAGGCTGAACCAGGCTCCGAGTCAGCCCCTGGTCAGTCCTGGGTCATCTGACCGCTACCTAGCGGCCGCCGCTGCGTCCTAGATCCGACGCTCGGAATACATGACACTGCGTACCGTAATCATTCACTAACTCAACGACGCCGGTCATCACTATCCGTACACACAGGCTGTGGATGAACTTGTGGATGACCTTGCGGATAGCCGGGTTTAGATTGGGACTGGCCGGGGGATAACTTTGAGCCCGTCGTAGACAGGTCCGGACTCTTCCACAGGGCGGCCGGGCGGGCTCAGACTTATCCACCCCGGCTGTGCATCAAAATTCGGCTCTGAGCTGCGGAAACGCCGTTGTCCCCAGTATCCACCCCAGCTATGACGACTACCTCTTCTAAATTTCGAGATTGCCAAGAGCCAAGTAGCGCACAGCCCGTGAGAAGTTGATCTTGAAACGAGCGGCGGGCGAAAGGGCACAGAGTTGCGGCGAAGTTGCGGCGCCATCGATTTCGTCAGACGGGCCCGCACTATGCAGGCTAGGCTTTCCGCGTTAACGTCCGGCATTTAGCGCGCTGGCGCGCCCACGGGGTCGCGGGACGGGGTGCGAGCACGAAAGGCGGCTTGCCGTGCAGATCATCATCGAACGCGATGTCTTCGCCGAAGCGGTCGCCTGGACCGCTCGCGCGCTGCCAGCGAGGCCGACGGTCCCCGTACTTGCGGGCATGCGGCTCTCCACGGACGGCGACGAGCTCACCCTGTCGAGCTTCGACTACGACGTCTCGGCCCAGGCCAAGCTGCCGGTCGACACGCAGTCCGCGGGCAGCGCGCTCGTCTCGGGCCGGCTCCTCGCCGAAATCAGCCGCAACCTGCCCGCTCGCCCGGTCCAGCTCAGCTCAGACGGCGGCCGCGCGGTGCTCACCTGCGGCAGCACGACGTTCAACCTGCTGACGATGCCGGAGGACGAGTACCCCGCGCTGCCCGAGATGCCGCCGGCGGCCGGGACCGTGGGCAGCGACGCGTTCGCCACCGCGGTGAGTCAGACGGCCGTGGCGGCCGGGCGGGACGACACGTTGCCGTCGCTGACCGGAGTCCGGATCGAGATCGAGGGCGACACGCTGACGCTGATCTCGACCGACCGGTACCGGCTCGCCGTCCGCGAGCTGAAGTGGACCCCGGCCAAGCCCGATCTGTCGGCCGCCGTGCTCGTCCCCGCCAAGGCACTGACCGACACGGCCAAGTCCCTGACCACCGCCGCCGAGGTATCGATCGCGCTGGCGCTCCCCGGCGACGACCACGCGGCCAGCGGCAGCGTCGGCGCCCACAGCGCCCCAAACTACGGCGCCGGGGGCGACGGCATGATCGGCTTCGAGGCCGGCGGCCGCCGCACCACCACCAGGCTGCTCAGCGGCGAGTTCCCCCGGTACCGCACGCTGCTGCCGTCAGCGACCAGCGCGACGGCCGAGCTCTCCACCGCCACGCTCATCGAGTCGGTGCGAAGGGTCGCCCTCGTCGCCGAGCGCAACACGGCCGTCCGCCTGACGTTCGCACCAGGCAACCTCACGCTCGAAGCCGGCACCGGCGACGAGGCCCAGGCCGACGAGGTAATCGAGGCCAGCTTCGACGGCGACGAGCTGTCGATCGCGTTCAACCCGAACTACCTGCTCGACGGCCTGGCGCAGATGGACAGCGACACCACGCGGATCGCGTTCACCGAGGCCGGCAAGCCCGCGCTGCTCACCGGCAAGCCGGGCCCAGACGGCACCGCCGAATACCGCTACCTGCTGATGCCGTTCCGCCTCAACTCGTAGTCGGCGGGGCGAGTTAAGGTCAGGCGTGCATCTGGTCAGGCTGGCTCTCACCGACTTTCGCTGCTATCCGTCGGCCGATGTCACGCTGGGCCCGGGCATCACGACCTTCACCGGCCCCAACGGCGCGGGCAAGACGAACCTGATCGAGGCCGCCTATTACGTGGCCACCTTCGGCAGCCACCGCGTCTTCACCGACGCCGCGATGATCAGGCAGGGTACCGACCGGGCGATCCTGCGGGCCGCGCTCAAGTCGCAGGCCAGGGACAGCCTGGTCGAGATCGAGCTGAACTCAGGCCGCGCCAACCGCGTCAGGCTCAACCGAGTTCCGCTCACCAAGCCGAGGGAGGCGCTCGGGACGCTGCGATGCGTGCTGTTCGCCCCCGAGGACCTCGCGATCGTCAAGGGCGACCCGTCCGAGCGGCGCCGTTACCTGGATGACCTGCTAGTCGCCAGCCGGCCAAGGTACGCGGGCGTGCGGGCGGACTACGAACGCGTGGTCAAGCAGCGCAGCGCCCTGCTGAAGTCAGCGCGGGCGGCCGGCCGCTTCAACCCGCCCGGGCTCGAAGTCTGGGATGACCAGCTGATCGACAAGGGCGCCGAGCTGACCGCGGGCCGCCTGAGCCTCGTGCGGACGCTGCGCCCGCTGGTGACCTCTAGTTATGCCGACGTCGCCTCGGACAGCCGGGAAGCGGCGATCAGCTACCGGCAGGGGTCAGAGCGGTCGGCGGTGTTCGACCCCGAGCCCGACCCGGTCAAGCTCGCCGAGGGACTGCGCGCATCGCTCGAACGCCTCCGCCGCGCCGAGCTCGAACGCGGGGTCTGCCTGGTCGGCCCGCACCGCGACGAGCTTGAGCTGCGGATCGGCGAGCTGCCCGCGCGCGGTTATGCCAGTCACGGCGAGTCTTGGTCGTTCGCGCTCGCGCTGCGGCTCGCCGGGTTCGGGTTGCTCCGCGCCGACGGCGAGGACCCGGTGCTGATGCTCGACGACGTGTTCGCCGAGCTGGACGCGGGCCGTCGAGACCGGCTGGCCGAGCTGGCGGCCGGCGCCGAGCAGGTCCTGGTCACCGCGGCGGTCCCGGCCGACGTGCCGGGCCGGCTATCTGGGACCGGCTCCAGCTATTCGGTGCGCGCAGGGGTGATCGAACGTGCCAGCTAATCAGGAGCCGGTCGACGAGGCCATGGAGTCCCCCGAGGCCGACCGGGCCGCGCTAGCCGCCCAGGCCCTCGCCAAGGCCAAGGCAGACGCCCTAGCCCGAGGCAGTCGCCCACCAGACTCAGCTAACACAAATTTTTCACATAGAAAGATTGGTGCAGGTTTTGACCTTGCCGCCGGAGGCCAGTCGGGCCGCCCGCGGCCTCGCCGGGACGATCCGGCTTCGCTGAACGCGGCAATCGGAGGGCTGGTCTCCGACGCGGGCTGGGACCTGGCGGTGGCGACCGGGTCAGTGTTCGGCCGGTGGGCGCAGATCGTCGGGCCGGATCTCGCCGCCCACACCAAGCCAGAAGGGCTAGCCGACGGAGAGCTGATCGTGACCGCCGACTCGACCGCGTGGGCGACCCAGCTGCGGCTGCTCGCGAGCCAGCTCGTGCGCAGGCTGAACGTCGAGCTTGGCGACGGGACGGTCAAGCGGGTGCAGGTGCGCGGTCCCGGAACCGGAACCCGCAAACCGGGCCAGTGGAGCGTCAAGGGAAGCCGGGGCCCGCGCGATACATATGGTTAGCGAGGCTCATGGCTGAGCGGTCGACAACTCGCGGTCAACACAACGTCGTATGCGGCTGAGGCTAGCGGTGCAACCAGGTAAAATAGGTAAGCGTACCTGGACAGTCGCGGTCGGGGAAGAGCGGCAGCGAGTCCGGCGCGCGCGCTGATCGCGAACACGGTCCTTGTGTTTGCGGCAGAGCCAGGTTCAGCCCGCTTTTGACAGGAGCGACTCGTTTGTCGTATGACGCACGCTCGATCACGGTTCTCGAAGGCTTGGAGGCTGTCCGCAAACGCCCGGGCATGTATATCGGCTCCACGGGTGAGCGCGGCCTTCACCATCTAGTTCAGGAGGTCGTGGATAACGCTGTCGACGAGGCGCTGGCGGGATATTGCGACCGGATCGAAGTGACGCTGCTGCCTGACGGCGGTGTGCGCGTATGGGACAACGGCCGTGGCATCCCGGTGGACAACCATCCGGTCGAGAACCGGCCAGCCGTCGAAGTCGTGATGACCACGCTGCACGCCGGCGGCAAGTTTGACAGCAAGTCCTATGCCGTTTCCGGTGGCCTGCACGGAGTCGGCGTCTCCGTTGTCAATGCGCTGTCCGTCAAGCTGACCGTCGAGATCTCCAAGGACGGGTTCGTCTGGCGGCAGGAATACCATGTCGGCGACCCGACCGGCCCGCTGGAGAAGGGCGGGGCCACCGACCAGACCGGGACGATCATCACGTTCTGGCCGGACGACTCGATCTTCGAGACCACGTCCTGGGCGTTCGAGACTTTGTCGCGGCGGTTGCAGGAGATGGCGTTCCTCAACCGGGGACTGTCGATCAGCCTGACCGACGAGCGTCCGCAGGAGGGTGAGGTCGAGCGGCAGTCGGTGACGTACTGCTATGACGGCGGCATCGCGGACTTCGTGCGGTACCTCAACAAGTCCAAGGAAGCCGTGCACGAGTCGGTGATCGAGTTCGGCGAGGAGTCGATCGGGATCTCGGCCGAGATCGCGATGCAGTGGAGCGGTGCGTACTCAGAGTCCGTCCACACGTTCGCGAACACGATCAACACGGCCGAGGGCGGCACCCACGAAGAGGGGTTCCGGGCCGCGCTGACCACGATCGTGAACCGGTATGCCAAGGACCAGAAGCTGGTCAGGGAGAAGGACGAGGCGCTCACCGGCGACGATGTCCGCGAGGGCCTGACCGCGATCATCCACGTCAAGCTCTCCGAGCCGCAGTTCGAGGGCCAGACCAAGACCAAGCTCGGCAACACCGAGGCCAAGTCGTTCGTGCAGAAGACCTGCAACGATCACCTGCGCGACTGGTTCGAGCGGAACCCGGGCGAAGCCAAGTCGATCGTGATCAAGGCCACCCAGGCCGCACGGGCTAGGATCGCCGCGCGCCAGGCTCGCGAGCTGACTCGCAAGGGACTGTCGGGCGGGTCCGGGCTGCCGGGCAAGCTGTCCGACTGCAACTCGGGTGACCCGGCCATCTGCGAGGTTTACGTCGTCGAGGGAGACTCGGCGGGCGGCTCGGCCAAGAGCGGGCGGGACCCGTTCTTCCAGGCCATCTTGCCGATCCGGGGCAAGATCTTGAACGTCGAGAAGGCCAGGATCGACCGGGCGCTAAAGAACAACGAGGTCCAGGCGCTGATCACGGCGCTGGGGACCGGCATCCACGACGAGTTCGACATCACCAAGCTCAGGTACCACAAGGTCATCTTGATGGCCGACGCCGACGTGGACGGCCAGCACATCACCACATTGCTGCTTACCCTGATGTTCCGGTTCATGAAGCCGCTCATCGAGGCCGGGCACATCTACCTGGCTCAGCCGCCGCTCTACAAGATCAAGTGGGATGGGCGGAACGTCGAGCCCGGTTACGCGTACTCCGATCGGGAGCTGGACAGCCTGATCGAGGCGGGTATCGCCGAGGGGCGCAGGGACCCGCGAGCGCGCGACGGAGTGCAGCGGTACAAGGGTCTCGGCGAGATGAACCCGCCCGAGTTGTGGGAAACCACGATGGACCCGGCGCGGCGGGTGCTCAAGCTGATCACGCTCGACGACGCGGCCCAGGCCGACGAGCTGTTCAGCGTGCTGATGGGCGAAGACGTGGAGGCCCGGCGGGCCTTCATCCAGCGCAATGCCAAGGACGTCCGGTTCCTGGACGTCTAGAAGGCTCGCCGGGGCGGCCCGGCTGGTGTGACGTATGCCCGCTGTGGCGGGTGAGGCAGGAGATTCATCATGAGCGTGGACACGCCTGAAGCGCCTCCGGGCGGAGGTGACGGCGGCGGTCGCCTGGAGCCGGTCGACATCCAGGTCGAGATGCAGCGCAGCTACATCGACTATGCGATGTCGGTCATCGTCGGCCGGGCATTGCCCGACGTACGAGACGGCCTTAAGCCGGTACACGTGCGCGTCCTTTACGCCATGTACGACGGCGGCTACCGGCCCGACCGTGGGTTCTCCAAGTGCTCCCGCGTCGTCGGCGACGTCATGGGTCAGTACCACCCGCACGGCGACTCGGCCATCTACGACGCCCTGGTGCGGCTCGCGCAGACGTGGTCGATGCGGATGCCGCTGGTCGACCCGCAGGGCAACTTCGGTTCCCCGGGCAACGACCCGCCCGCCCACATGCGGTACACCGAGTGCAAGCTGGCCCCGCTGGCGATGGAGATGCTGCGGGACATCGACAAGGAGACCGTCGACTTCCGGCCGAACTACGACGGCCGGTCAGCTGAGCCGGTCGTGCTGCCGGCCCGGTTCCCCAACCTGCTGGTCAACGGGTCAGAGGGCATCGCCGTCGGCATGGCCACCAAGATCCCGCCGCATAACCTGCGCGAGCTCACCGCCGGCGTGCAGTGGTACCTGGAGAACTTCGAGGCCAGCGATGAGGAGCTGCTCGAGGCGCTGATCGAGCGCGTCAAGGGGCCGGATTTCCCGACCTACGGACAGATCGTCGGCCGCCGCGGCATCCTCGACGCCTACCGGACCGGGCGCGGCTCGATCACCATGCGTGGCGTCGTCAATGTGGAAGAGGACCGTCGCGGTCGTACCACCCTGGTCGTCACCGAGCTGCCGTACCAGGTCAACCCGGAGAACCTGGCCGTCAAGATCGACGAGCTGGCCAAGGACGGCCGGGTCGCGGGGATCGCGTCGGTCAACGACGAGAGCAGCGGCCGGACCGGCCAGCGCCTGGTGATCACCCTGAAGCGGGACGCGGTCGCCAAGGTTGTGCTCAATAACCTGTACAAGCACACCCAGCTGCAGGAGACGTTCGGCGCGAACATGCTCGCGCTGGTGGACGGGGTACCACGGACGCTGCGGCTGGACCAGTTCATCCGGTACTGGGTCGCGCATCAGATCGAGGTCATCGTCCGACGGACCAGGTACCTGCTGCGCAAGGCGCGCGAGCGGGCTCACATCTTGTCCGCGCTGCTCAAGGCCATCGACCAGATCGACGCGGTGATCGCGCTGATCCGGGGCAGCGAGTCGGCTTCGGCCGCTCAGCAGGGCCTGATGGGACTGCTCGACATCGACGAGATCCAGGCCCGCGCGATCCTCGACATGCAGCTTCGCCGACTCGCCGCGCTTGAGCGGCAGCAGCTGGTGGATGAGTACGAGGAGCTGATGGCCCAGATCGCCGAGTTCGAGGCGATCCTCGCGTCACCGGAACGGCAGCGCCAGATCATCGGCACCGAGCTGGCCGAGATCACCGCCAAGTACGGCGACGACCGGCGCACCGAATTCGTCGCCTGGGACGGCGATGTCTCCGAAGGCGACCTCATCGCCGAGGAGGACGTGGTCGTCACGATCACCCGCGGCGGGTACGCGAAGCGGACCAAGACCGGGATGTACCGGGCCCAGCGCCGGGGCGGCAAGGGCGTGCGCGGCGCGCAGCTGCGGACCGACGACATCGTCCAGCACTTCTTCGTCACCTCGACTCATGACTGGATCTTGTTCTTCACGAACAAGGGCCGGGTCTACCGGGCCAAGGGCTATGAGCTGCCCGAGGCAGCGCGCGACGCCCGCGGTCAGCACGTGGCGAACCTGCTTGCGTTCCAGCCCGATGAGCGGATCGCCGAGGTGCTGGCGCTGCGTGACTATGAGGTCGCGCCCTACCTGGTGCTCGCAACCTCGTCCGGGCTGGTCAAGAAGTCGAAGCTGAGCGAGTTCGACTCCTCGAGGGCCGGCGGCATCATCGCGATCAACCTGCGCGAGGACGATGAGGTGATCGCGGCGCGGCTCGTGTCGCCCGAGCAGGACCTGCTTCTGGTCAGCCGGCACGCGCAGTCGATCAGGTTCCGCGCGAACGACGAGGCGCTCCGGCCGATGGGCCGGGCCACCTCCGGCGTCATCGGAATGCGTTTTTCCAATGGCGATCAACTGCTCGGCATGCACGTGGTGGATGCCGACGCCTCGGATGTGGACGTCCTGGTCGCCACCGGCGGCGGCTACGCCAAGCGGACGCCGGCCAGCCAGTACCCCCTGCAGGGCCGGGGCGGGCTCGGCGTCGTGACCGCGCGGATCGTCGAGGCCCGGGGCGAGCTGATCGGTGCGCTGATGGTCAGACCCGACGACGAGGTCTTCGCGATCACCTCCGGCGGCGGCGTGATCAGGACGGCGGCGGCGGAGGTTAAGCAGTCCGGCCGGCAGACGATGGGCGTGCGGCTGGTCAACCTGACCGGCGGCCAGACGCTGGTCGCGATCGCGCGCAATGCCGAGATAGCCGATCCCGAGGCCGAGCTGGCCGATTCCGAGGCCGAGCTGGAAGGCGAGGCCGAGGCCGAGCTGGAAGGCGGGTTGGACGCCGGTTCGGCCGAAGCTGACAATGGCGACGGCGCCGGGCCCGAGATTGAGGACTCCGTGGCCGGTGACGACGACGATGACGCTGACGGCGGCGATGAGACGGTCGACGGCGGCGATCAGGAAGACGACGTGGAATAGGCCGGCCGGGCCCGGACTGAACGGTTGTCCGTGGGGCATAACGCCAATGCGCAAGAAGGCCCCACGGCCAGCCGCGCCGGGTTCAGACAGCAGCGGCTTGAGCCAGACATCGAGCTGACTGATTTAGGGGTATCGACAACTTTTTCGGGTACTGCGACGTCTTCAAGGGTGTCGCCAACGTGACGATACGGCTATCTGAGGCGCGAGCACTGCTGGCTGCGGATAGTGTCGAGATAGCAAATGAGGCGGGAGGACGGGTGGACGACACGGTGGATCGAGCAGCGGCTTCGACCGCTGCGGCAGGCAGCGTCGCTGCTCAGCCGGACACTGTCGTCCGGAAGAAGTCGGAGCCGAAGTCGGACTCGGCTGGCAAGAACGGCACCGACCCAAAGGCCGCCGACCAAAACGGCAAGGACTCTTCCTCCGGGCCCTCAGCTTCCTCTGGCTCCTCTAAGGACTCTTCGAAGTCGTCGGATTCGTCGGGATCGGATAGCTCGAAGCCGCCGGTATCGAAGCCACCGTCATCGTCGGCTCCCCGGCCATCGGCTACGTCGACGACCAGGCCGATGCCCTCGCCAGTTTCAGGCGCCACTCCGCCACCCGCATCAACTGACCGGCTGTCCGCGACTGCGGGGGGCGTAACCAGTCCGCTGCGGCCCTCGGGTCCTCCGGAGAAGAGCGGCGGTTCGGCCGACAAGCCGAAGTCCTCGGCGACGAAAATGCCTGCAACGCCCTCGTCGGTGGGCGACAACGACACGACGGTGCGGCACTCGGCCCCGGCTCCGGCGGCTGCCGCTCCGGCTGCTCCGGTCCCGGCTGCTCCGGCCCCGGCGGCTGCCGCTCCGGCTGCTCCGGTCCCGGCGGCTGCCGCTCCGGCTGCTCCGGCCCCGGCTCCGGCGGCCCCGGTCCCGGCTTCCGCGCCCAAGATCAACAAGGTGCCGCTGTCCCAGGCCAAGGACGCCACCGTGACGCCGTCGGAGCAGGCCAGGAGTTCGCGCACGTTGTCCGATCAGGACCAGGGTAGCGCGGCTTCACGTGCTACCCCGGCCTACACGCCGCCGAGCTACCCCGAGTACTCGCCGACCAGTTACGCCAAGAAGGACTCGGTCTGGGACGTCCCGTCGTCGGAGAAGGCACCGGCGGATCAGGCGTCAAATGACTACACGTCTTCTGGATTTGGCTCTGGGTTTGGCTCGAGTTCGGGCTCAGGCTCTGGCTCTGGTTCAGGTTCTGGCTCTGCTGGCTCTGGTTCGAGCGGTTTCGCTGGCTCTCGTTCCGCCTCGGCCGGATACCCTCCGAGCGTCGATGACAGCCCCAGGTCATCTTCTGGGTACTCTTCGTCACTAGGATCGCAGTCTTCGTCTCCTTCGCCGACCGCTCGGCCGTCGTCGATCTGGACTAGCCAGGAGCCCACCGTCAGGCCTACTTATTCGCCGTCGGGCACTCAGCGCGCCGACGCGCCATCCGGTCAGCCAGCGTCCGGCGGTCTTGGCACCGCCGGTGCCATCGGCGCGGCCGCAGTCGGCGGTGTCGGCGCAGCGGCCATGGCCGCCACCCAGACGCCGGGCCGGGTTGTGGCGAACAAGCCATCGACCGCCGAAGCCCCGCCAGCACTCGGCGATCCCACCGTCGGAACACCCCAGGCCTACGTGCCCGGTTCGGGTGTTCCAGGTACGGGTGTTCCGGTTCCGGTTCCAGTTCCCGGTGCTCCGGGTCCGGGCAAGGGGTCACCAGGTACGGCGTCGCCAGGCACGAAGAAGCGGAAGCCGTCTTCGAACGGTCGTTCAGGATCAGGCAAGCCCAAGGCATCGGTCAAGTCGAAGACCGGACTGTCCGGCAGCCGGGACGGCTCAGAGCAGCGGCGCGACGCCCAGCTGGTGCTGTCGAGGGTCGAGCCCTGGTCGGTCATGAAGTTCAGCTTCATGGTTTCCCTGGTCGGCTGGATCGTGCTGTTTGTCGCCGTTGCACTCCTTTACTACGCGCTCCGTACGTTCGGCGTCTTCCACTACCTCGAGCAGACTGTCGGCACCGTGACGACGTCGAAGGGGCATACCGGCACCAACGCGGCCAACTGGTTCTCGGCCTCCACGGTGCTCGGTTACACCATGCTCGCGGGTGCGATTAACGTGGTGTTGATCACCGCCCTGACGACCGTCGGCGCGGTCGTCTACAACGTCGTGACGCACGTATCCGGCGGTATCGAAGTGACGCTGAGAGAAGCCGACTAAAGCACGGAATCGACTTAGCGTTAAGCGCTCCGGTGCGGTAACCTAACTCGGCACGCCGGTGCGCAACACTGGGGCCTGTAGCTCAGGCGGTTAGAGCGCTTCCCTGATAAGGAAGAGGTCCGAGGTTCAAGTCCTCGCAGGCCCACCCAGTCGAACCCCTAATCTGGCCCTAGGATCGCCCCTAGAACTTCTAGGGGCAACCGCCCAATGGCAGAGCGCCCCCTTGGTAGCCCAGGCGGCGACTTGCCCGCTCGACCGGCGGTCAGCTACGACGGGCCCGCCTACGGCGATTTCGGTCCGCACCGCGTCCGTCTGCGACGACTTAGCCCTGGTTGCGACGACTTAGCCCTGGTTGGAGACAAATTTTGTCGGATTAATCCTGGTTCTGACGTCGCTAACCAGGGCTATGAG
>DATNFM010000023.1:0-2673 GCA_035606435.1 Streptosporangiaceae bacterium | reverse complement strand
GTCCCCGGCTACGGCACCGAGACGGTCAACATCATCCGGCTGTGGCGCGCCCGGGCCGGCCGGGAGTCGTTCGACCTGGACCTCTTCAACGCCGGCCGCTACGCGGAGGCCGTCGAGGCACAGATGCGCTCGGAGAACCTCACCAAGGTGCTCTACCCGAGCGACAGCACGGAAGCCGGCCGGGAGCTGCGGCTCAAGCAGCAGTATTTCCTGGTCTCCTGCTCGCTGCGGGACATCATCCGCCGGTTCAGGTTCCGCAACAGCGACTGGGAGACGTTCCCCGGCAAGGTCGTCATCCAGCTCAACGACACCCATCCGGTGCTGGCGATACCCGAGCTCATGCGGCTGCTCGTGGACGAGAACGGGGTCGGCTGGGACCAGGCATGGTCCATCACCCGCCGCACCTTCGCCTACACCTGCCACACCCTGCTGCCCGAAGCCCTGGAGACCTGGCCGGTGCCCCTGTTCGGGCGGCTGCTACCGCGCCACCTGGAGATCATCTACGCCCTCAATAAGTCCTTCCTGGCGGACGTGCGCGCCCGCTACCCGGGCGGCGACGAGCGCATCGCTAGGCTGTCGCTGATCCAGGAGGCCCCCGAGCGCCGGGTGCGGATGGCCAACCTGGCGACCGTCGGCAGCTTCGCGGTCAACGGGGTGGCCGAGCTGCAGTCGCGGCTGCTGGTCCAGACGACGCTGCGCGACTTCGCCGAGCTGTGGCCGGAGAAGTTCCTGAACGAAACCAACGGCGTCAGCCCGCGCCGCTTCCTCCGGCTGGCCAACCCGCGCCTGTCCGGCCTGATCACCGCCCGGCTCGGAGACCAGCGGTGGCTGACCGACCTGGAGCGGCTGCGAGAGCTCGAGGCCTTCGCCGACGACGAGGAGTTCCGGGCGCAATGGCTTGAGGTCAAGCGGCAGAACAAACTCGACCTGGCCTTCCATGCCCTCGCTAGCACCGGCATCGCCATCGATCCCGCGTCACTGTCCGACGTCATGGTCAAGCGGCTGCACGAGTACAAGCGCCAACTCCTCAAGCTGCTCCACATTGTCACTGTGTACAACCGGATCAAGGCGGACCCGGCCGCCGCCGTGACGCCCTGCACGGTCATCTTCGGCGCGAAGGCCGCGCCGGGCTATCACGAGGCCAAGCGCATCATCAAGCTGATCAACTCGGTCGCGGCGGTAGTCAACGCCGACCGCGACGTGGCCGGCCGGATCAAGGTCGTGTTCCTGCCCGACTACAACGTCTCGGTCGCCGAGCTGGTGGTGGCGGCCGGCAATGTCTCTGAGCAGATCTCGCTGGCAGGCAAGGAAGCCTCCGGCACCGGCAACATGAAGCTCGCGCTCAACGGGGCCGTCACCGTCGGCACGCTTGACGGCGCCAACATCGAGATCAGGGATCGGGTCGGGGCCGGCAACTTCTTCCTGTTCGGGGTCACGGCCGAACAGGCCGTCGCGGTCAGGCAGGGCGGTTACTCCCCCCGCACCTACTACGAGGGCGACGCCGAGCTCAAGGCGGCCATCGACGCCCTGACGTCGGGCGCCTTCTCCGGCGGAGACCGCGGGTCCGCCGCGCAGGTCATCTCCTCGATCCTGGACTGGGACGAGTACCTCGTCCTTGCCGACTACCGGTCGTACGTCGACTGCCACGACCGGGCCGTCGGGCCGGCCTGGGCCGACGAGGACCGGTGGACCCGGATGTCGATCCTGAACACGGCACGCTCGGGGTTTTTCTCCTCCGACCGTACGGTCCGCGGCTACTGCCGCGATATCTGGCACATCGAGCCCGTGCCCGTACCCGCAGACACGACGTAGTTGCGGACTTTCCCCGAGCACGGGGACCTTCGTCCCTACCGGGACCAGCCAGGATCAGCCTATGTTCTACCATGATGAATTTGACATCGGGCGTGTTGTTTCCAGCCGACTGGAAATTACCGGGGGCCCTCAGTCCCGGCTGCGATTACGAACGGCAAAAGCCCAGCAGAACACAGTTCTCGAATACCGCTGCCCGAGGACGGCCGATATTCAGGGAGGTACCTTACCGTGGACTTCGAGTTGACCGATGAGCAGCAGCTTATCCGGGAGGCGGTCAGGGAATTCGCCGAGGCCGAGGTGACGCCGATCGCGGCCGAGATCGACCGCGACCACCGTTTCCCCTGCGAGCTCCTGCCGAAGCTGGCCGAGATGAACCTCATGGGCATGCCCTATCCCGAGAAGGCGGGCGGCGCCGGCGCGGACTACGTGAGCTACATAATCGCGGTCGAGGAACTGTCACGGGCGTGCGCGAGCACCGGCGTCATCGTGTCGGCGCACACCTCGCTCGCCACCTGGCCGGTCTTCAAATTCGGCACCGAGGCTCAGCAGGACCGGTACCTGCACGACATGGCGTCGGGTCGCCGCCTGGGGGCTTTCGCCCTGACCGAACCCGCCGCGGGCACCGACGCCGGCGCGGGCACCGCCACGGCCACGCTGCACGCCGAAGGGTACGCCCTCAACGGGTCGAAGATGTTCATAACCAACGCGCCGTTCGCCGATGTGTACATCGTCTTCGCGAAGACCGACCCGGAGCGGGGGACGCGCGGGATGAGCGCGTTCATCGTCGAGAAGGACGCACCCGGGTTCTCTGTCGGCGAGGCCGAGCACAAGCTGGGTATACGCGGCTCCAGCACGCCGCCC
>DATNFM010000022.1:0-3248 GCA_035606435.1 Streptosporangiaceae bacterium | reverse complement strand
ATGAAGACCGGCGTCCATGACCACACACTCCCCCACCCACCGACCAGCCCCACCATAGGTGAACCACCAGCCCGTCCTCACCACGCTGGCCGAGGATCGCTAGAGTAATCGTCACACCATGGCTGACTGGATCTTTCAGGGCAACCCCCGGTACTACGACCTGGGCGCCTCGGTAGCCGCTTCCCGGGAGCAGTGGTGGGGCACGCCCCGCTACCGGGACCGGATGACACTGGGCGACCGGGTCTGGCTGCAGGTCGTGGGGCCCAAAGACCCTGGCATCTACTACGTCGCGACGATTGTGTCCGAGACGTATGAGCATCCCGTTCAGCCATCCGACCCCGCGCACTTCCGCTGGCGGACCGACATCCGGCTCGACTACCGCATCCGCCCGCCACTGCTCAGGTCGGAGCTGCTCGAGGACGTCCAGCTCGGCTCGTTCCGCCCGTTCCGCGGCTTCCAGGGCTCGAACGTGCCGGTGCCGCCCGACGTCGCGGCCGCCCTGGCGGCGCGCGCCGCCCCGCGCCTCGAGCCGCTGCCCTCCGAGAACGGGTGAGACCGGCGACACCAGCAGCTACGCCATCCTCATGCACATCACCGGCAGGCACGAAGACCTGCTCCCGCCGAACGGGCAAGTGGGCTCACAATCTGTCAGTCGTCGGCCTGCTTGCTAGCCGCCAGGCTTGCCAGCTGTTTGCGGGCAGCGGCGACCAGTTCCTCGTTGGTGTTTGCATGACCGGCCAGGCCCCAGCCGCCGTCGGGTGCTTCGGTCAGCAGCACCCAGGTCCGGCTGGCTAGCCCGGGATCGCCGGCGGCGTCGGCGGCGATCGCGGTCAGCCGCTCGACCACGGCCAGCTGCTTGCCGCGGTCGAGCGCGCCTGAGTTGGTAAGAACCTGGATCCGCACGTAGTTGCTCTCGCCGTCGACGTTGGCCTGGCTGCCGGCGGGCAGGTCGTGGATGAAGGCGGCAGTGTTCTGCCGGAACATGGGGATGTCGGGCACCTGCTCGATAGTCATGAGCGCGGTGGCGAGGTCGGTGGCGAGCCGGTGCTGGTCGGGGAATGTCCCAGCAGTGGCGTAGACGTCGATCATCGGCATGGCGGTGTTCTTTCGGCTGATGGGTTGTGGCGGGGCGCTCCGCGACCTGGGAGGCCGCGGATCACCGTAGGACGCGATCGCGCTGGCGATGGTGTCGTAGGCGGCCCGGGTGCCGCCCGGCGAAGACGATGCTTGGGCTTGGTCTGCGGCATGGACCCTCTCCGGTAGACGTGCCGGTCCCTGACGTCACCGGATCCGTCTTCATCCCTCAATGGCGATTGTTCGCATCGCGCATCACTACGGCATCGCTCGAACGAGCCATTCCTTATGCAGGGCGCCGGTCCAGCGCGATCCTTCCCTGGTGGGCTCGTTGCCTTGGATGCCTGAGCAGGCCGGACGTACACTCCCGGCGTGAGGACCCGATGGTAGGGGGCACTCTGGGGCTTCCTCTGCGTGGCCGCGGCGACGAGCTCGCGGCCATCGGCGGCCGCCTCGACGAGGTCCGTTCCGGGGTCGGCTCGGTCGTCATCGTCGAAGGGAGGGCCGGGCTCGGCAAAACCCGCCTTCTGGATGCGTGCGCGTCCATGGCCGCTGAGCGCTCCTTCCGGGTGGGACGGGGGGTAACTGAGCCGCATCGCCGGGTGGTCGAGCTCGACGCGCTCTTCGACGCGCTCTTCGACGGGGACAACCCGCTCGTCGCGCGGCGCGCTCTCAGCGACCATCACGCGTCCCCAGAGCAGAGGTTCTGGCTCTTGCAGGACATCCAGGCTTTGATCGAAGAGGCCGCGCTGCGGGATCCCTTGCTCATCTGCCTCGATGACCTGCACTGGGGAGGACCCAGCTGCGCGGTGGCGATGCGGCAGCTTCCACAGCGGCTCGCCTCCTTGCCTGTCGGCTGGGTGATGGCGTTCCGCCCGGACCAGGGTCTTCCCCAGGTGCAAAGCGCCAAGAATCAGCTGCGAGAGGCGGGGGCCGAGATGATCCGCCTCGGCCCACTCGGCCGTAAGGCGGTCGCAGAGATCGCCGTGGACATTCTGGGTGCCGAGCCCGGCGAGGAGTTGCTGCGCAAAGCGGAGCTGGTCCAGGGAAACCCGTTCCTGCTCATCGAGTTCTTCCGTGGCCTCCAAGACGAGCACATCGTGACGGTGGAGTCGGGCAGAGCGGAACTCCTCCAAGATCGCCTGCCACGGCGTGTCGGTGACAACATGCGTGGCCGGCTTTTGCGCATGTCCCCGACGGCTGACCGCCTGGCGACGCTCGCTTCCGCGCTGGGCAGGCGGTTCTCCGTCTATGACCTGGCCGAGATGTCCCGGCTGCCGGTCGCCGACCTGCTGGACCCGATCAAGGAGCTTGTCCAGGCCGACATCTTTGTCGAAAGTGGCGACCGGCTGGCATTCGGGCACGACTTGATCCGCGAGGCGGTGCGGGCGAGCTCTCCCGTCCCGGTTCGCCGTGCGCTCGACCGTCAAGCGGCCGATGTGCTCCTGGCCCGGGGCGCGCTCCCGGTCGAGGTGGCCCAGCAGCTCGCGGACAGCGCCGAGCCCGGCGATGAAACCGCCATCGCCACCTTGCTGCAAGCAGCTGACGCCCTGGGGACGACGGACCCTGGAACCGCCGCCGAGCTGGCTGGCCGGGCATTGGAGCTGGCACCGGCTCGGCATCCGCTTCGGGGGCCGCTTGTTGCCAGACGGGCCATCTCCTTGTTCGCCGCTGGCCTCGGGGAGGAGGGCAGGCAGTTCGCTGATACCGCGCTCCGGCAGGTCCTCCCGGCCGAAGAAGAGGCACGGGTTCGTTTCAGTGTCGCCAGCATGTTCGACCTCTCGCCTGACCTGCGCGCCGACAATGCCCGCACGGCGCTGGCGCTGCCGGATCTGACGGCCGATCTGCGGTCCTGGCTCTGGGCGGCGCTGTTTCATAACTTGGTGGTCGCCGGCCGCACCGATGAGGCACTCGCCATCGAGGGCAAAGCACGAGAGGCCGTGTATGCGAGCCGTAATCACACGTGCTGGTTCGCCTTCGAGCTCCCCGAATCGGCTGTGTACTACCAGACCTACGGCTTCGACCGTGGCCTTGACATTCTCCGGACAGCCGAGCGACGGGGACTCGGCGGCCAGGAAGATGCGAGACAGCGGCTCGCGCATAACTTCCGGTCGTGGCTCCTGGCGGTCACGGACAGATACGACGAGGCCCTTCACGTCATAGACGAAGGCGTG
>DATNFM010000021.1:0-35805 GCA_035606435.1 Streptosporangiaceae bacterium | reverse complement strand
GTTCCAGACGATCACCGGCTTCGGCTCCTCCGAGGGCTTCGGCCAGGCTAAGTTGATCATGAATGCCCCGGCCGCGATCCGGCGGCGCGTGCTGAACTTGCTGTACGGCACGACCACCGGCGCCGGCCTGACGATCCTGCGCAACGAGATGAGCGCTCACCCTGGCGACACCATCGAGCCGATCGCGCCGCGCAGTCCGGCGGCCGCTCCCAGGTACGTGCCGTTGTCCTCGACCGGCCAGGACCAGGGCCAGCTGTGGCTGGCGCAGACGATCAAAGCGGACTACGGCGTCACGAACGTGTTCGCCGACGCCTGGAGCCCGCCGCCGTTCATGAAGGTGAACTATTCGGTCGACAACGGCGGTGCGCTGTGCGGCGTCCCGGGCGCCGCCTGCCCCAGCGGCGCGGTCCGCATCGGCGCTAGGAGTTCCGACGCCACCTTGACGCTCGACGCCTTCAGGAACACCAGCGGCACGGTGACCGTCGTGGCCCTGAACACCGCCGCCGGCTCGAGCCGGGTGACCTTCTCGCTGACCGGCACCGGCATCGGCATCCAGGCCGGCGCCGAGGTCACCCCGTACCTGACCAACTCCTCGTCCCACGTCTCCGCCCAGCCGACGGTCCAGGTCACTGGCGGCACCTTCACCTGGAACCTCCCGGCCCGATCCCTGGTGACCTTCCAGATACCCCCGCCCGGCCATTGACTGCAGGCAAGTTGTGGCCCGGTGATTGGCGGGGTGGAACTGGCGGGCGGTGATGAGGAACCACGTAGCTTTGGTACCGACGTAGTCGGCGTGAAGATGTCAATCCATTTCATGATCACGTCGAGTTTTCGCTTCACGGCGATTTAGCCGTCGCATAGACCGAAAACTCAACACGAGACGAAAACTCACCACCGAAAATCGGACGTTCAGGCATCCATTTCATGATCGTGACGACTTTTCGGCGCGCCCACGGTTAAATCGCCGTGATCAAGATGCCCGCAGCGGCGGGCTTCATGATCGGGCAATGCGTGCGATGCGGTTTAGGTTGAGTTGATCTTGGTTCGGTGCGCTGGCGCGGCCTGGCGGTACCCGGGGCGGCGATGTCTTCCCCCTGATTCGGGCCGACTTCCCCATTGGAAGTGCGCGCGGACAGGCTCACCGCGGAAGTCCGCGGCAAGCACTACACCGCACGGAAACACTCCCCCGGAAACCCGGGCATAACCGACCTATTCTCAGGATCGCGGAGACTTGCCGCCGCCCGCGCGGCAACCTCTCCCCGAACCGGGACGCAACCGCCCGCATCGATACCACCATCCCGGCAAATACAAAACCCGGTGAATGAGCATATTCATCCGGACGGTCTCGTTACTAATTCGCTAGCCGCAGACGAACTGGTCACTGCCGCAGAGGTCGGTGCGGTGGCCGCTCGCCTGCACCAACTCGACCAAACGGGTGACCCGGGAACGGTCGACGATTGGTTCACCGAGACGCTCGGAGAAGCCGCCTGGGTCGCCCTGCTCGACACGCCCGTCGCGCCGAAGCCGAATGGGCACCGGCCCTTGACCGCTGGCTGCCGGAACTGATCGTCATGGACGCGACGATCACCCCGCCCGAACCGCGACTAGTCAGAACCTGCACCGGGATCTGGACATCGAGAACCTCCGGCGGCAAGCCGAGCCGCCGCCCTAGACGCTTATGCGGCTTACCGAGCGCGCGGCGGACCCGCCCGGCTTCGCCGCCGGACGAACAACATCGCGGCATCGCTGCCCCATTGCAACGGCGCTTCAGCGCCGTTTCAGCGCTGTGCCTTAAGGTCGCGACCAGCTATGTACCGCTGATCAGAAGCACACATGACTCTCAGAACCTTGCCAGGGGAATTTCATGAGACTTCGCAATGTCATGGGCTCGTTCTTTGCTGGCGCTATGGCCATAGGCCTGTGCCTCGCATCGACGACCGCTGCCGAGGCCGCTCCCACGCCCGATCCGGGCACCTGGAGCGAGATCTTCCCGCCGCTGTTCAATACGGCAGCTCACAAATGCCTCGACGTACCGTCCGGATCCAATTCAATCGGACTCCACCTGCAGCTCTATCACTGCCACGGCTACGCGTCGGACGGTGCCCCGCAGAGGTGGAACTTCGTCCCGGTCGGATCCAATCTCTACCTGATCTACAACAGCGCAAGCGGCCGGTGCCTGCAGGACTTCGACCCGCAAGACATCGTGCAGGATTCCTGCCAGGCCGTCGATTGGATGGAATGGCAGATAACCGCTACGCCATATGACCCTAATATGTTCTTGCTGCAGAGCTACTACTGGCCCGACTGGTGCCTGTCGGCGGTCAACGCGTCCGGCAACGACGGAACACGGCTGACAGACGTATCTCCGTGCAACTTCTCCGCCACGTTCAGCAGTTCGCTCGCCGAACAGCTCTTCGCGCTGGGCTAGCGCCGCGCTCTGAGGGACGCTCGGCCCGCGGCTACCGGGAAACGGGCCGAGCGTCGGGGCGCTGCGGTTCGGTGACAATAGCCGGATGGCACTCGAGCCGTCTGAAGTCGATCCGGTCAGCCTCGCCGCGTGGTGCGAGGCGCATCTAGGCAGTCCGCCGGAGCGGGAACTGTTCCGGGCGAGTCACCTGACCTATGTGATAGGAACCAGGCTGGCCGACGGGCGCGAGGTAGTGATCAGGGCCCGCCCGGCCGAGCCGAGGATCGCTGCCTGCACGCAGGTCCAGCGTCGGCTCTTCGAATCCGGATATCCCTGCCCGCAGCCGCTGGCTGGCCCGGCACCGCTGGCTGGCCCGGCACCGTTCGGCCGTTGCGATGCCACCGCCGAGAGCTACATCCCGGGCGGACAGGCACTGCCGGACTCCGGCCGCGCCGCCCAGCCCTTCGCCGCAGCGCTCGCGCACCTCGTGCGACTGGCTCCCCGGCCCGAGCAAGTGCCATCGCTAGCGCCCGCGCCACCGTGGACGGAGTGGAACCACAGCCAGGGCGGCCTGAGGCCCTGGCCCGAGGACCTGGACCTGGACCTGAACTTGGCCACGCCGTCCAACTGGATAGATGCGGCGGGCCAGGCCGCACGGCAACGGCTGGAAGAAGGGCAGGACCAGGCCGTGATCGGTCACGGCGACTGGATAACCGACAACCTGCGCTGGAACGGCAGCCGGCTGCTTGTCGCCTACGACTGGGACAGCCTCGTCACCGACAGCGAGGCGGTGATCGCCGGCCTGGCCGCGGCCATCTACCTCTTCCCGGCGCTGCCCACGACGACCGAAACGCACGAGTTCCTCGCGGCCTACGCCACCGCCCGCGGACGGCCCTTCAGCCCCGATGAGCTTCAGCGGTGCTGGGCTGCGGGCCTGTGGACGAGGGCCTATGAAGCCAAACAGCAACAGGCCGCCGGAAAGCCGATCACGAGCCTGACCCAGGCTGAAGCCAGCGAACGCCTTCGCCAGGCCGGAAGGTGCTGATCTTCTCAGCAGAATTTTCGCTGTCCTATCCGTTACGCTGCCCAGGACAGGACGAGACGTGCCGCCGGGGAAGGGGGGATGAGCCGTGGAACCATTCGATCCGACCAAACCGAATATCGCCAGGGTCTGGGATTACTGGCTGGGCGGGAAGGACAACTTCGCGGCCGATCGGGAACTGGCCGAGAAGATGCTGGCGATCCACCCGGTCTCCGCCGAGATGGCCAGGGAGAACCGGCAGTTCCTCGGCCGGGCCGTCGGTTACGTGGCCAGAAAGGGCGTCGGACAGTTCATCGACATCGGGGCCGGCCTGCCGACCGCGCTGAACACGCACGACATCGCACGGCAGGTCGACTCGACCGCGCGGGTGGCCTACGTCGACAACGACCCGGTGGTGATCTCGCATGCCCGGGCGCTGCTCGCCAGCGGTCCCGGGGTGATCGCGGTCCCTGGAGACCTGCGCAAGCCGGACTCCCTGCTTGCAGATCCCGGCCTGACGAACCTCATCGATCTCGCCCAGCCGACCTGCGTGATCATGTCGGCGGTGCTGCATTTCTCCGATGCCGAGACCGCTCGCGACGTGACCGCCGCCTTCTGCCAGGCGATCGTGCCCGGCAGCTACCTGATCATCTCGGTCGGCTCGGGCAGCCAATCCGAGCAGGACAACTTCAGCTCGGCCTATACGGCCGCCCGGCTCTTCATGCACTCGACCGACGAGATCAGCTCCTTCTTCCACGACCTCGAGTTGCTGCCCCCGGGCGTGGTCCCGGTCCCGCTGTGGACTGGCGACGACGCGGCGCAGGCCGTCCCGCGCACCGCGACCTTCATCGGCGGCGTAGCCCGCAAGGCGTGACCGGATAAGGCGTCGTACCGTTTCCAGACCGCATCCCGGTACGGCGGCCAGACCGACCTGGGCCTGGCACTCAGCCACTCGCGCGGGCCGTACTTCTCCTGCAACTCCCTGGCTACCGGGGTGTCGGCGTCGTAGTCGTCCGCGAACCTCGGCGTCGGATCGTCGACCTTGTTGCCAAGGAATCCGAGGTAGCCAAGCCGAGGAAGCCGATCGGACGCGGCGAGTGCGTCGAGCCCGGCCGCGCCGATGTGGTTGGCCCCGAGATCCATCCACTCAAGGTTCTCCAGGTACGGCGAGCGGGCGATCACGGCGGCATCCTCGTCAGCGAAGCCCTGGCGCACCATCCACATCGAGCGGATCTGGCTCAGGTATGGCGAGCCGAAGAACTCCTCGATCACCGGCAGCACGCCGCGAAGGTTCAGGTGCAGCACCGGCGCGCGTCGGCAGAGCTCGGGGGCCTGCGCCAGGAAGTCGGCCGCGTCGATGCCGATCTCCTCGGGGAAGCCGCGCAGGAAGTGCCAGGAGCTGGCCAGGCCGGCGATGCTGGCCGCCCATTCCCGCCCGCGCCGGTAAACCAAGCCCTGCTCGCGGCCGTAGACCTCGGCTTCGTCTAGGGCCCGCCGATCCGGCGGCCAGTGCGCCCCGCGGGTACGGGCCGTCCGTACCTGGATCCTGATCAGCTCGGCCCGCTCAGCGTCAGCCGCCTCCACGGCGTCCGCATAGGCCAGCCGCAGCTCCAGGTCATCCGGTGACCGGATGATCTCGTCGAGCAATGCGGCAAGGCCGCCGTCATCGTCGCTAATGCCCACATCAGCAATCTTCGCCGGGCGCCAGCGCACGGTCGCGCAGCCGGCGCCACGATTCGCTTCCCCTAGGCCCTGCCGTCAGCTCAGGAAGGCCGCGACGTTGTCGGCGAACGTGCCTGGGTCGTCGATCCACGGGAAGTGTCCCGCGCCGCCCTGAACGATGACGCTGGCGTCGGGAAATACCGATGCCGCCTGCTTCACCAGGGCGGGCGGCACCAACGGGTCCAGGTCCCCGGCGTATAGCAGGACCGGCGCGGTGAGGCTCTTCAAGCCCGCAACGATGGCAGGCGGATCGATGGCGCCTCCGGCGAAGTAGCCTTCCCGCGCGGCCTGGTGACGCTCGCTGATGCCCGCGGCCGCATGGGCCCGCGCCGTTTCGTCCCAGCGGCCGTAATAGAACGGCCGGGAGGCATGGAAAGCCTCCATCGACCGATCACCGGTCATGATCCTTTCCATCGCGTCGATCGCCGAGGGGTACCAGGGTTCTGTCGACCGGCTCTCCAGGCTGGCGCGGAGTTCTTCCTCGGTGATGTCGACGCCGGTGGCGGCCAGGCCCGGGGTGATCAGCAAGAGCCTCGACAGGCGCTGCGGCTGCGCGGCCGCATACAAGGTCGCCAGGACGGAGCCGGCCGAATGCGCGAGCAGGTCCATCCGGTCAAGGCCCAGGTGGACACGGAGCGCGTCCACATCGTGGACGAGCCGGTCGACGCCGAAACTAGCCGGATCGGCCGGGTCGGCGGACTCGCCGACACCGCGCGGGTCGAGCAGGACCAGCCGCCGTGATTTGCTCAGGCCGCCGAGGTCACCGAGGTACTCGACCGACCGGCCCGGGCCGCCGGGATAGCAGACCAGCGGCTCGCCATCGCCGATGA
This sequence comes from Streptosporangiaceae bacterium, assembly GCA_035606435.1. Classification (GTDB taxonomy): domain Bacteria; phylum Actinomycetota; class Actinomycetes; order Streptosporangiales; family Streptosporangiaceae; genus Chersky-822. The sequence continues at coordinate 29,825 of DATNFM010000021.1, read as the reverse complement.
CAAGGTAGCTGAGCATGGTTCCGTCATAAGAGTTAAAGGTCGGCATGGCCATATTCTGCCCTCCCAGAATGGCAGTGAGCCGTCCCAGGGGAGGTTGACTCACCCGAAGGCCATGACGATCGCGTGCAGGACCAGGCCAACGCTGGCTCCGACCACGGTGCCGTTGATCCGGATGAACTGCAGATCGCGTCCCAGAAGCAGCTCCAGCTGGCTGGAGGTCTGCTCGGCGTCCCAGCGCTGGATGGTGTCGGTGACCAGGCCGGCTAGCTCGTCATGGAACTGTTCGGCCAGGGCCCTGGCTCCGGATTCGGCCAGCCGCTGCAGGCTGTCTCGAAGCTCGTTGTCGGTTTCTAGTCGTCGCCCGGCGGCGATGACCGTATCGGTGAGCCACCGGCGCAGCTCCGAGGTGGGGTCGGCGGCCTGCGCGGCCAGGGCGCGCCGCGCGTTCTGCCACAGCGAGGAGGACAAGTCGCGCAGCGCGGTGCTGGCGAGCACATCGCGCTTGATCTGCTCGCCGCGATCGAGGAGTTCCGGGGAAGTCTCGAGCCGGTCGGGGAGCTTGACGATCCACGCCTCGAGCTGAACGCGGGTCTCGTCGCCCGGATCGTTGACCATGGCGGCTAGCTTCTGGCGCAGCCGGATGAACAGGCGGTCGAACAGCCGTCGGTAGACCGCGTCCGGCACCCAGCGCGGCACCTCGGCCTCGAACCGGTCCCTGAGCTCGGCCCGGTGATTGATCAGGTAGGGATCGGCGGCAGCGAGGATCTCGGACAGCAGGCCGGAGTGGTGGCCCTCGTCGATAATGACCCGCAGCATCCGCCCGGCCAGCGGCGCTACCTCGATCGTCTGCGCCGCCCTGGTCAGCCCGGCCGCCAGCACCCGCTGGACGTCTTCATCACGGAGCGCGTCGGCGGCGCGGACGGCAAGGCCGGCGGCGTGCCCGGCGAAGCGGGCGGCGTTCGCTTCCTCAGCGAGCCAGCCCCCGAGCCGGGGAATGATCCGGTCGGACCCGATCCGCTCTGCCAGTACATCAGCGGTCAGGAAGTTTTCTTGCACAAACTGGCCTAGCGTGCCGGCAAACTGATCCTTGCGCTCGACGATGAGCGCCGTGTGCGGAATCGGCAGGCCCAGCGGACGCCGGAACAGCGCTGTCACCGCGAACCAGTCCGCGATCCCTCCGACCATGGCTGCCTCGGCGCCGGTCTGCACGTAGCCGAGCGCGGTGCCGTGCGGACCAATCGCGGTCACGACCAGGAAGAGCACGGTTACCGCGGCGAGCAGGGCGGTCGCGCGCCTGCGGGCGGTGGCCAGGCTGCGCGCCCGCAGCTCCGGCGACTCCCGGCCCGGCATCATCTCTGGCTGCACCCGCCTCGCGGTCCACGTACCTGGAGGTACCAGGCAACCAGACAGACTCTAGTCAGCGTTATCCGGTGCAGTGCTAACCGGTGTTCTGCAGGCCGGCCGCGACGCCGTTGACCGTCAGGAGCAGGAACCGCTCGAGCGCGGCCGGATCGGGCTGCTCCTCGTCGGCGCGGATCGCCGCCAGCGCCCGAAGCTGCAGGTGCGACAGGGCGTCGACGTAGGGGTCCCGCAGCGCGACGGCCCGGGACAGCACCGCGCGGCGTTCGAGCAGCCGGGTGTGGCCGGTGACCTCGAGCACGAGACGCCTGGTCAGGTCATATTCGCCCAGCACCTGCTCGGTCAGCGTGTGGTCGTGGCCGAGAGCCAGGTAGCTCGCCGCGATGCGGCGGTTCGTCTTGGCCAGGCTCATCTCGGCGTTGTCGAGCAGCACCGACAGCAGTGGCCAGTCCCCGCAGGCCGCGCGTACGGCCGCCAGGCCGGCCTCCCTGATCGCGGCATCCAGCCCGCTGCCAAGACCGAACCAGCCGGGCAGATTGATCCTCGTCTGCGCCCACGCGAAGACCCACGGGATCGCGCGCAGATCCTCCAGCGCGGAGGGTGCCTGGCCGCGCCGGGCCGGGCGGGATCCGAGCCGCATGTTGCCGATCTCGGCCAGCGGGCTGAGCCGCGAGAACCATTCGGCGAAGCCGTCGGCCGTGACCAGCGTGCGGTAGGCCGCAAGCGATGCCTTCTCGAGCGGACCGGCCACCTGCTCGGTTTCGACGCAGGACCGCCCGGAATCATCCGGTGAAGTCGCCGACGTCAGCATGACGGCCGAGGTCACTTGTTCCAGGTGGCGTTGAGCGATGACCGGATGGCCGTACCGGGCGAAGATCACCTCGCCTTGCTCGGTGACCTTGAAGCGCCCGTCGACTGACCCCGGCGCCTGGGCGAGCACGGCGCGGCCGGCCGGCCCGCCACCACGCCCGAGCGCACCGCCCCGGCCGTGGAACAACATGAGCTTGATGTCGTTGTCCGCCGCCCAGCGGGCCAGGCGGAGCTGGGCGTCGAACAACCGCAGCGTGGCGCTGACCATGCCAAGTTCCTTGGCCGAGTCCGAGTAGCCCAGCATGACCTCAAGGCGGCGGCCGGTCCTGGCCAGCCTGCGGCGAACCTGGGGCAGCCCGATCACGTCGTCCAGGATCGGGACGGCGTTCTCCAGATCCTGCCCGCTCTCGAATAGGGGGATCACGTCGAGCAGCGGCGGCCGGTGCGGGCAGGCCAGCTCGGCTAGCTCGTAGACGGCGGCGAGGTCGCGGGCCGAGGTCGTGAAGCTGACGACGTAGCGGTGGCACATGCCGGTGCCGTGGCGGCGCTGGATCTCCGCGATGGCGCCGAAGGTCGCGAGCACCTCCGTGGTCTGCGAACTGGCGGCCTCTCCGGCCCGAAGCTCGCGCACCGCTCTGGTGTGGACCGCGCTGTGCTGGCGGATCTCTAGCCCGGCGAAATGGAAGCCGAACGTCTCGGCCTGCCAGATCAGGTGCTGCAGCTCACCGTAGGCCTGCCGGGCCGCACCGACGGCGTCGAGCGCTGCCTGAACCAGCCGGAGGTCGACGATGAAGTCGGCTGCTTCGGTGTAGGCGAGACCGGGCGGGGCGCTGGAGTCCGCAGTGCCGAGTTCAATCCTGGTCGCCTGCAGTCGCTCAGCCGAGTAGAGGAGGAAGGTGCGGAACGGCTCGCCTGGCGACCGGGAGCTGAGCTCGCCGACCAGAGCGGGATGGGCATCGGCGGCGGCCGCGAGGGCGGCTTTGAGCGCCCCAGCGGCCTCACCAGGATCGTCCGGCAGTGCCAGGTCGATCGTGAGCGACCGGCCGATCCTGATCGTCGCGTTCTCCAGGGCCCGGAGCGCGTGGTCGGCCTGGATGCGCGCGGCCCGGTCCGTGACCGTCGCGGTGACGAACGGATTGCCGTCGCGGTCGGCTCCGATCCAGCTGCCGAACCGGAGGTAGGCCGGCGCCAGCGGTGGCGCGCAACCGGAAGCCCCAGGTTGCAGCGCCCGGTCGAGTTCCCGGTACATCGCAGGCGCGAGCTGAAACAGCGTCTCGTCGAAGATCGCGGCGCCCGACCGCACCTCGTCCAGTGGCTGCATGGCCTGGATGCGGAGCGGGGAGGTCCGCCAGAGCAGGTCGATCTCCTCACGCAGCCGGCGGCCGGCCTCCGTTCGATCGGTCGCGCCGAGGCTCGTGCTATCCAGCCGGGCCAGCTGAGCACTGATCCGCCGCAACGCCTCGGTCACCGCCCGGCGCCTGGCTTCGGTCGGGTGCGCGGTCAGGACCGGATGGACCTCAAGCCGGCTGAGCAACGACTCGCGCTGGTCGACGGTGAGCGTCCTGGCGAGGCTCGTGACGGCGGCGCCCAGGGATTCGCGCACCGGCTCGCTGCCGGTGTCCCGTTCTCGCAGCGTGCGGACCCGCTGCCGTTCTTCGGCCAGATTGGCCAGGTGAAAGTAGACGGTGAAGGCGCGGGCTACGGTTTCCGCCCTTTCCACCGGCCAGCTCGCTATCAGGGCTGTGATCTCGTCATCGGCGTCAGAAGCGACTTGGTCGCGCTCGCGGGCGGCGATCACCCGGCGCCGCAGGTCCTCCACGTCAGCCAGCAGGTCGTCGCCTTCAGATTCACCGATGACCTGGCCGAGGATCTCGCCGAGCATCCGGACGTCCCGGCGCATCGCCTCGGGAACGGCTAGCCGGTCGGCGGTCCGGTTTCCCGCCGTCTTGCCGCCCTTTGCATTGCTTCCAGCTGTGCTGGCCACGTCGCAAGCCTAAAGGAATGCTTGGATGGGGCATGCCTGAGCTACCGGAAGTCGAGTCTGCCCGCGCCGTGATCGAGCGGGCAGCGCTCGGACGCGTGATCTCCGATGTCGACGACAGCGACAGCTACGAATGCCGTCCGCATCGGCCGGGCGAGATCCGTACCGCGCTGACCGGCCGCCGGCTGACGGCGGTACACCGGCAGGGCAAGAGCATGTGGTGCGAGACCTCGGGCACCGCCCTATCTTCTGTGCCTGGTCCCGTGCTCGGGATCCACCTCGGGATGTCCGGCAAGATCGTGATAGCCAACGGAGGAGGCGAAGAACTCGAAGGCGGCGACTACTGGCAACGCGGCCGGGCCAGCGGCGACCACCGCTTCACCCGGTTCTCGCTCACCTTCGACGACGGCGGTGCGCTGATCCTCGTCGATCCGCGCCGGCTAGGCCGGGTCCGCCTGGACCCGCCGGTGGACGGGCTCGGTCCAGATGCCAAGTCGATCACACCCGCACAGTTCAGGGCCGCGTTCGCGCGAGGCACCGCGCCGACCAAGGCCCGGCTGCTCGACCAGGACGCCATCGCCGGCATCGGCAACCTGCTCGCCGACCAGGTGCTCTGGCAGGCGAAGATCCACCCGGCCCGCCCAGTTGGCGAACTCACTCCGTCCGACGTCGAACGGCTGCTGCGGGCCGTCCGCCGGGCCATCGACACGTCCGTGACCGGCGGCGGAGTGCACACGCTGCCGATCGTGTCGTTCCGCAAGGAAGGCGGTACCTGCTCGCGGTGCGGTGCCCCCATGATGCGCGGCAAGGTCGCGGGCCGGACAACCTGGTGGTGCTCCCGCGAGCAATCCCTGGCTAGCTAGACCTGAATCGCGACCCTGCTTCACGCCGCCGGCGGGCTGGCGGTCGTGTAGCCCGTCATGAAGAACCCCCGAACCGGCAGACCGATATTGATATTGGTGGCAAACGTCGTGGCCCGCTGCGGCGCCGAGGTGTCGAACCTGATGAAGATGCCATCGTTCTGCCCGGAGTTCGGATCGTAGACGTCCACGGTCACCTGAGTCCCCGACACCTCGTACGCATACGCCCCGACCTGGTGATTTTGGCCCAGCTCGGCCACGTTCGCTGACTTCACGGTCACCACTCCAAGCGGCGCCGGAACGCCCGCGTCCACACTCGCCTTGACCAGAGGCCATTGCTGCTCAATCGTCCGCCACGATGCGCCCCGCTGCACGGTCACCGTCTTGCCGAGTACGCTGCCGCTCACGTCGCCGTCGGGCAGGTTCATCCACTGGTAGTACTCCACCACGCCGGCCGGAACATGCCAGGAGTCGACCAGCCTCCGCACGATGAACTTGTACAGCGCCGTACCCGGCGCCGGCCGCGTCTTCGGCGGAACCCGGCCCGCGATCCAGTAGTCGAGCGCCGCGAACACCATGCCGCCGCAGAGCCCGTTCGCCGCATTCCCGATCCCGACCTCCCCGAACGGCGTCGGAACGGTCACCGCCGGAGCGGCCGGCCAGGAATTCGTGAACGCGAACCCATCAGACAGCGGATCGAAACCGCCGCGCCCCTTAGCCTCAGGTGCAATCGCCATGCCCCATTATGGTTTGTCCTTCTCAGCAGGAAGAAAAATTTGCGCGGGTTCTTGGCCTGCCCTCCAGAGGCCGATCCAGCTCAGATACTGGTCGCGTTCACCTAGAGCCGGCCAACTTCACTCTGGTGACCGTAAAAACCTGTGGTGGGGAGATCATCGCGGCGCTGGTATAGAGACTTCCGCCGTCCGGAGCGATCACTATGCCGAGCGGCTGAGAGCCGACCAGGACAGGCGTGCCGAGGGTTCCGGTGACGGTGCTGATCGAGGTGACGGTGCCGGTCCCATCAGGGGTCATGCTCGTGGCGTACAGCGCGGAACCGTCTGGGGCGATGGTCAGGCCCGTCAGATTGTCACTGACAGCGATCGGATTGCCGGGGCGGCCGGTGGCGGTGCTCACGGGAATGATGGCACTGTCGTCACCGGTAACGAGCGCACTACCGACGTACAGGTTCTTGCCGTTCGGCGCGACCACCAACTCTTCCGGCGGCTCCCCTAGGAGGATGGGCTTGCCAGGACGGCCGGTGGCGGTGCTAACGGGGACGACCGAATCGGCACCTCCGGGCGGCGGATACCGGGCGACATACAGAGTCGAGCCATCCGGGCCAAATGCGAGCGTCTCCAGGTCGCCGCCCATGTGGATGGGCTGGCCCGGACGGCCGGTAGCGGTATCGATGGGAGTGAGGGTGCCCAGGTCGCTGCTCACATAGAGGGTCTTGCCGTCCGGAGAGACAGCCAAATGCACAGGATCCCGGCCGGCGTCGACAGGTTTGCCAGGCCGGCCGGTGGCCGTGCTGATCGGGATCACGGCACCGCTAGGCCAAGTGGCGACATACAGCGTCTTACCATCGGGGGTGATCGCCAGCGCCGTCGGATGCCCATGCCCGCCAATCCGAATCGGCTTGCCTGACGCCCCAGATACGGCATTTATCGGGACGACGACCTTCGGATATGGCCAGTAGTAGGGCGGCTTGTTGTCCCCCGCACTGTCCGTGCCGGTGACGTAGAGGGTCCGGCCATCGGGGGAGATCACCATGGGGCCCACCAGGAATCCGGGCCAAGCAAAGCCCTCCGCTACTCGGTAGTGAACCGACCCTGGCGCCGCCAGTGCCACCACGGCCGTAGTCAGCCCGCTAACGGCTGCCAGCACCACGACCACGAACACAGCCAGATGCTTCCGGCTGCGCTGGATATACGTCGCCAAGACGCCCAGAACGCTGACTGCCCCCATCACCCCTTAAATCTACTGAATGCGCTCATTCATCTCCAGCGCAGTGTTTCGGCGATACCTTCTACGGCAACAACGGCGGCAACTGTTCGGTGGCAGCACCTTGCTGACGACCTCAGGCGGATGCCTTGGCGACACCTGGGTCTGGAACGGAACGACCTGGACCCAACTGCACCCGGCGGCCTCTCCGGGCCTGCTGCTCGACGGCAGGGGTGACACCAACATCAATCCGCGAGGTGTCTGGAAGTGGAATGGCAGCAACTGGCTCGCTCCGTAACCCGTCGGCCTCGATTTCGCCGCACCGACGCTGTCCCCTTCGCCTTGCCTATCCCCTTTAAATCGTTAAACTGTATGCAGTTTGCCGGAATTGGGGAAGGGGCCGATCCAGTGATCTCAGGACTTCACCACTATGCGCTCGAAGTGCCTGACCTGGAGGTCGCCGACGGCTTCCTGCGGGATTTCGGCCTGGAGACAACCGAGAAGGCGGGCGCGCTGACCGCCCAGTGCCCGGGCCGGGACCAAGAGCAGGTCAGGATGACCCAGGGCCAGGTCAAGCGCCTGCATCATGTCTCGTTCACGCTGCGCCCAGGCTCACTCGACGCACTCCTGGGAGCTCTGGACCGGGCGGGCACCGCGCTGATCGAACCGCCGGAAGGCGCCGACGAGGACGGCACCTGGATCCGCGACCCGGACGGAACGCCGGTCCAGCTCATCGAAACCAAGCCAGCCGCCCCGAGGCTGGTCCCCGAACTCCTGGCCAACGTCGGCGGCAACTATCAGCGGGTCGGCACGGCCGCCTGGCTTGAGGTGGCCAAGGACGTGAACCCCCGGCGGCTCGGCCATTCGCTGCTCTTCACTCCCCAGCCCGGCCCGATGACCGACTTCTATACCAAGGTGCTTGGCCTGCGGATCAGCGACACGATCCACCACGACCGGGTGACCTTCCTCAACGCCGGCCCGGGCGACCACCACATCTTCGGCTTCATCGCCTCCAGCCATCCGGGCTTCCACCACGCCAGCTTCGAGGTGCCCTCGATCGACGCGATCGCGATCGGCGCCGACCGGATGCGGTCAGCAGGCCGAGGCGACGGGTGGGGTCTCGGCCGGCACACGATCGGGTCGAACTTCTTCCACTACAGCGCCGACCCGTGGGGAAGCTGGATCGAGTGGTTCTCCGACATCGACCAGATCGATGATTGCTGGGTCGCCAGCGACTGGGAAATACCCCCGCACCTGTGGGGCGCTCCCCCGCCGCAGACCTTCCTCAGCAACGCCGAGCCGCCCCGCACCTAGCAAGGGCCGGCGTCACGCGGATACAGCCTCCCCCGCCTTAACCCGCCGCATCGCGGCGAGCGTCTCCGCCACCGCCTTGAGGTATTTGCGAAATCAGTGCGCCAAACCTGCGGCTCGCCGCCGGTTCTGTGACTGGTGAGAGAAAACTTCACGGGGTTTGCTTCCCAGCTTCGCCAGCTAGCACCTCGTACACCGAAGCAATGTCGAGTTCGGCCATGCCGTCGGCGATCGCCTGATCGAACAGCGCTCTAGCCGAGTCGAACACCGGACTGCGCACCTGGGCAGCGCCGGCCGCTCCGGCGATCTGCTCCAGGATCGGCTTCAACGTGCCGATCGGACCTGGCGCCGGGGTCCACTGCCCGGCCCTGACCACCGGCCCGCGCTGCCGCCAGATCGTCGAGGACGCGATCGAGTTGTCCAGTGCTCCCTGCACCAGTTCGAGGTCCAGGCCCAGGCCCTTGGCCAGCAGCATCGCCTCGGCCGTGGCCGCCATGTGGGTGGCGAGCAGCATGTTCGCCACGTATTTCAGGCTGGCTCCGGTGCCGAACTCCCCGGTATAGACCCAGGGCCCGGAGATCGCCTCCAGCACCGGCTTAACCGCCTCGACGCTGGCCGGGTCACCAGAGGCGAATGTCGTGGCCAGCCGGGGTGCCACCATCGGCGGCGCCCCGCTGATCGGGCAGTCAAGCAGATCTCCGCCGGCCGCCCGTACCTCGTCTCGCACCCGCAGCTTGCGTGCAACCGGGATCGTGCTCATCTCGACGTGCACGGTGCCAGGGCGCATGGACTTCAGCGTTCCAGCCGACCCGAGCACCACGTCATCGACCGCGTCGGCGTCCGGCACGATCGAGATGATCACTTCGGCGCTAGCCGCCGCGTCGGCCGCCGACTCAGCCCGCTGCCCGCCTTCCTCGACGAGCTCGGTGCCGGGCGATCGCCGGTAGCCGGTCACCTCAAAGCCGCGTTCAAGCAGATTGCAGGCGATGGGCAGGCCCATCTTGCCCAGACCGATCACCGCGACGCGCACGCCGCCACCGCCTTCCGCCTAGCCTCAACCCCAGGCACCGGCCCATCCGGCTCGAGCTTCAGCAGCCAGGCCACGTGCTCGCCGGCTACCCGTTCGATGTCCTCGGTGGTCGTGGTCTCGCTCGGCCGCGAGCGAACCAGCCAGTAGTCGCGGGCAAGGAGCATAGGTAAACTGTATGCAGTTTGCCGTACAGGTCAATACCGGCACAAAAACTGCTCCACCCGCGTCGCGGAACCGATCAGGGAGAATGGAGAAATGGCCAGAACTCCCGTGCTCGTACCGGGGCTGCGCAAGGTAGACCTGCCTGAGGCCAGGCAGGCGATCCCGGTCCTGCACACCTACCTGCGCGAATGCGTTCTCGACGGCACGCTGACCCCCGGCACGAAGCTGTCCCAGGTGGCACTGGCAGAGCAACTCGGCGTGAGCCGGACGCCGCTGCGCGAGGTGCTGCGGATGCTCCAGGAGGAAGGCCTGGTCGAGATCGAGCCGAACCAGCGCACCCGGGTGGCAGGCCTTGACCCGGCCGAGCTCGACGATGTCTACGCCAGCCGGATCCTGCTGGAGACCCTGGCCCTGTCGATGACGCTCGACAATTTCACGGCCGATCGCCAGCGCGAGACCAAGCGCAGGCTGACCGCGATGCGCCAGGCGGCGAAGACGGGGGACTTCGGCGCGTGGTTCGGTGCGCACGGCGAGTTCCATCGGCTGATCACCGCCGGAGCGGGAGCGCCGTTGCGCCGCCAGCTCGCCGCGTTCGCGGACCGGACCACCCGCTACATCAGGATCTACCAGCTGTCCGAGCCCGCGAGCTGGCAGATGGCCGGTGACACCGAGCACGCGGCCATCCTGGAGGCGCTAGCCGAAGGTGACCACGCCCAGGCCCTGTCCGGCCTGGCTCACCACCTGGCCAGAACCGCCGAGCGGGTCATTAAAGACTGCGCTCCCCATTACCAAATCAACGCGGTCACCCACGCGCTGGACCTCATCGCCGCCTCCGAGCGCTCATAACCTCGTAGCCATGCAGGCAACGACGTTCGAGAAGACCAGGCCCAGTGACTACCTGACCCGGTTCGCGGCATCCGACTTCGGCCAGGCTTACAAGTCCGTGGCCGTCTCGGAGCTGGCCATCGGCCCGGGCGACGTAGTGGTTGACCTTGGCTGTGGGCCCGGCGCGGATTTGCCCGCCTTCGCCGCGGCAGCGGGAAACGGCGGCCGGGTAATCGGAGTCGACCAGGACCCGGATGCGGTCCGCCAGGCCAGGGAAGCGACGGCGGCCTTGCCTTGTGTCGAGGTCCGCGAAGCCGATATCCAGGCACTCGACCTTCCTGAGGCCAGTGTCGACCGGGTCCACACCGACCGGGTCCTGCAGCACGTCCCGGAACCGGGCGCGGCGCTAACCGAGGCCCGGCGTATCCTGCGACCAGGCGGGACGGCTGTCTTCGCCGAGCCGGACTGGGACACCCTGATCATCGACTACCCGGATCCGGCGATCGCGCGCTCTTACGCCCGCTACATCACCGATCACGTCGTCCGCAACGCCACCATCGGCCGGGCGTTGCCACGCCTCGCGACAGCCGCGGGCTTCCGCGTCGACAAGATCATCCCGATCACTGCCGTCTTCCGCGATGCCCAGGCCGCGGACAAGGTGCTCGGTCTGCAGCGAGTGACCGAGCGGGCGGTGGCGGCACGGTACCTAACCGCGGACTCGGCCAGCCAATGGCTCTCCCACCTGGCCACGCAGCCCTTCTTCGCGTCCGGCACCACCTTCATCATCACAGCGACAGCGGCGTGACCTTGCCAGGCGCCAACGACAGCGCTGACCCGGAGCTGGAAGTTCATGTGGCAGAGGCAGGCAGAAGGGAGCAATTGGTCAATGCGCGTCGCAAGTCCGCCGGCCGACGTGCGTGCAACTGGTCCTGCGGCAGACACCGGTCTGCCGAGCCTACCGGTGCGGTAAGGACTCCTTACTAGGCCGAATCCCGCAAGATGAGCTCGGTGTCAAGCACCAAGTGCACTGGCTCGCCCCGGGGCCCGGCGATGATGCTGAGCAACTCGCTCGCCATCTGCGCCGCCATGGCGTCCACCGGCTGACGCACCGTCGATAGCCTCGGCTTGGTCTGCAGGGACAGCGGCGAATCGTCGAACCCGATTACGGCAACGTCATCGGGCACCCGCCGCCCGAGCCTCCGCAGCGCCCGCAGGGCCCCGGCCGCCATCAGGTCAGAAGCCACGAACACCGCGTCCAGGCTCGGCCGGTGGTCGATGAGCCGGTACATGGCGTGCTCGCCTGACAGCAGCCCGAAGTCCCCGTACGCGATCATGCCGGGATCATTGATGCCGGCCGCGATCATCGCCTTGCGGTATCCCAGCAGCCGGTCGATGCCCGGAGCCATGTCGCTCGGCCCGGCGATCGTCGCGATCGCCTTGCGGCCGCTGTTGAGAAGATAGTTGACGGCGTTCCTGGCTCCGTCGACGTTGTCGGCGTCGATGTAGGACAGGTTCTCGCCGCCCTTGACCGGCCGGCCGCAGAACACTAGCGGGATGCCGAGGGCGGCGAAGTCAAAGTCTGGCCTGCTGTGCATCGACACCAGCAGCGCACCATCCACATGGCCGGCCCGAAGGTAGCGGGACACGGTGTAGTACTCGCGCGGCGAGTGCAGGGTGAGGAGGATGAGCTGCAGGTCGGCGGAGGCCAGGGCCTTGGACAGGCTCCGGACCATGCGCTCGAAGAAGGGATCGGCCAGGGCCTTCACCGCTTCCTCGCAGAACACCAGCGCGATGGCGCCCGCCAGCCGGTGGGTGCTGGATCTAGGGGCTCGGTTTCGCACGTACCCGAGCCGGGTCATGGCGTCCTGGACCTTATCAACTGTCTGCTGCCGCACCCGGACCGAACCGGTGAGTACGCGTGATGCCGTCGCCGGCGAGACTCCAGCCAAGCGGGCCACATCGGCCAGCGTGGGCGGGGCACCAACACCAGTTAAGGCAACAGGTACTACTACCTCGGGCGCTGCAAGTGATTCTGCGGTCGTCACCGCCATCTCCCCTGCCGATTCTTCGGGTGTCCCAGGTGCTCCCGTTCCGCGAACGCTGCCCCGCACGTGTTCGGGCCGCTCCTGGCGCCGCCCGTGTGATGAATTGTTGAGAGAATTGTGTATCTAGGATGAAACGTTATCAACCGTCAGACGACGGAAATTTCTAGCAGTCGGTGGCCGCCGGCACACCGCGAGCGCCCTGATCCCCGGCCCAGACCGGCGATCCGCGCCGGACCTGGCCAGGCCAAGTCCGGCGCGGATGCATCCGGTCAGAATCCAGTCGGGGGCTGAACCGACGGGAACAGGAAGGCGAACGTATCGAAGGCGGTAGCTATGTCACTTTCGGCCCAGAATCGGTGGTAGTTGAACACCGGCGCCGGTCCGCCGTCCAGGTACGCCTGGACCTTGGGCCATGCCGGGTCGCTGGTGTACCAGGGCCGCAGCGACAGGAACGTGTTGGTAGACGAGCTGAGCTTGATCCCTCCTGGGTAGGTTCCGGTCCAGTTGGCCGGGATGAAGACGCCTTCCTGGCCGCTGGTGGAGTACGGAACGTTGAAGTTCTTGTAGTCGGTCCGGGTCTCCGGCGCGGAGAACCCGAGCGAGTCTGAGTAGAACTTGTGGATGACATCGATGATGTTCTGCGCGGCCGTCTCCGCCGTGGTGTTCCCTGACTTGGCCGCGTAGTACGCGTACACCTTCGCCAGCGAGGCAGAAACGCCCAGGTCAGACGAGCACCCGGAGGTCGAGACGGTCAGCCCCGGGTTCGCGGCCGGCGGCGTCGAGCTTGAGGTGTAGCTCGCCGACGGCTGGCCGGTCCAGCTCAGCGTGCCCGGCAGGCAGATCGCGCCGGTCGAGGTGTTGACCGTGGCGACCGATTCGGCCCAGGTGACCCACTTGTCGAGGATCGCCTTCGCCTGCGCGTTGCCGGTCACGTAGTAGTACTCCGCGACCCTCTCCATTGGCCAGGTCTGGTACCCGAACCACTGGTTGCTCGGCGGGTTGTGGTACTGCGGCTCAAAGTCGTAGTACATGCCGTCGAAGGTCGGATCACCGGCCGGCGGCTTGCCCGCATCACCGTAGTTGCCGCCCCAGTTGTCGGTCACCCCGCCGGCGATCCCGCCGTTGGAGGCTTGCAGCCACTGGAACAAGTTGAGCTGCGTGGTCAGGCTCTGCGCCCAGTCGGCCTTGGCCGTCGGCGACTGCGGAATCAGGTTCGGATCCGTGGACAGCGCGAAGGCGGCCAGCGGGTTCTGGTAGCCCTCGTGGATCTCGGTACCGCTGATCCTCCACGACCAGGCACCGGTGGTCGAACCACCCCAGGCGTCGAACCAGGACAGCAGGTAGGTGTCTTCATTGGCCTTCGAAGTACCGGCCGGGCACGCGACCGAGCCGACCTGACTGCAGTTGGCGCTGATCTGCTTGAAGTACTTGTCGAACATCGAGTAACGCAGGTAGTCGCCGAGCTTGGCGGCCTTGGCCAGCGTCGCGGTGATCGCCGACGACTTGCCCTGGGCCTTGGCGTAGGTGTCGGCCCAGTAAACGGCCTGGACCAGCCGCGCGTCGGCGTCGGGTGCGTCGGTGTACTTGTACTGCGGCGCGAACGAGCCGCCGCCGTTGTTGAACAGGTCGAGGTACCCATTCGGGCCGCCGGACTTCAAGGCGTCCCAGTCAGGCTGCGGAACGGTGTCCCACACCGACTCCTCGGGCCCGCGCTGGAAGGTATTGATCAGCGATGGCGTCGAGGTGCCGTCCTCGTCCTGGCCGAAGCCGTAGCGGTTGTCGGTGTCCATGATCCAGACCGGCTGGTACATGTCGCAGGTGCCGTAGGTGGCCTTCAGCTCGGCGAACAACGGGTCGGAGCCGACGGGCACGCTCGCGTTCAGCGCGACCGGGTACTGGCTCGGCGATCCTTCCTCCGGTCCGTACTGGGCCGGCGATGAGGCGTTGTAGGTGCACTGCCCGGGCTGCTGGGCATCGCTGGGAATCGCGTAGGTCTCCATGTTGGTCCACGCGTTGTTGAAGTTCGTCCAGTCTCCGGTCACCCGGCCGTAGTCGGCCTCCAGCCACAACCAGTAGCTGTAGGTCTCCGACGTGGTCTCGTGCCCGTAGTCTGGCGCCTCGACGATCAGCGTCTCCACCGAGTGGTAAGGAATGCCCTTCGGACTGAAGTAGCCGTTCGCCGGATTCTTCATGATGGTGTACAGGTTCAGGAACCACTGGTCATAGGTCGAGGCCTTCGCCGCCTCGGTGACGGTCATCGTGGCCGAAAGGTAGCCAGAAGCCGACGCCGTGAACACGCCGTTGCCGCCGGCATCGGCCGCGTTTGTCCCGGCCGTGAAGGTGACGTTCTGTGGCGTGTTCCAGTTGGCCGTGGTGAAGGTCAGGCTGGTCGGCGAGGCCGTCACGTCCGGGTCACCGCTGGCGTTCTCCGCGACCGTGACCGTGACGTTCGCGCTTGGCTTGGACGACAGCGAGACAGCCGAGGTGCCGGTGCTTCCCTGCTGGACGGTCAGCGTCGTCGGATTAGTCACCACCGACGGCGCCGACACGGCGATCGCCACCGGGTCCGAGGTCGTCTTCTGGCCCAGGTTGTCGGTCGCGACCGCGGTAATCGAGTAACTGCCCGCCGGGACGCTAGTCCAGGAGAGCGTGTACGGGCTGGTGTTCACCGTGCCGATCAGCGTGTTGTTGCTCGCGCTGGTGGACTCAAAGAACGCCACCGAACTGATCGACCCGCTGCCGGTGCTGCTCGCGGTAGCGGCGAGCGAGATGTTCGAGCCGGGCGTGAAGATCTGGCCCGCGGTCGGGCTCGTGATCGCCACGGCCGGCGGTGGCTGAGTCGGCTGGTTGCACGCAACGCCGTTGAGCGTGAACGCGGTGGGCGCGGTGTTCGTGCCGCTGTAGGAGAACTGAGCGCCCGGGTTGGCGGTGCCGCCGGTGCCCAGGCTGCCGTTGTAGCTGGCGTTGGTGACGGTGACGGTCTTGCCGGACTGGGTCCAGTTCCCGTTCCAGCCGCTCGCCAGCGTCTGGTTCCCCGTGTAGGTGAAACCCAGCGTCCAGCTGGTGATCGGCGCCCCGAGATTCGTGACCGTGATGTTCACCACGAACCCGGCACCCCAGTCCGACTGAATCGCGTAGGCGACGTTGCAGCCAGTCGCTGCCGCCGCGGCTTTCGGCGCCCCGCTAGGAGCGGCCTGAGCAGCCTGCACCCCCGCGACCATCGCAAGCGCGGTTAAACCCAAGGCTGCCAGGCGCAGCCGATGTCTTAGCATCCACGACCTCCAAATTTCGGGAAGTGCTGCGGACGATAGGCCGCCACGGAAGGCGCGGGAAGAGCACGCGAGCCCCGCCGACCCCCGGCTATGCCGCTGACCAGGCGTTTTGATGCAGACACGGATCGAGGCGGTCATGAAATTCTCATAGGGGAACGCTTTGCGGGGCCTTGGATGCCGTGGGAGTCGACTCGCCGCGTCCGAACTGCCGTCCCCGCCGGGCCGATACCCGAGCCGAAATGAAAGTTACACGGTCTATGCAATCATTCATGCCGCCTCCCCGGCCGTCGTCAGGCCGGTAAACAGCTATCTACCTGGGCTTTCACGGACCGCCCGGCAGGACGGCCGGTCCGCCGCAGAAAGCGCTTACCGAGCCGGTTGACCGATGTTCAACCCAGATTTAGCGTCAGCGGTGCTCGCGCGGTGTTTGGGTACCGCACGGCCCGGCCCTTCGGATTCTTCGTCGCCCTCGGAGGAGCACCTGTTATGAAGTTACGCAAATTGCGCCGGCACCTGGTTTCCCTCGCCGCGCTGCTGATCGGGATCGCCGGGCTGGGCACAGTCGCCCTGGCCGCGCCCGCCAACGCCGCGACGGGCTGCTCGGTGGCCTACGCCATTCAGTCGGACTGGGGCCAGGGATTCGTGGTGAACATCACGATCACCAACCTGGGCTCGCCGATCACCGCCTGGACGCTGGGCTTCTCCTACGCTGGCAACCAGACGCTGTCCAGCGGCTGGAACGGTAACTGGACCCAGTCCGGCAAGACCGTCACCGTGACCAACGCCAGCTACAACGGCAGCCTGGGCACCGGCGGCACTGCCGTCCCGGGCGCTCAGTTCGCCTACAGCGGCACGAACGCCAACCCCACCGCGTTCACGCTTAACGGCGTGACTTGCTCCGGGCAAACCCAGAACACCGGCAGCCTCGTGGTGAGCCCGACCGCCCAGAACATCACCCAGGGTCACACCGGCACGGTCGGGATAACGCTGTCGACCGCGCCGGCCGCGAACGTGACCGTCTCCACGGCATTCACCTCAGGCAACAACGGCCTGTCGGCAACCGCGGGGACCTCGCTCACGTTCACCCCGTCGAATTTCGCCACCCCGCAGAACGTCACGCTCACGGCCGATGCCGCTGGCACCGGCCAGGCAACGTTCACGGTCAGCGCGTCCGGCTACACGTCGGTGACGTTCACCGCGACGGAAATGGCCACTCAAGGGTCGCCCACCATCGTCGTGAGTCCGACGACGCAGACCATAACCCAGGGCGGCACCGGCACGGTCGGGATCTCCCTGTCGTCCGCGCCGACCGCGAACGTGACGGTGACGGCGGCGAGGGCCTCCGGAAACACCGGCCTGTCGATCACCAGCGGGGCATCGCTGACGTTCACGCCGACTAACTTCTCCACCGCTCAGAACGTCACGGTCAAGGCCGACACCTCAAGCACGGGCCAGGCCACGTTCAACGCCAGTGCCACCGGCTTGACGACCGTGAGCTTCTCCGCCACCGAAGCGGCCGCCTGCACCAGCAACTGCGGGCACGTCGCCGATCCGTTCACCGGCGCCAAGCCTTACCTCAACCCCGACTACGTCAAGGAAGTCCAGACCCAGGCGACCTCCGATAACTCGGCCGCCGAAGGCAGGGTCGCCACCTTCCAGACCGCTATCTGGCTCGACTCGATGGCCGCGATCAACGGCGGCGGCACCACCGGGCGCACTGGCCTGATGGCGCAGCTCACCAACGCGGCCTCGCAGGGTACCGCTGCTACCCCGTCCGTGGTCGAGATCGTGGTTTACGACCTTCCTGGCCGTGACTGCGCGGCGCTAGCGTCCAACGGCGAGATCCCGGCCACCGACGCGGGGCTTACCGAATACGAGACGCAGTACATCGACCCGATCGCCTCGATCCTGAAGCAGTTCGCAAGCTCCAACATCCGGGTGGTCGCGATCATCGAGCCTGACTCGCTGCCGAATGTGGTCACCAACACCTCAAGCAAGCCGGCGTGCGCTACCGCCGCTCCGTACTACGAGAAGGGCATCACCTACGCGCTGAACCAGCTGCACCCGATCTCGAACGTCTACAACTACCTGGACATCGCGCACTCGGCTTGGCTGGGCTGGCCGAACAACATGAACGGCACCCCGTCGGTTTACAACACCGTGGTCACTGGAACGACGGCCGGCTACGCCAGCATCGACGGGTTCATCAGCGACACGGCGAACTACACCCCGACCCAGGAGCCGCTGCTGACCAACCCGACCCTGCAGGTCAACGGCACGCAGATCGACTCGGTGACCTTCTACCAGTTCAACCCGACGTTCGATGAGCTGACCTATGACACGGCCATGTACAACACGCTGGTGAATGCGGGTTTCCCGGCCAGCAAGCGGTTCCTGATCGACACCTCCCGCAACGGCTGGGGCCCGACGCATCCGACGACCATCACCCAGGCCTCGGACGCCACCACCTATGTCAACGACAACAAGATCGACAAGCGGCCGTTCCGCGGTGACTGGTGCAACCAGAACAACGCCGGCATCGGCGCGCGGCCGACCGACGAACCGTTCGGCACCTCGTCGCCAATCGAGGCGTTCGTGTGGATCAAGCCGCCGGGCGAGTCCGATGGAGACTACCCAACCTCCACGCACTCTCACGGTGACCCGCACTGTGACCCGAATGGCACCAACACCGACGGCAACGGAGGCACGTACTCGACCGGGTCCATCCCGGGGTTTGACGTGGCGGCCGGACAGTGGTTCCCGGCCGAGTTCCAGATGCTGGTCAACAACGCTTTCCCGTCGATGTAATGGCCCGCATTTCTTATCGCAGGCCCATCGCGAGTCTGGCGGCGCTCCTCCTGAGCGCCGCCGGGCTCGGCGGGCTGAGCGTCATGACATCCGCCCCGGCCAATGCCGCAACGGGCTGTTCGGTGGCCTACACGATCCAGTCGGATTGGGGCAGCGGCTTCGTGACCGGACTCACGATCACGAACCTGGGATCCCCGATCACCAGCTGGACACTGACCTATTCCTACTCCGGCAACCAGACGCTGACTAACGGCTGGAACGGGAACTGGACCCAGTCAGGCAAGAACGTCACGGTGACCAATGCCAGCTACAACGGCAGCCTGGGCACCGGCGGCACGGCCAATCCGGGAGCTCAGTTCTCCTACAGCGGCAGCAACGTCAACCCGACCTCGTTCGCGCTCAACGGCGTCACGTGCACCGGCCAGGTGAGCAACGGCGGCGGCAACATCGTGGCTAATCCGACCTCGCTGTCGGTGACGCAGGGCAAGACCGGCACGATCGGCCTGTCCCTGTCAGCCGCGCCGACGTCCAACGTCACCGTGACCACGACCAGAGCGTCGGGGAACGCCGGGCTGTCAGTGACAAGTGGAGGGTCACTGACATTCACGCCCTCCAACTTCGCCACTCCGCAGAACGTCACGATCACCGCCGATGCCTCAAGCACGGGCACGGCCACGTTCACCGCGAGCGGTTCCGGATTCACCTCGGTATCGGTAACCGTCACCGAGACGCCGGCCAACAACGGCGGCGGCAGCATCGTGGCTAATCCGACCTCGCTGTCGGTGGTACAGGGCAAGACCGGCACGATCGGCCTCTCCCTGTCAGCCGCGCCGACGTCCAACGTCACCGTGACCACGACCAGAGCATCAGGGAACACCGGGCTGTCGGTGACCGCCGGCGGTTCGCTGACGTTCACGCCGTCCAACTTCGCCACTCCGCAGAACGTCACGATCACGGCGGATAGCTCAAGCACGGGCACGGCCACGTTCACCGCGAGCGGTACCGGATTCACCTCGGCATCGCTATCCGTCACCGAGACGCCGGCCAACAACGGTCCGGCGGCGCAACTGCACGTCTCAGGGAACAAGCTGCTGAACGCCAGCGGTCAGCAGGTGATCCTGCGCGGCATCAACCGCTCTGGAGCCGAGTACTCCTGTGTGAACGGCACGGGCATCTTCGACGGCGAGATGGACCAGGCCGCGATCAACGCGATGAAGAGCTGGGGCGTCAACGCGGTCCGGATGCCGCTCAACGAGGCCTGCTGGAACGCAGAGTCGTACGTCAACTCCCAGTTCTCGGGCGCCAATTACCAGAACGCGATCAAGTCGGAAGTCGCTCTCATGAACGCCAGCGGCCTTGACGTGATCCTGGACCTGCACTGGACCGACGGCACGGCTACCGCGGCGAACTGCTCGTCGGCTCAGGCGGTGTGCCAGAAGCCGATGCCAGACGCGGCGCAGGCGATCCCGTTCTGGTCCTCGGTAGCGACGGCGTTCAAGGGCAACGACGCGGTCATCTTTGACCTGTTCAACGAGCCCTTCGCGTCCCGCTCCGACAACAACAACACGACCGAAGGCTGGCAGTGCTGGGAGACCGGCAGTCCCTGTACCGGCATCAACTACGCGGTGGCCGGCATGCAGCAAATGATCACGGCGGTCCGTAACGCCGGAGCGAACAACGTGATCATGCTGGGTGGCGAGGAGTTCAGCAACGACCTCACCGAGTGGCTGCAGTTCGAGCCGACCGACCCCGACCACAACCTGGTCGCGTCCTGGCATTCCTACACCTTCAACGCCTGCAGCAACCAGTCCTGCTGGACCTCGCAGGTCGCTCCGGTGATCGCGCAGGTTCCGGTGATCGCCGGCGAGATCGGCGAGAACGACTGCGCCGGCGGCTACATCAACCCGCTCACCACCTGGCTGGACTCGCAAAACACCAGCTACCTCGCCTGGGCCTGGAACTCTGACTTCAACTGCTCCAGCGGCCCGGGCCTCGTCACCGACTACGTGCCAGGCACCCCGACCAACTACGGTGCCGCCTACAAGGCTCACCTGGCCTCCCTGGGCCTGGCGCCAACCAGCTGACCGTAACCTAGACGCCGCCGTGGTTATCCGGGGTCCGAGCCCCCGGAAAGCTACGGCGGCCTGAGTTTCGGCAAGTCACATGCTGACTGTTGCCCCCGGTCGTGTGAGATACTCATCGGTAATCTGTCCGCTGAACCGGGGGTAAATATGTATATCAGCCGAAGGATCTCATTAGCCCTTGCATCGATCGGTCTCATCGTCGCGAGCGTGACCACTTCCGCAGCGGCATTAGCATTGGATCAGCGAAGACCGCCGTGATCACAGTGACCGGTCACCGCTGGAGACGGATCGCCTCGAGCGTCACCACCACCGGCCGGAATTTCTCATTGAAGATCACGACCTCGGCACTGCCCTCGTACGCCAATCCGGACGGCACCGTGAACTTCGAAGCCTTTGCCGTCACGAAGCACACCTTCAGCGCCTACGGCTTTTCGGCCAACATGGACGGCCAAGAGCAGACCGTCAACATCGGCACTATACGTCTTTGGCCTGCCGCTTCCAAAGATGGATTCCCAAACATCGCGGCCTACCTCGCTCATCCAAGCGGCGCAGTTCCGGACATCCACTGCGCAACGCCCCAACTGATCAAAGTTTACCACCCGCAGTGGGCAAAAGTCGGATTCACCAGCATCCGTATCGCAGGCAATGAGCATCAGCAGTTCACCTACGACCACGGGCAAAGTTCCAGCCTTGGTATCGCTTATGCTCAGGACGACTGGTCGGAGGATGGGCACAAATCGATGAGCAGCAACAGTAAGGTGCCATTCGCCAGAAAAGGCTCCAGGGCCTCCTGGGATTATAAGACGCAGTTCAAGTACGGTCTCTATGACACCGGTCCTTGCGGTGAATTGACCGAGGTATATTCCTACTTCGGTGGATCAGAGAGCCTCAAGGTAGCCTCGGTCAAGGCCACGCATTGCACGCGATATCAGGCACATACAAGCCCGTCGTTCTCCACTTCAAAAGCAGGTACCTTCGGTCTCGGCATACCGGTCCCGCCTCTAGGCATTACCCTAAGCGCGCAGACTGGCTGGGACTCCGACGGTTTTATCACTTACTACATGGGTTCGCATGGCCATGATTTGTGCGGCGAGAATGATGGCCCTGGCGGCAACCCAGGCAAGATCGTCATGGGTCGGCCTTAGCGGCATGACGACTCGTATGGCCGGGAGGGTCGTTCAAGCTCTGGGGGCGGCCCTCCTGGTGACCTCGTGTTCGTCGGGCCCGGCGGTAAACACTGGTCCGCTTGGCGACGGCGGTAGCGCGGGCGGCATTTGCATACCTATAAAAGCTGGCCAAGTGGAAAGCTGGGGTATAACCGAACTCGTGAACAGCGATCATTCGAGCGCCGTTATCGAGAAGGTCACCCTGGTCAGCGCAAGCCGCCTTCGGCTCGCTGCGTCATACGTCGTTCCTATCACGGGCAATCTGGAATACGGGTCCTGGTTTGGATACCCGCCGGCTCCCCGACAGCGAGGCGTCGAGTGGTCGCAGCATTCGACCGCGAACGGCGCCCGGGTCGCCCCGCGCAAGGGACCACGTCACGCCGACCTGGTCACTGTCTTGCGACCCACGGGCTCGATCGCGCAACTTCAGGCCATTCGAGTGACCTACCAGCAGGCAGGCCAGCAATACCTATTTCAGACCCGCTACCGAATCGTGCTGCTTGTCGGGAAGAAAAACTGCCCAGCAAACTGGCAGCATAAATACCCGGCCTGAGCGGAGTCTTTACAGGGCGCGCTCGATGGCGGTGATTGTCGGGGTGCCGCAGACCGAGGTGGGCTGGTTACCGGTCATTGAGCAGATGGCCGCGGTCACTCTGTTGGCCGATCCGTCTACCGCCTGGGCGATCGGCGATGACGGATGGCTGAGAGCGGCCGCTATCTGCTTCTGGGATTTGCCGTGCAGCAGCGCCGGGTCGAAAAGCGACGACGTGTAGAAGCGGTTACCGACGTCCATGAAAGGCCAGTAGAAGTGCCCGTACTTTTTCCACAGGCTTGTTTCCAGCTTAGTAGGGTTCTGCAGCGGCTGGCGGTTGACGTTCTGGCTCTCTACCGAGACAAAGGTCAGGTACTTGCTTGTGTACGTGGCCTTGTCGAAGGTCAGGGTCGCGGTGTTCGGATAACTATCCTTGGGGGACGAATGGCTGTACGTGAGACCAGCAAAGGTGCCGAACCGGCTCAGGGCGACGATGATGGACCACTGATTGGCCGCGCAGAACGGGCAGAAGGCCGCCCCGATGTACAGGACCTCCGGCTTTCCGTCTTTGGTGAGCGGCCTGGCCCCGTTGATCCGGTGGACGGCGTCAGAGTATGACCTGCCGGAACCGACGGCGTCGAGCGTTCGCACTGGGACCCCGGTGACCTGAGCGTTCACTCCGGTGCGGGTCGGCGGGATGGCAATGGAGCCGAGCACGTACAGGAAGGCCACAATGAGCAGCACCGCCACGCCACTGGTCGTCACGGCGATAATGACGTTGCGCCTGCACTTCCTGCGGGGTGGTGCCGACGCGAGTACCTGGTCGTACGGCAGCATCGGGGGCTGGCCCAGGTAGGGCTGCTGAGCTTGGTACGGAGCGGGTCGCTGAATGGGCGGCGGCTGGCCTGGGTATGGGGGCTGGCCTGGCTGCACGGGGTACTGGGGCTGGCCTTGGAACTGGGGCTGGACGGGCTGAGCAGGCTGGACCGGCTGACTCGGCCGGGCGGGCTGGCCCGGATAGAAGGCCGGGCCGTCCCGCTGCGGGCCGGCCGGAGCAGCGGGCGGCGGGGGCGCCATACGCGACGTCGGCCGCGCGGGGGCGGCGGCCTTGTCCACCGTCGTCGGCCGCTGACTGACAACCGGACGACCGTCGGTTTTAGGACCGGCCGAGATCCCCACCTGCGGCGGCACGCCGAGGGCTATGGCGATCTCGTGCACCACCCACTGGCACGCGTCTTGGGTCAGGGCCGTCTGTTCCGCGAAGACGCTGGCAACGATTCCCTGCGCGACGCCGGCGTCCATGCCCTGAGCCAGGTAAGTCCGCAGCTTGCCGGGCACATCGGCATCGCTCGCCGCGATCAGGAGGTTCGCCCCGCGCGGAGCGTCCGGCAGGAAGTCCCTGAGGATGTTCGACATGACCCTGGGGCTCGACAGCACCTCGGTGCCGAGCTCGGGATCGGCAACGACCGCACGCAGCGCACCCCGAACCTCACCATGTGGATCCCACGACGGATTCGTCACTCTGCCACCCCGTCAGGTTGGGCAAGTCAATCGCGCGCAAGCCAATCGACAAGAACGCCGAAACTACACTGAACGACTACTCCCCCACCGGCCACGTCATACAGGGCAACGCGATCGGATCCCGGTCATCAAGATACCTGCCGCACGCGCTCATTTAGGCCAGGCACGGGCAATAGGCCTAGTGGACGACGATGCTGGCTACGTTGGAGAAGGCGCCGCAGTCGGAGCCCTTGCAGGCCTGGATCTTGAATGAGTAGGTCCCGCCCGGGCTGAGCAGGCCGGCGGTGAACGGGTCTTTGGCCGGAGGCAGCGCGTAGGGCAGCCGCTTGAACGCGGACTGGCCTATGGTCACCTGCTTGACGTAGACGTAGTAGCCGCTCGCACCGGGCACGAGCGTCCACGACAGCTTCGCCAGGCCGTGGCCGGGCGTGGCCTTCAGTTTGGGATGGATGAGCGGGCCGACCGGCATGACCGGGAACGGCGCCGGATAGAGCGCGCCCAGGCTGAGCTTGCTCGCGAGGGCGTCCGCGAAGGCGGCGGCGATCTTGATCTGGCCGTTCGTATTGGGATGCGTGCCGTCCCACAAGTCGGCGGTGACGTCGATGTCGGTGTCCTGCGCCACGGCGATCGGTGACTGCGCCGTCGACAGCCGCTGGACCGTCGAGACGATCGCCGCGTTGTAGGTGACGATCTTGGCCGAGAACGTGGGATTGGTCTTCGTGTGGACGTTCGGCGGGATGAGACCGAACGCGATCCGGATGTTCGGCTGCGCGGCTCGGGCGGTATTGATGAAGGTCACCAGGTTCGCGGCCATGGTCAGCTCGCTCGTGCCGAACCAGAACAAGTCATCAAGGCCGAGCAGCACCAGAAGGTAGTCGGGCCGATAGGTCTTGATCGTGGCGCCGATCTTGGTCTTCTGGCTGGCCAGCGTCATGCCCCAGATCGTGTCGTTCGCGCGCCCGAAATGGGGATTGGCGTAGCTGAGGACGTGCGCCTTCCCGGTCACGTTGTCGTGCAGCCAGTGGTTGGGGCCGACCATCCGGGGGGTGATTCCGTCCGACTTCAGGTGCTCGTACAGCCAGTACTGCCAGGTGTAGTCGCCGGCGCTGCCTTGCGTGATCGAGTCGCCCACGATCATGATCCGGGGCGAACTCCCCCGGCCCTGGACCGGCTGCGTCGACGCCGGAGGTGCCGAGGGGGTCCGGGTGACGACAGGAACGGCACTCGGGCCGGTGGTCCCGGTGGCCGTCGAGCATCCGGCCGCGACCACGGCGAGCACGACCAGCCAGTGCGGCCTACGGGACCGCGAAGGCATAAAAGGTGTCATCGAACGAGCCAAGGTAGCCGACGCCGTCGGACACCGTCCGCGATGAGTCGATTGAGTCCGACGTAACAAACCCCCAGGGTTGCTTTCCTGCCAAGTATCGATTGCATATTGCTGCCCGTCGTTCGATCCGACG
This sequence comes from Streptosporangiaceae bacterium, assembly GCA_035606435.1. Lineage (GTDB taxonomy): Bacteria > Actinomycetota > Actinomycetes > Streptosporangiales > Streptosporangiaceae > Chersky-822. Next base: position 4,658 of record DATNFM010000021.1, on the reverse strand, counting down.
TACACCGTGGCGCCAACCACGGAAGTTCCGCATTAGTCGGCTACGGCCACCAAGATTCCCATGAGCGCACCTCCTGTGGCAACGAATCCGGCCGGAAGCCACTCGCCACAAGCGCGGCTAGCGCGGGTCGGAGAGGCTGCGCGTCAGAGCGGCAGCAGGTCGGGTCGCTTGGCGGGCATGCCGTCGCCGCTGGAGACGCCGCGTACTCGCCGCCAGATCCACGGCGCGGCATAGACCCTGGCCCAGTGCAGGTCCTGGCGCCTGGATGCCAGCCAGCCGGAGCTGGCGGCCGCGTCCGGCTCGAGCGGGGTCTGCCAGTCCTCGCTGACCGGAAGGCCGAGGGTCTCGGCGACGTTCAGCGCGACCCGGCGGTGCCCGTCGGCGGAGAGGTGCAGCCGGTCAGGGCACCATTCGCGCGGATCGGCCAGCACGGACATCTTCCATAGCTCGACGTGCAGGCAATCATGCCGGGCGGCGATTTCCTTGATCCGCGAGTTGTAGGCGATGACCTTCTCCCGGATCAGGCGCATGAGCGGCAGTCCGCTCGGATCGAAGCCGCTGAACAACAGCATCCGATCGGCGGCCGGCCGCAACTGGATCACCGCCTGCTCGAAGCTGGCCGCCAGAGCCTGCGGATCGGCCTTTGGCCTGAGGAGGTCATTGCCGCCGGCCGCCAGGCTGATCAAATCTGGCTGCATGGCAATCGCAGGCGGCACCTGCTCGCTGATGACCTGGTGGAGCAACTTGCCCCGGACGGCCAGGTTGGCATAAGCCAGGCCCGGAGAGCCGACAGCCAGCATCCGGGCGACCCGGTCAGCCCAGCCCTGGCAGCTGCCGTCCTGGTAGTAATCGCCGTAGCCCTCGGTAAAGCTGTCACCGATTGCTACAAAAGACCCGACCTCCTGCACAGTGCGGTCAACCCTGGTCGACCCCCTGGTAATTCCCTCGGATCGGCTTCGTGGCTACTCGTAGGTGGTTGACATCGGGACCCACTTGAATCGGCTCCGGCTCTTGCGCCTGAACACCGCTCCGGTCTGGCCGCCGCTGATGATGTCGTTCAGCGCGTCGCCGATCTGCCGGAACGCCAGGACGACGAGCACCAGCGCGATCATCGGCGGGTACACCTGCCACCAGTAGCCGTTGAACAGGTTGTTGACGCCGTTCGTCAGCATCGTGCCCCAGTCGGTGAACGGTGGCGGCGGGCCTATGCCGAGGAAGCTCAGCGCCGATAGCGCGTAGATGGCATCGGCCACGCCGAACGTCGCAGTCACGATGCAGATGCCGAGCGTGTTCGGCACCATGTGGCGGATCAGGATCCACCGCCTCGTCGCTCCCATGGCCGTAGCCGCCTGTGAGAACTCCCGGTCGCGCAGGGCCAGCACCTGGCCTCGGACCAGCCTGGCCACGGCGGGCCAGGACAGCAGCGACAAGATCGCGATGATGACGGCCAGGCTCAGCCTGAACATGCTGGCCACGATGATCAGCAGGACGAACGTCGGCACGGCGAGCAGCGTGTCGATGATTCGCATCAAGATCGCGTCGCCGGTTCCGCCGAGCACGCCGGAGATCGCGCCGTACAGGCATCCGAGCACGGTGCCGACGATGCCGACGGCGAAGCCCAGTTCGAGTGAGGACTGGCCGCCGACCATCAGCCGTCCGAGGATGTCGATGCCGTACTGGTCGGTGCCGAGCGGGTGCCCGGTGCCGGGCGGATCGTTGATGATGTTCAGGTTCACGGTGACCTGGTTGGTGTGATAGAACAGCGGCCCGAGGAAGCAGAACAGCCCGAGCAGCACGACGATCCCGACCCCGCTCATCGTGCGCCGGTTGTGCAGGAAGGCGTCGAGGCTCAGCCTGCCTCCGGAGGACGCGCGAACTTCGCCCCCTTCGGCCACGCCGACACTGGGCGGCAGAGCGGTATGAGCGGTCGGATCAAGAGCTGACATGACGAATCCTCGGATCGAGCACGCCGTACGCGACGTCGGCTAGCAGGTTTCCCGTCACCGTTGCGATCCCGATGATGAACGTGGCACCGAGCATCACCGGGAAGTCATGCGCGAGCGCCGACTGCCAGAACAGCAAGCCCATGCCGGGGAAGTTGAAGACGGACTCGGCGATCACCGCTCCCGCCACGATGTCGGGCAGCGACAAGCCGAGGATCGTGATGACCGGAAGCAGCGAGTTGCGGAGCACGTGCCTGCTCAAGACCAGGCGCCGCGGCAGTCCCTTCGCCCTGGCCGCCCTGATGTAGTCGGACGTGAGCACCTGAATAGCCGTGGACCTGGAGAACTGGCTGAAGTTGGCGACGCTGTTGATCGAGAGCACGAACACCGGCAGTACCAGTGCCCGCCAGTCCGTGAGCACCCCGCCCACCGTGGAGATACCGCCGGGGAAATTGGGCTGGAAGATGTGGAACTGCACGCACAGCAGCGCGATCAGCAGGAAGGCCTCGAGGAAGTCAGGGGCCGAGTACAGCGTGAACCAGGTGCCGGCCGACACGTCGTCGATGAACTCATTGTGGTGTATGGCCTGGTAGATACCGGTGGGCACGCCGACGGCGAGCGCGACCAAGGTGGACAGGCCAAGGAGCAGGGCGTCGCGCGGCAGTCGCTGTGCGATCAGCGTGGACACCGGCTGCTGAAGCTGATACGAGATCCCGAAGTTGCCGCTGAACAGCTGCTTCATGTAGATGAAGAACTGGGTGTACAGGGGTTTGTTCAGGCCATAGGTGTGATCGAAGATCGCGACCCTGGCTGGCGTGGCCTTGAGCCCGAGAACGGCCCGGGCCGCGCTGCCAGGTTCGAGATGCAGCAGGATGAACGTCAAGATCATGACGCCGATCACAACCACGATGGCCTGGCCAGCGCGGCGGATCAGGTACCAGCTCATGATGTGGGCTTGGTGTAGTACCAGAGCTCGGGATTAAGGGTGCCGGAGAACGGATTCCACGGTGTGATGCCCGCCAGGTTCTTCTTGTAGACGAACACGCCGTTTTCGTTGGGCAGCCACAGGTAGGGCAGTTGCCTGGCCGTGTAGTCCTCGTAGGCGAAGAACGCCGACGGCTGCGAGCCGTATTGGGTCGCGTTGATCAGCTTGTCCTCTTCGGCGCTTGAGTAACCGCCGTAGTTCCCGTAGCCGTCGGTGTTGAACTGGCCGGACCCGTTCGGGTCGAGCGTGTACGGGTTGTAACCGTAGTCCTGTAGTTGCCAGGAGCAGGTCGAGGTGGGGTGCGACTTGGCGTTGCAGTACCCGGTCGTGGACACGATCGTGTTGAACGGCACCGGGTCGAGGACGATCTTGACGCCCGCGGCGGCCTCGGTGGACTGGACGGATGCGTTCTGCTGATCGAACGACGTGCTCCCGGACGAGTACATCAGCTGGAACTGCATCGGCTCGCCGGCCTTGACCCCGGCTCCGCACTCGTTCGCCGCGGTCCCCGGATGCTGGCAGGTGGAGACTCCGTGCGGCACGACCTTCCAGCCGTGCGCCTTGAGCAGCGCTATCGCCTTCGACGGCGAGTACGGGTAGGGTCCGCCGGACCGCTCGAGCGGGGAAACCCACTGCTTTCCGTAGAGCAGAGGTATCGGCCCGTTACCGGGGTCGGCGTAGCCGTTGAAGACCTTCTTCACGATCGCCGGCCGGTCGAACAGGTACTCAAGCACCTGGCGTACATAGAGCTGCCTCAACAGCGGCCCGTTCACCGGGTTGTACAGGTTCGGCACGATCTCCGCCACCCCGGCCGTAGGCAGCTGGCTGATCGTGTACCCCTCGGCCTCAAGCGCGCCGATCTGGCCGACGTCGTTGAGCGGGAGGCCCGCGAGGTCCAGCGACGTGCCGGAGCGCAGCGTGTTCATCTCGGCGGTGTCGGTGGTGAACGGCGTCCAGACCACCTTATTGAGCTTGGGCTTATCCGGCCCTGAGTAGTTCTTGTTCGGTACCCACGCGTAGTAGCCGTTGCTGTTGAAGGTCTGCAGCGTCCAGGGCCCGTCGACGACCTTCCACAGCGGGTTGCTGTCGAACGTGCTCATCTGCGTGCCCTGCTTCTGCAGGAATGAGTAGACGGCCTTAGCGCCGGCCGCGGTCTCGTCGAAGTTGCCGACCTTGCCGGTCAGCGAGGTCTTGTCCCATGCGTGCTGCGGTATCAGCGCCAGCAGGTCCAGCACGCTGTCGGTGTAGAAGGTCGGATTGTATGACCGGTCCAAGTCGAGAACGACGGTGTGCGAGTCCGGCGTGAGCACCTTCTTCACGTCGGTGGGGAACAAGCCCTGGGTATAGCCGATCCAGTTCTTGTAGTTCACCTTCAGCAGGTTGTAGACGAAGGTGAAGTCGCGGCTGGTGATGGGCACGCCATCGGACCACTTCCACGGCTTCAGCACAATGGTGATCACGGAATTGTTGTTGCTGTACTTCAGCGAGCTGAACAGGCTCTCATCCGGGTTCACGGTCGCCTTGGCGCCATCGCCCGCATAGACGAGATATGGCCACAAGCCCTGGGTGAGGTTGACGTTGTATCCGTCGCTGTTCGTCGACGGCGGATAGGGGAAAATAAAGTTGGGCGACGCGCCGACCTCGGCTACGGTTACCGTACCGCCCTTGAGCGGCTTCCCGGTGACCTTGCCGTTGCCCTTGCCGACGTTTGGCGAGGCATTTGTGCATGC